>JAYPYM010000001.1:0-49177 GCA_038135915.1 Gammaproteobacteria bacterium
CTATCAAAACCCACTTTACTGCATAGAGAATTTTGAAGTTCTGTGAACGTGCTTGAGTTGTTTAAAATAGGCTTGATGCTACTCCAAGCGCTATTACAGGTTGTGGTCACTCCTCTCGCATTATCTGAATCATAATAGACAGTATAGTCATGATATAGTGCCATCTTCTCTAATTCAGCCATCCAGTCAGTAACATCTCTTTTCAGAGACTGTTCACTCAATCCAGAGTCTGGGTTTGATAATGCTAGCGGGGAGCAATCAATAAAATAACGTCCTATTGATTTTGTGAGAAGGAAGTTTTGAACATCAAAATGTTCTGAAGTCGCTCGATATATAAGATCAAATGCTAATCCACCCGCTTCTTTTTCATAGGGGTATGCAGATGCTGTATCAACCACATCTACAATTATTCTCTCAACTGTATTCAAAATACCGCTAACGAGAACTATGCCGACTGGTATGTCACCCACTTCCTGAAATCTGTTTTTTACGGGATCCGTAACGATCAATGTACCTTTTGGTACCGTTAAACCCAAGTAAACCACGGCCCCAATAAGGATTGGTATAAAAACGGTATTAAGATTAACCTGGCCACCTATCTGTCCACGTATATACAGAAAGATTACACCCGAAAATATGCCTAGAATTGCCATAACCCCAATGAGGGTAATGAACTGATTATCGCTAAATATTAAGGCGATTCTTTGAAACGCATCTCGCATCGCATCAAAACCACCATAGGTATAAAACTCCATAGTTTCAGCAAATACTGTCTCAGAGTGTAAATATATACAAATGAATGGTAGATAAATTAATTTACGCATTCTAATTTCCTAGGTCGCCAAGCGTTTGCCTATATGCCGAGATTCTATCTTCCAAGACCTTTCTCGCTACATTCAAATTATTTGACAGTGTTGCTATATCTGAATCGAATTCAAGTCTTGATAGGTCTTGCATTTCTGAAATGTCATTCCTCATTACTCTAAGTTTGTCAAATGCTGATATAAGAACCCTGGCATTACATCGATGAGCGGGTAAATCATTACCATCTTCATCCCTACTTAGACCTGTAAGTTGGCTGGCTTCAATTGACTTGTCTAATACATAATCTATGGTATTGTAGAAATCGGATGTTATCTTGTATGCATAGGCCGTTGCCAACGGCTCTACTAGAATACTTACAGAATGATCTTCTGTTCCAGATAAAACCCCTGATTTAAGCATATGAAAGACGGGTAAAGGTGATTGGTCAATGAAATCCTCTTCCGCGCTAGTTAGCGGACTCTCTTCATCATTTCCCTTCATCTTATCGATAATAGAGTTTAAGTTATTAATCACCCAGGTTCTGATACTTTGGGTATCATGCTCTCGGCATTCGCCATCTCTATTTCTTTCGAGCACGGTACCCGCCATAAATTCATCGTATCCCTTTTCACTGTTCTCTTGACACCGATCTAAGGGCTCTACTGCAAAGGTCTTTACGTCCTCGTCGTAATGTATTCTTATATCTCCAATAAACCCTCTGATTAATCCCTCATAATCCTCCATATTTAGCTCTTCTGCAGCATTTTGAACGAGTGAACCAGGCCTAAAATAGGCTCTGAATTCTGCTGGGCAACCATCTATTACTTCCGTGCCTACCACCTGGCTAGCGCCGTTATCAACATTAATTTTCCTTTGTGCTGCAGTAAAAAGGCTTTCCACGCCCTCTTTAAGATTCATTTCCGTGCTAACCCCAGACCAAATCTCCCCCATAGTTTCTTGGTCTGGCCCATTCATAATCGGTGCTACAAGTCTTTTTGCAAGACGGCAATCGTTTACTTGGATACTATTAAGCCCATTACTAATATCTTCAAGGTTATTCATAATTGTTTGGCATTGTTTGCAGAGCGTTCCCATTGCCATCTGAAAGGCTACAGCGGGTGCAACCTGAATGATGTTTTGAAATTTATCTACGAGATAGTCTTCGTTTAAAAATGATATCCCTCCTCCAAAAATATCAATCCCACCACAACCAGCTTTGACTCTCGGCGGTTCAACAGTAAAAAGATTATCATTTGTATTTTTTAACCTCATTTGAAGAGCGCCACCAGAGATATACCCCCTCTTTTGTCCTTCGAAGTAACTTGGCTGGGTTACGGTTTTCTGATCTAGCCAATCATCTGCCCAACCTGCATAGAGAAGGTCAGGAATAATGAAACTTGTGAGCATAAATATTAGTATTTTCATTAAAGATTTCCTGATAGTGGATCTTTGACACTCGTTTTCTGATAATCCATCAAATAAAACTGTTGGGGATCAATATCGCCCTTTATAAGTCCAATCGCTCTATATATCTGGGCATTAATCTGATCCAATGTTTGATACCCTACAGAAACAGGCATCCATTTATCTGATCCTCTCTGTATCATAATAATCATAGGGGTTGTTGTTACATTAAATCTAACGGCAGCTTTTGGTCTGTGATTAATATCTGCTTCTACTATTTCCCAGCCATGCTGGTCATTAAAATACCCCAGGGTTGCTCTTTGCAGGTCACAATATTGACACCCATTTTGGGTAAAAAATATTAAACCAAACTCATCTTGCCCATTAGATATTTTTCGTTTTATTGATTCCATCCTTGTTTTTGTTTGGGCATTTATTGCAGGCGTTGATGATGGGTATTGGGCTCCTGTATTAAGATTTGGATTTTGCATAACCACCATTCCATGTACATTAGTATACGCAAGCGCTTTTCTTCTAATTGCATCTCTAATTTTCATTTCATCCAAAACTGCTTCTGGCGTGAGCAACCACACTGACTGATCTAAATATTCTAGCTGCAGTTTTTCCAAATCCTTAGGGTGCATCTCCATCATCGCCTCAAGAGGTGGCGCAGGTGGTAAAACCTCACGTTCTTTTTCATTCGCCAGTTTTTCTTTATCATCTTTATAGAACCAGTATCCAATAGCATTTTCATTATCTTCGAAGGCAAGAACGATTGAACTGAAGTTAATAAAAAATAATATTATTAAACCCTTCATAGAATTGGTCTCACCTTTTCTAGCTCTTCAATATTTATAAATCCGAAATAGCGGCTATCAAAGCTAGTATTATTTTCGCCTATAACATAGGCCATACTATTCGGTATCACGCCGTTATATTCATAGATGGTTAAAGGATTACCCTTCCCTGTTCTATCTTTTGCTTGTGCTATTGGCTCTCCATTACAGTAATGCAGATCTCCTCTAGTTGTCAGTTCATCCCCCTCAATACAAATAATCTTTTTTGTGAGAGCAAGCTTATTGTCTTTAGAAACTCTACTAAAATACGGATGAACCTTATAGAAGGTTACATAATCGCCTTTTATTGGCGTATCCGTATTCTTAATAAATAATGAATAATTCAGTGAGTTACCTAAACTCACTACTATATTATCTTTTAGGTGATAAATCCCCAAGAGCACAGTTGCGAGAATAAAATACACTAAGACCGCTTTTTTATTTAACTGATCTAACCTTATATCCATATTTCTATCCTCCGTACATAATCTCATCAAGAATTAACATAATGTCCTCTCTTCCTGTCTCTTTACCTAAAAGGTCGAGCATATAGGAAATTGACGCATCACCTACAACAATCACCTCTTCACGCTTAAGATTGAGTAAATCTAGATTGCAATATTGCTCTAGGTAGTGACTCTGTGGTACATGCACTAAAGCTGGTACCTGATTCACGCTATACCTCTTAAATCGTAATGGATCAATTTCCACAGTAACTGGATACAGTTGACATTCTGGCCCTTTACATAACGGATTTACCTTAAGTATTTCGTTGATAAACATTAATGTTGGCTTCATATATGTCCCTGATTCTACAAATCCATTTATAACCATCGTGGCATTCTTAAATGCTGAAAGATCTCTAGCATAGTTTCTAAGTGTTCTTATTGGGATACTTTTAGATATAAACAGAATAAGTTTTCCTAGTTCATCATTTGCCTTCTTACCTGTTGTATTTATTGCTATATCTGCGCCAGAAATAATCTGTTCTTTATACGCATCTACTTTATTCTTATAGGCCTTTGTCTTTGTATAGTTAACAATCTCTGAAACCTTTTTTTTGGTTTCTTCATCTACCTTAATCACCTCTATGTTACTTACTCTATTTGTTATATCCTCAGTAATAGGAATAATCTGAGATTCATCAGCATATAAATTATGGCTGAGTAAAAACAACACGACGGCTTTAATAACTAACACAGCATCTCACCTTTTTAAATAACATCCACGCAAAGTTATCCCCTCTGGTAGGAGGATTTTTTAACTGCGACCAAAGCAGGCCTGTTCTTCCAATGACCTGGCAACTATTATCTCGGACTGGTTTAGCCAGTTGAAGTCTGTAATGTTGCTTTTTCCATATAGGGGTAATTGTTGTACCACACTGGTTTACGGCGTTATCTCTTAATAATCCAGTTCGTCCCATAAAATAAATACCTCTTGCCGCAAGTCCTGCATTTGCCTGAACACTATCAATCACATCAATATTCCCGGAGAGTGGATATGCAGATCCCCATGAACCCATGCACCAAAAAAGATGATTTAGAGGTTTGCCCATCAAAGCCGCTGTACTATCAGCCATGCAGGCCAATTGCGCGGCTGTATTTCCGAACAGCACAGATTCTGGATTAATCACTAACGCAGCAATATCATTATTCCAAGTAGGGATTAGCTCAGTCGCCATTGCAACGTCAAATTCTGTTTTATCTATACAAGGCACATCTAAGAACATATCCATAATTGCCCAGACAGGAAACATATAGAAATGCATCTGTTGAAACAGGTGACTTGCACCAGATTTATTCTGTATGGTACCGGATAATCGGCCTGGCGTTGGATTAGATAATTGTTGTCCAAGCGCCATGAAACAATAAGGATCCTGTACAGTATCTATCACTCTAGACGGCTCCCAAAAAGATACACTTAAACCTACTCTTGGAATTACTCCATCATTACAGGTACATATTGGACTATCAATTTTATCCATCACATCTAGATTGTTATCTCCAAGTCCCGTGACCGGCGTCATATCTAAACCGGCGATTCTTATCGGGAAAATGCATTTCCAAGAAACATCTGTGACTGGATTAAGAAAACCGGCATTACAGTTGCCAGCCAAAAGCACTCTGGGAAATGCTGCCAGCATAAATAGGAGTAATACGGAACGCTTAGTTCTCATAATCTAATCCAAACTCTCTAACTCGAAATTGATTTCCATCTCGGTCAACAATTGCAGGAATATTGACTAAACCAAAGGTATCAATCATTTTTTGATCGAGTTCATATGCTTCCTGTTTAATTTTTTCAGAAATCCTATACGCAGATGCACCTGAAATCAGAATTGTATCGCCATTTTTTTGCTGTTCTTTAAACCACTCTAAGTGTTTTGGATGATCTGAAATCACCACAAACCGAAACTGCATCGGTGCATAATCAAGAACATTAAAGGCATACCCCTTGGAGTAAATAATATTATGATTTTCATCAACAATTTCTTTCTCTAGCGCGTAATGTGGAATTGTATAAATTTCTTTATCAATCTCGGCAAATGGTAAATGTACGCCTTTTTTATTAGGTATTTTATCTACCATTTCTTTATAGTGATGTTGCCAGTCTATAGATGATGCTCGATCTTTCATTTCATCAATGGCTGAACGCTCTTCAATGGGGTAGGCTTTTCCTACAATGATCTCTTTTGCAATTGAGAGGTCACCTACTAAAGTAATTATGCAACATAAGCTAAATCGCTTGATGAAACTCATTGAGCTTTTCCTCTATCATTGCTTTCCTCTCTGATTCTGTATTTTTTCTAAGATCATCGTAGTAATCAGTAAAATTAATTCGTGAAAAGTCTAGGTATTGGAACTGTTCAGGCGTAAAACCCCGGCAATCATTTGATGAGATATCATTAAATACCTCTAATTGCGACCTTCCCTGTTCATGAAGTATTCTTCCAAGCTTTGAATTAAAGCAGCAGTAGGATTCCGCTTTTTGTACGCACCCACTACCGAAAATACGCTTTTCACAAAAGATCCCTGTTTGGTAGCAATAGCCAGAGTTATTTAGTACAGAAGTCTCTGAATCCATTTGATTACAGTTATTTGCCAGATAATCAACCAACATTGTAATTGCAATAGTCGCTGCAATATTAGCTGGGCCAAATGTTTCAATTAGGGCATCACTTGCAAGCTTTCCTGCATCAGCAGCAGTTTGGCCAGCCCGATAAGCGTCAAAAGCTGTTTTCGCTGCAGCAAATGTAGCTTGTATAGCATGCAACCCAAGCCCAAGTTCAGTTGCACTCCCTACACTGTCCTGAAGAATGGTATCTGATTCGTTACAACAATTATTATATGCGGTAGATAATCCTGGAGTTCTACATGACATAGTACGGCCTGAAAATAACATCACCTGATCCAGGCACTCTCCTTCCCCTGTCCGTTCTCCATCGTCCTTATATATACGATCATCTATCTCTGTTATTTCTTCAAAAATGGTATTACCTTCAAAACAAGCCGTCGCGGAACACTCGTAATTCCCTCCACCTATATCTAAACAAGGACCTCCATCTTGAGTGGGGCAAATGGGTTCAGATGAGTCACATAAAGCAGTTTGCTTACAAGAACCAGTGCATTCGTCTTCATTTTGATAGGTTATTCCAGTAGTGGGACAATCATAAACCCATGTCCTCATTAGTGTATAACGGGCTTTACATGCTACCGGCTGTTCACAGCTACCAGCATTACAAATTAGATTGCCATCAAGTGGGCATGTATAGTTAACTTGGCATTCCACAGTATCAATGGGGCAAAGAGTCTTGTCGCCTAAAAGTTTACAAACAGCTATTTCATTGCTTTGTAGATAATCTCCATCTCCATCCAAATCTTTGGCACATATTTGCTCTCCAAAGCATTCTGATGAAAATAAAAATAGGCTCATCATTATAAATCTGAGAGATTCCCTGACGTACATATTTTGTCCATTGACCCTAATCTAATAGATTGCATTCTCGCTGTCGCTTCAGCAAAATCACTAATACATTGGCAATTAATAATAATTTCTTCTCCTTCACCTACAGGGCAGCTTGGTATCTCACCTTGTGTACAAGATAGATATCTGGTCTCTAAGCTAAGATGATCATTTCGAGCAAGCAATTCTGGTCCTAGCCCAGCCACTTCTACCGCTTCTCTGACTCGTCTTGTCTTGCAGGTTAATTCACATGCGGGTAAAACTGGAACATCTGGTAGTCTTAATGTATTACCTGTTTTCAGTTCAAAACTACCATGCTCATTCCTTACATAGTCATCATATCCAGTTTGATTTACTGAACCATCAACAGTAGCGTATCGCTGGGTGGCGTGACTGAGATCAAATCTACTTTCATTCTCACACTGGTAAACACGCTTTATTTTCCACCATGGTCTAACCACATCGAAGCTACAAGTAGGCCCGGTAATTAGTTTTGGAATAGGTAAAGGTGTCACACCAGTAGGGTTGTAGTTAAAAAATGTCCTAACATCATCGATATACTCTTCTTTAAGCCTACATCCCGGATTTGATTCATATGCCTCGCAAGTATTTGTAGTTACATCGGGTGCCAGCCCACATGATTCGTCTATGTATATCCTGCCGAACATAAAGGCCTCTCCAGCCCCTTGAACTCCTACCCTAAATCTAACAGTATGTTGGCCATAGCTATTAAGCATGTTCGTTATATTTATATCTACGGGAACATTTACCCAAGATTGCGAGCGTTCACATTGATATCCGGGTAAGTTATTTAAATCTAGCCATGTACCTGTTGGCCCAGTCCAGATTAGGGAGTCATCTACAATGAGTTGAAGGTGATCATCTAAATAAGCCCGCTCTATCACCGCATCTAGTATTCGCTCTGGTTTTTCAACCCAAAACTGAGCCATCTCTTCATAAAGTACACATTGCCCATCTCCAAGATAGTAGTTATTTCCTATCTGCCCCAGAGAAAGTTGTAGGCACCCTTCTCCACATGAGGTAATAGAACCTTTGCCACCATCATAGAGAATTACCTGATCGGCGCTTACATCCTCTACTTGCACATCTCTATTTTTTTCACAGCTGAATAGCTGATAATCAGATGCTTCTGCTATCTGGGAACTCATTAATAGTTGATGTACGCTATGGGTATCAGCAGTGCTAGATGAATCAACCTCTATGTCTTCTGGTTTCGAAAAATATTTATATAAAGCTGGGTTCGGTTCTCCACCTATTAAGCATGACCCTTGTCGATTTCCAATGTATCGAATGTGGCTACCATCAACCTGAACGCTAGAGATCGCAATATCGGGCAGAATCTGTCCAATAGTGGAGTATATAGCACCGCCAAGATCTTCCATAATGCTTTTAATATTTCTAATCGCAAGGCCGTTACCACAAGAATTATTTATACAGTAACATCCGCCTAAAGAAGATAAGGCAGTTTGCTGAAGGCTTAGATATCCTTCATTTGAAGCGACCCACTGGAACGATTTACAATCGTTCCAGGTCCCTTCATTACAACTTATTATTCCGTTAGCACATATCCCGGATATCGGATTATCTTTGAACTCATGCAAATATTCGTATTCCTCATCTACATCCATATCTTGAAATAGTATGAAATTCTCTAGGTCACCTGAGTCCGTTGGTGTTGCCATTACTTCGAAAAGTGAATAATTTAGATCACAGGCAATCTGTGCATCAAATTTCTCGCCAGAATAGGTGCTCATTAACTGATTTGTCATGAGAGGATTGCTCATGTTATTTATGATCCCTTCTTTTGTTCCTATCATTTCCTTTAAGCTTGCATTAACAGTTGCTGCAAGCTCCTCTGGCGTTAATGCTTCATCTGCACGTGTGTAATTCAATACAAATGTCATTAATACAATGAAGCAACTAAATACCGAGACACTTATAGATTGCCTCAACTTTACCCATCCCTGAATTAATCAATTGTTTAAAGCGCGTATAATCTTCTGACTCACTTGAATAAAGGGCACTTGAAAATGGATCTAGTATCAATCTACCAACGCCCTCACCAAAAGGGGTTTCCATGTATAATTCGGAATAATGTGGTTTAACTAGTTTAATTCGCTTCAGCATATCTAAAGCAAAGCCGGTTTGGGATATATTCCCCTGTTGAGATGCAGCGTCATAGTTTCTATTTTCTAGGTAGAATTTAAAAGGCGAGTTTTCGCTTATCACCTCACCTGCGGGGCCAAACTTGGGTAGATCGTTTGGGCTTTGTGTAACAATTCCAAAGCATCCTCCATACCTTCTCGCTCTCCTATACCCTTCTTCTATCATGCTCCCGATCCTGCTACCATCTTTAAAGTACTGCCATGCTTCTTCAAACATTACCAGCCTCTGCTTAGATCTATCGGATAGGTAAAGATCCTGTGTAACAGAATTCATGACCTGCAACATAATTACATTAAATAATTGAGGGTCGTTCTTTAGCCTTTCAAGTTCGAGTATGACAAAATCATCAGAGCTTATATCAAAGTCTGATGGTCCATTAAATATCCTTCCGTAATTACCCTTTGAGGTAAACTCTCCAATGTTATACCCCATCGATTTAGCAATAGATGTAAGGAAATCGAAAGGTTCGGCATCTATTTCTCCACACTTATCTGGATAGCTTGATAGATATTCATATACATGATCAACACCATAGATTCCATTATCTCTCTTCTTAGCAAATCTAATTGCCTCTTTAAGAAGGTTATACTCATTATCTGTAAGCTCTTTCTTTGAAATAGAATAAACCATCTCTCCTAGTGTATTTGCTGTCATTGCTGTATCCGCATTAGCATCTTCTTCATCTCTTCCAATCGAATGGAAAGGGTTGATGCAAATCTTGTCCTTACCAAAATCCATAAATCTACCGTTTTTAGTCGCGCAGAGTCGTTCATACCCGTATCCAATATCGGTTAACCTAATGAGGGATCCGGTAGCATGATAATTATCTAATATAAATTGAAGAAGCTGTGTTTTCCCCTTTCCTGTTGGCGCACAGATTAAAATATTTTTACTACTTGCTCTTTTGTCATAAATGTCTAAACCAACGAGCTGACCTTTGTTACCAACAAATAAACACACTGGATTATCAAGAATCCCTCTGAAATCTGCTTGAGTCGGTAAAAAGCAGGCTGCTGCTTCTGGCGTCATATAAAAATGCCTATCTAGAACCTTGATATTATTTTCAGACGCATAAAGGCCTAGGGGAAGTGACGAAATTAACATCGGGGATTGAATAAATGTTTCACGCTGTGTTTCACAATCACAAGCGTCCCATACTGACGCCGCTCTTGACGCAGCATGATCTAGGCTAATTTTATCTTTACAAAACAACCATAAGGAAGGAATGATTCGAATAAATTTTTTATTTTTTTCTGACTCTGTTAGTGCCCAATAACACTCTTCCTGTCTTTTTCCTATTTTTATTGCAAACTTTCCTGGGCTCTTTTGCGCTATAATCCAGGATGCATTAGAGCTTATACTACTCGATTGGTCATCGAGCAAGACAGTTGCGTTCCAAACGAATGGACAGGGTATCTGCATTAGGTCTTCTTTTGAACCTTCATACCCCCCTGAAAATTTATTGGCATTAATAGGGTTGATTTTCTCATCCAGGATTTTTGGCGTCAGACAGGTCGCATATTGCTCTCCGAGAATGAGGTGATCTTTCATTACTTCAATTTTCGTACTAGCAGAAATGATTTGCTTATTTATTGGAACCGCATCATTATAGGTTGTTTCATCATCTGTTCCACAAATAACCTTTCTTATATAATGAATAAGTTTTTCAGGCTTCATAGGTTTTGGATTAAAACCTATGCCGTTAAGTGTAGTGATAGTATTCGATAGCTCCTGATCTGTTAAAGGTTCTTTAACTTTTAGTGATACGATTAGTTTAAAATTTCGGACAACATTACCAAATATTTTATCTAAACCATTTCTACCAGACAGGATATACCTGGCAAATCCATGTATCGTTTCTTTAGATATTTCATCTAACCTTGTTTTATTAGAAATATATTTCTCAATAATGTCCTTATAATCGGGGTCTGCGTAGAGACTAAACTGTATCATGGCACCTTTTGTGTACTTTCTTTGAAGAAGCGCAGCAATAACTTCTATATTTTGCTCGTCTATAAATGCTTTAGGCTGACACTCCCAAATATAACCATATTCTTCACTATTTGTGATATATATTTTATTAACATCATCATAGGCAACGTAAGGCAAGAATTTTGAAAATGATTCTCTTCTGGCCATATTTTCAAAATCATCTACCTTCTCACCGCCATTTTTTCCTAAAAGCTTTTGAACAATACCCATCGACTAATCCCTTAAAATTTGTAATCTTTATATCTATCAAGTAGAAGCTGGATAAACTGTGTTTTTCCTTTTCCAGTCTGCACGCAGGTTAATAGTTTTCTCCCCTCATCTTCATTATTGTGAGGTTTCCTTATATTCTTACTATGGCTATTATTTGCTTCTTTATCTTTTGAGCTATCCATAGGGAAACCCTTTTAATCTGTCAGATTTTCTTCGATTGGTGATAGACTTTTGTAGTTCGTTTTATTCCTTTTATCTGTTTCTCCCATAACCCATCTAGGTTGATCAATGAAATAATAAACATATCTGTCCATATAAAAGGGGGATCCCTCAGATTCTGTCTTGTACGACAAAACAAATGTTTTAGCTACCTTCGCTTGGTTGTATACGGGAGCCTGAGGTCTTTGAATTTTCTCTTTTAACTCTTTATAAACATTCTCTTTATACGATCTATACTCCGACACATGCGATTCTGGAGGTACCTCATTCACAGATGTCTTTTTTTTTGTATTTTTATCTCCTAGATAAATCTCCTGCCCAACGTCCTTCCCTGTTGTCGCATGTTCATATGCATCTGTAACATTTACACAACGTCCAAACTTTTTAGTATCACATGCAAAGTTCTCTTCGTAGGGTATTAACCATGCACATGACGGCAAATATAAAATACTTAAAAATATTATTATTAATTTAGCCATTTGACGCATACCCCTCGATATCCTCTACAGTTATTTCAGCAACATCTGTAATTACGATAGTAACCTTTTTAGTGGGACCAATCTCTATTACAGGGCTTGTCTGTTCTATTAGGTCAATAAATATTTCTTTTATGTCTGATGAAGCTTCACTGATCCCTTGTCCTAAACCAGAACTAAATAGAGATCCGCTATCCTTTAAAGCCTCAACAACTGCACCATCATCAATAACTGTTACTTTATTATTTGCTGCAATCGCTTTACCGGCCCCATCAATCATTCCAGCGGCAAATGCCCTGGCAATATTTTGTCCTGCTTTGTAAACGACTCTTCCTTTTAGACCTTTAGAACCATCTTCATCTACCATATAACCACTAATTTTTGAATTTATAATAGATGCACCATTATTTGCTGTGCAGTTTAAGCTAACTAAAAGACCATCCACCCTTTCTGAGGCTAAATATCCATGTCCATTAGCAATAATAAAGCACCCCTTTAAATTAGCCTTTATGTGATTAGGCAATATTGCTGGCTTTTGTATTCTTAATAACATCGGCTGTGGACGTTTGTCTCCAGCTTGTACTGTGTCCGCTTTAATACCGGTTAAGAGTTGTGCTTCCATAAAGCCTGGGGAAAGCTTGAAGGTCTTTGCCTTTTTTTTTTCATAACCCTCTCGGTTGGTGCTCTTTCCAGAGACTCTTGTAATTCCACCCACTAACTCCGGCTTAATCATTTCTCTTTCAATGTTTCGCACATGTGAACCAGTTTTATTCTCTCTATTTCGATTCCCGTAATCTCCATAATCTGGTGGCGGTGTTCCACCGACTGATTTTTCAACGTGAGCAATTGGCTTTTTAACCTGGACTACTTTGCTTTTTTCTTTTTCAATATTCTTAATGAGGTTTGTTAATTGATTATACTGTGTATTGAGATCCTTTAATTTACGTTCCGTAACCTTGTTTTGCTCCTCTTGTGCTTCCTTATCCTTCTCTATTTTTGCTTTAATATCGTCTTCAAGTAGATTATCTCCAAGACTAATAAGTCGAGTTGGTTCTTTAGCTTCAGCTTTAATTTCATCAAGGTCTCGTGCGTAATAAAGTATGATACCAACCAAAACAACTGACAGTACTAAAATAGATTTTACAGCCTTCTGTTTTTTGTGAGGCTCTAACCTATTCCAACCTTCTATAATCTCATCCTTGCTCATGGTGAACCCCACTTATTATAATAACTCGCATTTGATCGCCCTTCGTGAGTTTAATGAAATGTTTTTCACTACCTGGATCATTTTGGTCATGATTAAACAGTGTTATAGCCATTATATTTTCACCGAATAGAGGGTCTATAAAAAATGCCTCTGTCAACTCCATATCTGAGAAGACATCAATCGTATATTCGTGAGCAACTACCCCAGTACCTTCAGGCCTAACCTCTTTTCTAAGTACTATATTTGACCAGTTATAAATATAATGATTTGACCTAGTTATATCTGAGATCAGCAGTGGTTTATCTATGCTTTTAACGCTAAACGTCTCAGGATACTGATCACTAATAACAGCCTTAGTAAGTGAGACAATCATCTCCTCTCGACTCATTCCATTAAAAAGAGAGATATTCTTTTTCACTTTATCGGTCACATAATTATTTAGATATACAATCTTTGCGTGTACCTGTTTCGGTACCGTTATGAGGGTATAAACCTGATCGGCGCAAACAATATGAATCTCGCCTCTCTCATTAATAAGCTGTTTTTGTGTTCCGAGCTGGATATGCTGATATTGAAGAAACACATTATTATCGATTACTTCAGCAATCATTCCCTTGTTTTGAGAATAAAATACATCTGCTACGTTTCCGCCATTACACACAATTCTATTGGTGCCTGAATTAGAAAATGTCACAGCGGTCGGCTTATCTGGATAAACTACCACCTCAGCGAATAAAATATTAGAAAGCGCAGATGTTGAAAGTGACAAGACAACCAGTATTAATATTTTTTTCATACCTCATTCTCCTTTTCATTTATTGCGTCAATCCAAAATCTTCCGTCCTCTATGTGATAATCTATTGTTATAAGTTTTTTATCTGATCGTGTAATGTCACCGTTCACTAATCTATGCCTAATGACATCAATTTCTATTCTTTCATCTGTTGCCTTTAATGGCTCTTCACCAACCCAAACCATTTGGTATGAGATTGAAGAATAATTCTTCACTTCCTTCTTTAGTCTTTCAAATTGATCCTGTGCTATAACGTAGGTTTTTGGAGACATTAATTGAAGCAATTCATCTAATTGGTTTTCAACCGTGCTCGCTGTGTAGTTGCCGATCATGCTTGTGATATATCTAGAAATCATTCTTATATATCCACTTTCTACTGATCTTTCCGATACTTCAAATGGCCCACCGTATCCAACGGGCATAATTATTGTTTTTCTATCCTGCACAAGATGAAAATTGGCATATAGATTAAGAATAGAAAAAGAGGTAATTAACAAAAGGCAAAGTTTTAATACTCTATTTTCAGCAAAAAGATTAGAGGTCTTTTGTTTATAGATTTCTATATTCATTCGAAAAATCTCTTTGAGAAGTAATTCGGGTAGCCTTTCAATTGAAAAAAGCCGAGGCCATAGAGCGCGTGCCCTATAAAGCCTCTACTTTTCCCTCTTTTCATGAAAATAAATGCCCCAGGTATCACTACTAAAGAAATCCAAGCCCACCCACCTATGGCGAGGCCGACAACGTATGACAGTATAATCATGAACATATCATGCGAATCGAACCATAGAAGCTGCATCGGGAGATGTAAGTATTGAGGGACTCGAATTTCTTTCATTTCATTTTACCTAGATCAATGCTATTGACATGCCGAGGGTGCCCACTATCGTATCGGCTTGGCTTACTGCAGTACCAGCAATAATTGCCAATACCGCTGGCATCCAATTTCTAAAAAGTTGAACGCCACCCCAAATAATGATTGCTATACCACCTACAAATCCAATCGGGCCGCCTAGAATCCCATTAACTACTGTATCGTAGATAGCATAACCAAGTGCGGTATCATCCGTAGGCGCTGTGAATGCAAATACAGCACCTGGCGCAAACATCAACATTGAGGCTAACGCTGAAAGCGCAAGAGACACCTTTTTTCTTAGTGCTTGATTCCTCATAATTACTTTCCTCTTAGATAGTTCATTAGTTTCTCCCTTTGCATCCCCTTAACCAATTCATTATTGTTTTGCACCAAAATAAATGCAGGCGTGACCTCCACTCCAAATTTACCTACTATTTCAGAGTGTTTAATAAGTTGTTTCCTTCCCTCTTCGCAGTCTCTAAGGTCTTCATCCATAATCATTCCAAACATTACCTGATCTAATGCAGTCTGAGAGTCTTCACTACACATAATGTGAATAGCTTTTTTTGCACTATTGCCATCTATACCTTTGACTGAAAAAATAACTTTTCTGGTAGGGCTGTATTTCTTAGATAAATAGTTCCAGTCTCTGCAATAGGAACAATTTGGGTCGATGAACTCAATGATCTCTTTTGTATCTGGTGACGATATACCTGTTATTTTGAGGGCTGACCCAGTTTTAATTTCACTAGCCCTCCTGGCGAACTCTGCTTGTAGTGACTGCTGGGTTAGAGAAATGCCAGAGGAATTTAATATTTCGCCAAAGACAAGCAATTCACTTTTTGGGTAGTAATAAAGCACTCTGCTTCCTGTATAAACTTCGTAAAGATCATCAATAGGTGATTGGGATACATTGGTAATCGTTAGGTTTTGAAATGACATTTTCAATTTATCTTGTAGTTTTTTATTTAAACCATCACTTTCTGGGTAACCCACCAACGGGAAACCAAGCATGATGAAAAAATAGATCAGTCTTATAATGTATGTTTTCATACAAACCTATGCCGAAATAAAATGTTTTTTTTGATCGATCCTACTATCTTCTTCCGTCACCTTATACAACACAGTGTAAATAATTTCATTTTCACTCACTCTATCTCTAATGGAAAGCTTTTTAAGCTTACATAAATGATTAGATTCAAACCAAAACGGTATAAAAATAGTTTTTGTAGGCAATTTTTCGTATTTATACCAGCCTATATCCTGCTTTTTGCGCAGTTCAAAGAAAATTTCCATGGCGTCACGAGTGTAATCTATTAACGAAATATCCTTCCTTCTTGTTATTCGTTTAATTGATTTTCTCATTTCATTTGTTATCAAAATTTGCTTTAAACAAAGAGAAGACATTAACCATTCCTTGTTTTTATGTATTCATACAAACTTTAATACCTTAATTAGCATAGCGCAAGAAATAATTACTTTTTTTCGCTACTCTTTTTCTTGTAGAAAATATGTGATTGCTGTAAATATTATTCTGTTAATAGACATTGAGTCCTGCTTTGATAGCTTCTTAACCATGGCAATAATGTTATCGTCTATCCACATAGTAATATATTTACTTGTTCCTTTAGGAGAAGCTAAATAATGGAAGTTCGCATTATTTTTCTTCTCGCCCAAAAACCACAAAAGCATAGAATCGTATACCTCATTCATGGTCATTCCAGACTCTGATGCATAGTTTTTTAATTTTTGATGGCTTTCAACAGGCATAGGAACCTGCTGACACACTCGATCTGTATATTTGGTGGTCATTTTTTGATCTTAAGGTGAAATTTGATGATCTTAATTCTATATAAGTATCAGTATTTCTTCAAGGAAGCTGAGCAAGATACTCTTTTAAGACTAGCGCCTCATCTTTGGATCTAATATATTCCTGTACTAGCTCCATTAAATCACATGAGTACATCTTCCTACACAACCATAACTCTATTTGATCAGCATCAATACTTGCTCCTGTATCAGGCATATCGTAAATCACATCCTCAAAAAAGGGCTCGTATAATTGATACGCCTCATCCTTCATTGTTTCTGGCAAATATTTGAACAGGACATTCAATGCTAGGTGCTTTCCTGCCACACCACTTTCCTTGCCCCAACTCATTCCTATTCCAGATTCTATCCATAGTTTTTGTTCGATATTTACACAACGACGCTTATTCGCGTCTATCTCGCATTTTATTCCGGGATAATTGTCTTTACTTGATATATGTTTCATCTTCCTTGTCCCTCTAAAAATACGAGTTTTTTTAAATAAGCTTTCTCAGATAAATTAACTACAGTAGAAGAAATAGTGCCCGTAAGTTTGTAGCTCGAATTTAGTAATTGCCATGAGTCGCGGGAATAGCTTTGTTTTCGGTCATAGAGTCGCGGTTTCAATCAAGACTTCTTGAAGTATGCGAACTCGGGTGCACTCCATATTTTGATTCCAGGTAGTAATAATTTTTTCTCCAGTCCTATCGTCTATTTCTTTAGTCTGCCGCTTCTCGTTCTGTTGATAGAAAACATTTTAAGAACGTCACTTGAGTAATGAAGAAGCGACAAACACTTTTCTAAATCTCACAACCTTTGACCTTCCAACTCATTTAGTGCAGATATTAATGCACATTAAGGGCATTATCAATACACTTTTAACACTAAATAAATAGTATAAGCTCCAGTTAAAAGGCGTTTAAAATATAAAAAGTGGGAATATATGCAAACATGGTGAATGATTCGTGCATCCTTTGTGCATAGCAAATTCAGAAAGGAGTTTGCAAATATAGAATTTTTGCTAGATGTCTTGCACTATATAACTGTATAATACGGCACACATTGGTCACATAACGAACAGAAAATGGAAAAGATGAAACTCATAATTGCTGACGATCACCCTTATATAAGCAAAGGGGTAGAAAACTCATTGGCTGAAAAAAATGATATAGAGGTAGTCGCAAACGTATTAAAACTAGAGCTTTTGCGTGATCAGATAGAATCGTTTGCCCCAGATATCGTGTTGTTGGATATATCATTCCAAAATAACAAAGAAAATGGATTGGATTTTTTAAAGGCAAATAAAGACTTACTATCCCAGTGTAAATTTATAGTTTTTAGCCAGCACGATGATGTTTCTGTAATAAAGCATGCTTATTTATCGGGAGCTTCTTCATACCTGACTAAAACAGCAGGTACCGGCGAACTCTATCACACTATTAATAAAGTGTTTGAGGAAGGTACCTATATACCAGAACAATTGGCAGTCCCTTTAGCAAACATCTTTGTAAAAGATAACAAAGAGAATATTGAAGTCGAAAGCCTATTAACGGAGAGAGAATATAAAGTATTTCTTTTGACTGCTAAAGGAAAAAACCGTAATGAAATTGCTGATGAGGCTAATATTGCCTTACGAACAGTGGCCAATGATTTGGCATCGTGCAAAGCTAAGCTCAAAATAGAAAGACCAGCAGAGTTCACAATGTTAGCAATGCGGAAAGGGTTTATTAGTTAAAGAAGTCTAAATTAAGCGGGGAAATAAAGTGGAAATTACAAAAGATCAAATCAATCGGGGTCAGGCCATATACACGCCAATTAATCTTTTTTTATATGATTTCGTAGTATTGAAGGTTTCCAATAGTTTTATTTGGAAATGTCCAACGAGAAAAATCAATAAGCTTTTTAAAGAAAATTTGACTAAAAACCATCTAGATGTAGGTGTTGGTACAGGAACGCTTCTTATTGACAATATCACCGACAAAACTACCAGAATCGGATTGTTGGATATTAACAGCACTGTATTAGAGACCGCTAGTAATCGGCTGCGTAAAAAAGGCTTTACACCAGAAATAATTAAGGCCGATGTGTTTGAGGTTCCTACGCCAACAATGAAACCTTTTTCGTCGGTAAGTGCCAATTATCTCTTTCATTGTATTCCTGGAAGCCCTAAAGAAAAGGTTAATTCCTTCTTCAATTGTATAGCTCCACTAGTGGAAAAGAATGCAACTGTTTTTGGTTCTACGATCTGCTGTGATCTGGATCCAAGTAGGCCAGCAAAATTATTAATGAAAACCTATCAAGACAAAGGTATTTTTAATAATCAGGCTGATACTCTTGATGAGTTGACTTCTGCATTATCAGAAAAATTAGATGACTTCTTCTGCGAGTCTATTGGTTCAGTTCTTTTATTTAGAGGTAAAATTTCATAATGAGAGTAGCAGTATCATTATTAACTATTTTAGTTTGCACGCCCTTAGAATTATTTGCACAGAAAGAGGTTCATGTTTTAGATGAGGTGATTGTTTCAACTAATAGAGTTGAGCAAAGTAAGCACGATGTAAATGGAACACTGCATGTTGTTGATGAAATCGAGCTAAAAGATTATGGGGTTTATGGGGTCGAGAAAATTTCAGAGGCGACGCCAAATTTTTCAATTATAAGAACTGCACTATCAACCCAAATTTCAATGCGAGGTGTTGGCGGTGGAATTAGTCAAGGATTGGATCAATCTGTTGGTCTTTTCATTGATGACATTACGGCATCTAAAGCACAGGCCTTTCGTTTCCCGCTATTTGATGTAAATAGAATAGAGCTGGCGCCAGGCGCACAATCAACTAATCAGGGTGTAAATACAATTGCAGGTTCTATACAGGTATATTCGAATAAACCTGAAGTTGGTGAGTTCGGTTCAGTATCCTATTCTTATGAATCCGCAAACGAAATGAATGAGATAGCGGGATTTTATAATACAGGGACAGATAAGTTGCAGCAGAGAATAGCTTTTCGTTTGTCAAATTATTCTTCCTATATCGAAAATACACAAATAAATGAGGATACATCAGATAGTTCTGCATTTCGCTATATTGCAGGGATTAATTTATCAGAAGCTTTGAATCTATCGATTAAGTTAGAAACTAATCAATTCACAGAACATTTCAAATATGGAGAAATAACAAAAGATGAATCTAATTCGGTAGACCTAGGAACAAAGTATGGAATTGCCGCACTAGATGGAATCCCTTCAACATTTAGCAATACTCTATTCTATGTTTTTGGACAGGATAGATTCGAAGATATCTACAACAACGAGAGACAAACCAATAACCCTGACCTAAGCGAAAACCAGCTTGATCAAGCAATGATAAAATTTTCTTTTGAAGGAGATCTAACTTGGGTTTCTAAGACGGGTTTTTATTCCTTAAATTATGATGAAAGGTGTGATTGTGATTTCATTCCAACAGAGTTATCTCAATTAGATTTGTCTGATGAGTATGAGCAATTTAGTCAAGAGATAAGTTTTTCATCAAAAGGTTTTAGCAATAATGAAACAGGGATACATGGTGGCTTGTATTATCATAATCTCAATCAAAAGTTTACTGAACAGATAAATATCAACTCGAGCAGTCTACTTGTTCCGATTGTTTCAAACCTACTAGCTTCTGATCCAACGATCACCCCAGAGACTGCAAGTTTTCTAGCTGAGCAATTAGGGGAAACTGCATCTAGTCGAAGATTTAAACAGAAAACAGACGTTACTTCTGCATATCTTGATGGGCGCTATGTATTTAATGACTCATTTTTCATATCTGGAAGTTTGAGGCGTACAATAACAGATAAAAGTGCAAGTAAGTCATTGAATGCAATTGATCTAAACACAGGGGATCCCCTTGCTAACGCTGTACCTAACCTTTACTTGAATATTTTTGGTATAGAAACAGAGCAGTCTACTGGCCATAATAATGTGGGTTCTATAAAAGAAAATACCGATGACTACCGATTTGCTATAAATTATTTGCCTAAACCAAATATTAATTATTTTATGCAATACAAGTTTGCCAATAAAGCTGGAGGTTTTGATCCGCTTTCAAATATTGAAGATTTTTTTGAATTTGATGGAGAAGAAGTCGATACATATGAGCTTGGCGTTAAATTAAAAAACAATGATTTATCATTATCTGGAGTACTTTTTTACTCTGATTTCAGTGGATTGCAAACCTCTCAGTTTGATGGTTCATCGGGCTTTACGATTGGAAATATTGACCGTACTGTTTCGCAAGGGTTTGAACTAAATGCATCAAAGTTATTTGGAAATCTAAGAATAGATACATCGCTTTCGTATAATGATATGGAATATCGAGACTTTAAGAATGGTAATTGTTATTTTGGACAAACTCCTGATGGAGAGGACAGAAACGGCGATGGATCCGCAGATTCCTGCGACTACTCTGGCAAGCAAGCACTGTTCACTCCCCGCTTTTCGGGATCATTAAAGGTTGCAAAAGAGGATTTAATAGAGGATTGGCTATTAAACTATGGATTTCAATCCATCTATAATAGTAAAACAAATGTCCATAGTAATTACGACCCAGATGGAATTCAAAGTGCTTATTCAATAGAAAATATTTTCTTTAGCGCTATGCAAAATGATTTAACGCTTCAATTAAATGTAAACAATATATTCGATAAAAAGGTGATCTATTATTCTGGTAACGCTCCGCTATCCACTATAATTGCACAGTCCAAGACGTTTAATTCAGTTCATAACAGCCCTCGCAGCGCTGTACTTTCCATTTCTTATGAGTTCTAGGTTCTTATGAGTTACAAACTACTTCGCTGTTTGGTTGGAATATGTTCTTTTTTTTTGGCAGGGTATTTATTCGCTGAGCCGAATTCGATTAGCTTAGATAGTGGATATGTACAGCTAACAGATATCAATGTCATGAGTTTTATCGATCAAAGCGGTGATTTAGATATTGAGTCAATTGATACCGAGATCGAGTTTAGTAAGCCAAGTTCAAGTAAATTAAACTTCGGTCAGCGTAGTGATGTGGTTTGGTTGAAAATGAAAGTCGATCCACAAAATTATAATGAACCATCTTTTTTTCTATTCCAAAAATTCCAGTTTGTAGGGAAAATTGATCTCTTCTACAAGGATTCTGAAGGCAATTTCATTAATATTGCATATGATAAAAAGGAAGGGATATCTAAACGTCCATTTCAATTACGCACCATAACTTTTGAAGTGCCAACACCAAAAGAGACAACTGATATTTACATTAGAGCTGATAGTGGTGGAAATCTACTGGTTCTAGATATGCATGTTGCAAGTAAAAAAGAGTTTATTGAATACACATCAGAGGGGGAGTTTGGATTCGGTCTTTTCTATGGAGCGATTCTAATAATGTGTCTATACAATACTTTCTTATGGGTATCTACGAGGGAGAGCATTTATGGTTACTATGTCTACTATGTGATCACTTTAATGCTAGTATTTATCTATCTTAATGGATATGCACACACGTTCTTCAACTTTCCCGCGATTTATGAAAGGTACTTCATAGTATTTTTAATTATTGTTTACCATGCAATGATTCTATTTACGCGAAAACTTTTGGATATAAAGTCTTCTCACCCTAAGCACGATAAATATTATCTTGTATTACAAAATTCTATTTTGGCTATTTCTCTATTAGCATTTGTTTTTTTCCCGCAGTATATAAGTGCTAAAATTAGTGCGGCCTTAACACCGATTATTATGGTTTCACTCATATACGCTGGTGTTATAAAAGCTCTACAAAGAGTTGTTTATGCCTATTATTTTCTGTTTGGTTGGGGTTTTATATTGGTATCTGCTGTGGGCTCGGGTTTAATTACGGCAGGAATAATTCAAAAGAGTGCGCTAGTGTATAATGCATTACAACTCTCGGCGTTATGGGAGCTAACTATGTTTTCTCTCGCTGTTGCGAGAAAAAGTAAAGAGTATAAGGAGATGATGAATTCAGCTAAAAATATATCTCAAGAAAACCAACGTTTATCCGCTTATTACAATAGCTTAATCGAGGATGAGCGGGCAGAAATCTCAAGACATCTTCATGATAGTGTCAGCAGTCATGCGGTTACTCTTAAACTATGGATAGATAATCTGAAGAACAGAGAAGTTAGTAATATGGCTATCTCTCAGGATGAGATTGTTTTTGCAGAAAAACAGGTCAATACAATATACGATAATGTAAGATCGGTTTCCAGAAGTTTACGACCTGAAAGCTTAGATGTTTTAGGTATTTCGTCAACCATCGAGATGCTTGTGAATGATAATAAGGTTGCTTATCCAGCTTGTGATATATCATTATTTATTTCGGATGAGATTAATCGATTACCGAATGAGGTGGTAATAAATATTTACAGGATCGTACAAGAGGCATTGACGAATATCAATAAGCATGCAAAGGCAACCCTTGTGACTATATTAATTCAATCGTCAGATGATGAAATAACTATTCTCATTAGAGATAATGGTGTTGGTATTAAAGATTTAAGTAATGTGTCCGGTATTGGACTAATATCTATGAAGGCGCGGGCAAATCAGTTACATGGTACTTTTAATATTGATTCGGATCAATCTGAAGGTACTTCCATAACTGTCCGGTTCCCTGATCCAATTTCATTAGCAGCAACCTCAAGGGACAAGGTTGTTCCTGAGTCCAGAGAAACAGTTGCGGCCATAGAGAACGAATAAAAGTCATACGAGTTAAGGTTTCTTAAAACTTTAGTTCAGTCAATGGCCTTTCTGTGAGAAAATCAATGTTTGAAGAGAGTCCATGGGCAATGGTGTAGAAGGCTCGGCTCGGCGCTTCCAATAATAATAATTGACCCACGGGGTGTAATCGAAAACTACCCTCCCGAGGAGAAGGTAGACCCGGTTTACTGGGAACACACTCCCCCAGGGGCTGTCTCCCTCAATGACTCAATTTTTCATTTAATCATCATCTTTCTCTTGATGAGTGATCAATTTCAATTCTTTTTGAGCAATTCTCAAGTTCTCAACAGCAGAACGCAAGCTTTCAATTTCTTCAGAGCCTTCTGAATCATCTTCTGATTCTGGAGGGATACAATCCACCTCTCCGCCTTTTTTATGAAAATCAAGTAATTTAGAAATAGCTTTATGCAAAGCTGACTCTTTCTCTCCGTCTTTGTTTTTTTTGATGCATTGGAGAGTTTTTTCTTTAATATGCTCTACAGATTTTTCAGTAATAGAATTAATCTGGCTTTCTATACCTTTTTCTATTTGATCATTAATTAGTCTCTTCTTCCTCAAATCCTCTCTACTAGACTGTAGCTCAGTGAGCTTTAGTGTTGTCCCAATTATTTCGTTGACAATACTAGTAATTATTTTTGCCACAGTAAGAGCTACCCCAAGCTCAATAATAATTGACCCTTTAGAAGCGCCTAACACTTGAACACTTTCTGGGGCATCGCCAACTGACATTGTAATTCCTCTTGCAATGTCGTGCCATGTAGAAGCCCAAGCCTTCCATTCTACTATGTTAGTAATTGACGCATCATCTTTAAATTCAACTCGTAGCAATGCGATGCCGTCCTCAATTTTTGTGTCTTCAAGCCCTTCAATTTTAATTCCACTAAACGCTTCCATTATTCTTTCCGAACGGCGAATTGCCTCATCTAATGCGTGCTTAGCTTTTGACACATCTTGAGTAGCTGTAGCCGAGTCAATCCCTGTTTTTGACTCTACTTTCTTCAGAAAGTTAACTCCATTTTTTCCTAGGTAACTAAGCGCACCCAAATTTTCAAGCATTCTAATTTGCGACATTGAAAGAGTATGTAAGCTCATCCCTCTTAGAGATTTCTTTAACTTTGATAAATCCTCTTCTAATGGCTTTTGCTGGGGGTGTGATGAGTTGTGCTGCAATATACCGTAGACCAATTCATATTGGCTGACTACAGATCTTGCTTCTGATGTTATCCACTTCGATAGCTTTAACAGCTCTTCAATATTCAATGTAATCTCCCAAATTCATCTTTTTCTGTCACCAAACTTTTAGCCTGATGATACCCAAAAAATAAAGGCGCATAGATTCAGTCTATGCGCCCTACAGTGTTATTTCTTGTTACATCGCGTCAGAAAACACCATGCTTTATACCCATACTCATGAGCATCAAGGATACGGCGACTATTTTTAACTCGACGAAAGCGGCAGTACACCCATTTGAAGCCAGGCGGTGCTGGTTTTGTTTGGATTTCTTGCATATCTAATCTCCACCCGACAGAGGTAAGCGATCTGGCAGGCCTTGATTTTGAATTGGAAATCCACTAATCTATTTCTTGTGACGGATTGAGAGAAGTGGGCTTACCATTTCCTTTAATCTATAAAAAACCTGTCTTAATGGCAGGTTTTTTTATTTCATTCATAATTGATTCAAACGCATTATTAACTAACTCATATTTTGTTGTTGCACTAGTTGCACCATAAAAAGAACTGTTTTTAAAGCCAGTCTTTATTGCCTGCAAAATACTAGAAATATTTTCTTCATCAATACTAATATTTTCAATTAATGTCTGACTAAAAACACTAGTAATGATCATCATTATGCTTGATTGAAATAGATGTGTTTTATTTTCTCCATATATTTCCTTAGAAAATGGGTGCGAAATTCCTTCTTTTCTACAAAGCATTAAAAATTTCAAATATGCTTTAAAAAAGCTTTTTGCTTTCAAAATAAACTCTGATATTTCCTCTCCTTGGTCCATTTTTCTAGTTAAAGACATAATCTCATCAACATAATAGGGTGTTGCAATATGCTTTTGATTAAGTCCGTAGCAAAAAACAGAGAAGAGTGTGAATAAATCGGCATGAACCGTTTTGTCAGCATACCTTTTTTTAGCGATGTTAAAAATATCGCGATAAGTATCATCGGCTTTAAGCTCATCAACCAATTCAATTACCCAATCATTGAATTTTGAGCCAAACAATACATGTCTAATTTCTTGCTTAGACATAGGATTAGTACCTCTGTTATACCTCAAAAAGATTTCAAGCTCTAAAGAAGGGTCATTCTGAACGTGTATGTAGTTTAGGTTCAAGCTTGTTTGTATCATTAGCTTGTTTTTAAAGGCTGGATCTAAATCTTCAAAGTATGAGCCATTCAACTCGCTCATTTTCTCTAGGCCCGTTAATTGAAAGTCTCCATTTACAAATCTGTGGATTGCCCTAAGGCGATGTTGACCATCAATCACATTTGAGACCGGAGGGTATACTTCTGTATCTGAAGCCAGATAAATCGTGGGTATAGGTATCCCCATTAATAGAGACTCTATGAGAAAGCTCTCATCTTTTTTTGTAAACTTATATTCTCTTTGGTAGAAAGGCTTGAGTTTAATGCCGCCATTCCCCGCTTTACCTTGATCAATCTCATCGCACAACGTTTTGATGCTAACACTGGATGAGTTGGATTGTACTTTTTGCTCTGACACAGAAATACCTTAGCTATTTTGGATGATTGATTATTACACCATAAGCAATAAAAGGCAATACTAAACGTTTAGTTTTTTAAATTTAAAAAAGAAAAGACCTTTTCACGGTCACCTATCTGTACATTAAACAGGGGGTTTTTAGTGTATTTGATTAATTAAGGTGCAGATTTATCAGATAAAATACTTTTAGTATCCTTAAACTAAAAGTATAAAAACACAATGTCTTTTTGATGCAAATTCTCCAGTAAATACAAAGCCGAGAGTTAAGCACTGGAAAACCTTCGATACTTTCCCGAGACTCCCAACCAATCGGCGTAACTAACCCACTCAGAATAGGCTTTCGAAGGATCGCTGGGAATATCTGGTGGACATTCTCCTGATTGCGTGTAATTTATCCAATCTTGCTTGGTTTTGAGACCTAATCCCCGAGCAAAATCGCGTGCTAATTTAAAATCTCGATTAACTGTAATATCTCGATTTTTTCGATAACGTGGTACAGCGGATCCTTTGTTACCTAACCAATCTGGAAAACTAACCCACTTATTTTTATAAACTATATTTGGTGTCCGAGGAATATCATTTGGTAATCCACCGGATCTTGCCAGATCAAACCAATCGTCGACCGTTTTAAGATTCTGCTTTCTTGCCCAGTCCCGTGCTTCATTAAAGGTTCGGTAGGTTCTAGTTTTAGTGTCAACGTAGCCAGAGTTAAGCCAGTCACCCATACCTTTATACCCTTTATCTCGGTAAACGGAATAAGGGTTCTTGGGAATATTGTTTGGTAGCCTGTTCTCTTTGATGTAAGCAATCCATTCCTTCTTGGTTTTCAAATTAAGTTTTTGCACAAATTTTTTAGCTTCTTCATATGGTAAGTAAGGCCCCCTGGATTTATTCATTAACC
The DNA here is from genome assembly GCA_038135915.1 of Gammaproteobacteria bacterium. Taxonomy (GTDB): domain Bacteria; phylum Pseudomonadota; class Gammaproteobacteria; order Pseudomonadales; family UBA6940; genus JAYPYM01. The sequence goes on from JAYPYM010000001.1 coordinate 27,145, forward strand.
CGAGCCAATCATAATAATCTATCCAGCCCAGATCAGCATAAACCACCTCTGGACAGCTTGGAATATCATCTGGCTTTTCATCGGAGCTAGCATAGCCAGGCCAATCGGAAACTTTCTCTAGATTTAGTCTTCGGGTATACTTCCGAGCAGCATCAAATTTTTTATACCGACCCTTTACTAAATGCCTGGTATCAGTAAGCCAATCTCGAAAACCATTCCACCCTTTATTTTTGTAGACTACCTCTGGAGTTCTTGGGATATAGGGCGGAAGTTTACCAGATTTACTGTATATTTTCCATTCAATGCTTGTTCTAAATTGGTGCTTTCGAGCGAAGGCACGAGCTTTTTTAAAAGGCCAAAATTGACTGCTCATTACTTCAAAACCATCTTCTCGGATGTTTAAATCAATTGAAAGATTTAAATGGCGGTGACTTTTTTCAAAATGTCTGGTTTCAGCTCTATGAGCTTGTCAATAACTTCGTCCTCATTTTCTAGCATTTGATCATAAGACTTACCCGCTTTTCTAAGCTCAGTCAACGCCTTTTTAATAAGTGATTTACTGGGTTTTTTTATTTCATAATCCTCGAGAAATTCTTTATCTGTAAGCTCATCCAAAAGAGTCTCATATGCATTCCATTCTTCATATTTATACTTGTCTTCTTCTTCAACTTTTTCTAAGTATTCATCTATAGTTTTTTCAGCCGCCTCACTTGTTAACCCTTTCTCAGGCTCGATACCGAAAAATTCAAAAAAGTCTTTTTGGTTAGGAGTCAACGGCCGGTTCTTCCAACGCGTTACGTTCTCTTGATTTTTGAATAAAAGAGCAATTTCATGTTTCGCCTGAGACTGCTTCAAAGATCTCGTAGGTATTTTAAAAAACTTTAGTATCTCTATTTCTTTATCATCAGGGTCATAGTGTAACCCAATCAAATCTGATGCTTGGCCTTTCAATATTGCCTTCTTGTCGACACCGACACCAAGTTCATCTAGTTTTTCTAACTGCCTCTGCGTAGCTTTATCAAAAAACCATTCCGGAAAAATATCACCTTGACCTGTTTCCACCTGCTTATCAGCTAACTCCCAGCGCTCCCGGAGCCATTCCTCATGAGATTGCTTTCTACTTGGCTTTTTCTGAGTACTGGAGAACGTTTTTTTATTCGTGACTTCTTTAGAAGAGAGCACCTGCGATTTAGGCGGGGTGAAAGTCTTATTTGAAGATAGGAAAAGCTTTGAAAAAATGATAAGACCTAATGCTATCCCGATCAGAATTAAATACTCCATGAAGTAGATCCTCTGTATGTGAAAGCCAATTTTAATCTAGAGTTAATTTTAGTCTATTCGCCTTGAATTAAATGCTTATAAAACGCTAGCTGCTAATCTACTGAACACGAGGGACCCATTTTTACGCCAACACTTTTAGGGTCAATACCCTTAATTCGATTAATTTCTTCGGTTATTTCCCAGAATTGGCAAGCCAGTACGGATACATCTTGAGGTTGCGTGCGTCCATAAACCCTCATTATAAAATGACTCTGGTCATTTAATTCTTCGGCTATCTGCAAATAGTCGATATCTATTATTATGTCCTGGTACCAATAACAGCTATTAGCAGAAATACACTTGACCTCAGAATCAATTGTCTGCACGTTGTATTTTTTACCATTACTCGTGAGTGCATATTTCGGATACATATTCGTTTCAGTTCGAACTATCGCATATACCTGAGAAGAAACAATTCCTTTTTTAGTAACAAAAGCTCGTATAAAGGATGGGTTTGGTCCAAAATTCTTAAAATCATTTCCCCAGCGACTTGATCTGATAGTCCACTCTTTTTTAAATTCATCATATTTAGACGTAGGGTGATTTGGAGGTAATAGAGTTGCGCAAGATACTAAATTAACAGTCAGGGCTAGAAATAAAAGTTTCTTTCCAAGATTACATAATTTCATTCGTTAACTCCAGTAAGTATGATATCAAACTTATCTATATTTGCTTATAGCTTTAGCCTACGGACCTAGACCTATTTTAATATCAATCACAAAACCGATATTATAAATCAATATCCGAGTAATCGAACCTTCTTTGGGATTCAACCTACCCTTTCCTATAACCCCGAGTGACTGCTTCAAGATTGTAAAATATACAGACTCCCAAGCAATTATTGTCTATTGGGAAGTAGGCTAATAAAAGGTCAATGCCCTCCCCTCCTCCATACTGCTGGCATAGGTTATAATTAGAGGATGAATGACACATTCGTAAAATCAATTTCAAAGTATATTTCCTCTGGGTGGCAAGGGGCGCTGAACCCCTACCCTCTGCTACTTTTCACGTATCCATTAGTTTTGATTTCGTGCGCAATCATATTGACTGCAACGACCTTAACAAAAATTAAAATTCTAACCGTGCTGACCGGATTAGTGTTGGTTGTTCCAGCAATTGCGTGGTGCAATATCTCATTATGGAGATGCTCAGAAAACACCCATCCCTTATCTTCGTTTATTATCAAGGCTGCTATAGTTGCAGTTGTAATAAAGATGACGATCTTTGGATAGGAAACCATCAGTTCGTTTCTAATCTATTTCCGTAATCGAAGGTCTTCGAACCAAATGCGTGTAGATGTTTGTTTAAATTTTTGACCCTTTTCGACTTAGGTTCATCAAAAATTCTGTGTATCCTAGGCGGACTGAACTAATTTTTTGAATACATATTATCAATCGGCGTACACCAAAATATAGCTAGCTATATTTGATACCAAGCTTTTTATAGCTAGCTATACATCTATAACTTGCCAAACGATAGATAGCTATACACTGTATTTTGTTGATTTTCTTACATTTAATGTTATAGCTAGCTATACATTCTAATAGGCTTAAGTTGATAGCTAGCTACACGTCGAGAAATATATAGCTAGCTATCTAACGCTCCCAGGACATTCCCAATATTTACTTATCAATTTATTTGTATAGCTAGCTATTTTAGTTATAATGTAGCTAGCTATACATTTACGCATATAGCTAGCTATCACAAGCATCCAAGGAGATTAATATGACAGTAATCGTCTTTGCCTCTAGTAAAGGTGGCGCAGGTAAAACTACTGCCTGCAGGCTGCTCGCAGGTGAGTTTGCGAGACAAGGGAAAAAGAAAAATATTCAAATATCACTGATTGATGCTGACCCCAACCAGCACAGCGCAAAGTGGGCAAAAATGGATGGTTGCCCATCAAACATCAATCTGATCCAAAACTCTAGCGAGGAGAGCATACTAGACGATATTGATGATGCAGAAGAGAGCAGTGCTTTTGTTCTTGTTGATTTGGAAGGAACAGCGAGTATGACAGTTGCTCATGCGATTAGCCGAGCGGATTTAGTCATTGCAATGAGTCAACCATCAGAAGATGATGAAGATGAACTAATCAAAACCATTAAGCTAATACGAAGGCAAGAAAAGGCTCTAGGACGCCCCATTCCTCATTCGGTTTTAATATCTAGAACTAATGCAGCGTTTTTAACAAGAATGCATAAAGCCATACTAAATGACATGAAAGAAAATGACGTAGATGTATTTGAATGTACGCTAAACGAGCGCGCAGCGTTTAAAGCAATTCGTACTTATGGTGGAATTGTTCACGATTTAGACCCAAAACAGGTTTCAGGGGTTAAAAACGCCTCTATTAATGTCGAAAAATTCGCCGAAGAAGTAAAAAGAAAATTAAAAGCAAATATGGTATCAAATGAAGAAAGGAGTCTTGCTCATGCCTAGCACCAGAGAAGTTAAACACTTCATAGACGACGATATAGATCTTGAAGACATAATCAGCAAACCAAAAACCAGAAAAAGATCCAGTGTAGAGCGTGAATTAATAGAAGAGGCTGCTCATGTCTCAAATTTCCCGAGTAGAGAGCCTGTTAAGAAAAAAATTAGAAAAAAAAGTCCTTACATTAACCAGAAAAACATAAAAATGCGTTTTGGTATGTCTGAATTGCTCGCAGACCTCACAAAACACCTAGGATTTTCAAGCGATCAAGAAACAATCGAAGTTGCATTAGGAGCATTGATTGACAAAAAAGGGCTCACTTCAATTAAGGAACAATATTTAAATCTAATAAATAGCTAGCTATACAAATATGAATATAGCTAGCTATCTGGATAATTATCTTAATTAAGGGAATTTCTTATGGAAAAATCTGATAAAGTGGCTGAAATTGCCACCAAAAAGCAGAAAAGGATAATTGAAGCTGTAAGCCAGGTCGACAATGAAAATGACCCGTCTATTACATTTAGCCACTCTACAATGTGTCAAACATCTCTACCATTTAAAAATATGGGAGATGAAAGAAAGTGGGTTAGCAAAAATGGGCTTTCAGTAATCATGTTAGAAGCTGGTAGCGTCCTAGATCCTGAGAGGGATGACTTTATTCAGCTAGGTTTACCATACGGCACAAAACCTAGGTTGATTTTACTCTACCTTAACAGGCAAGCAATTTTAACGGGCAGTCCAGAGATAGAAGTAGAAAATAGTCTCAGCGCTTTCATAAAAAGAATAGGTATTGAAAGTGCACCTAATGGCAGAGTATATCGACAAGTTAAAGATCAACTAGCAAGGCTAGTAGCCAGTAAAATCTATATAGGTAATAGAAATGAAGATGGGGGAACTCATACTCAAAAAAGAGATATCGTAAGTGATATCAATATATTTTTAAACCATGAAAAAGGGAAAAAAACGATCTGGCCAAAGACAATTCGCTTGTCTGATGAATATTTCGAAGCCCTAAGCTCTCATGCTGTACCACTAGATGAGAGAGCGCTTTACCTTCTTAAAGATAGCGCCTTGGAGCTTGATCTGTATTCAATGCTTTCTGAAAGGTTGCATAGAATCAAAGACGATGGGAAAGGGCAATTTATACCGTGGAAAGACTTATATCAGCAGTATGGAGGAGGGTATACGAAGATAAATAAATTTAGGCAAAACTTTTTAATGCATTTAAAAAATGTTTACGCCGTATATCCTTCAGCAAAAATAGAGCATGAAAAAACAGATAAAGGCATGCCAAAAGGCCTTAGGTTGTTACATTCACCACCTCCAATTCAAAAGAAAAACATCGTTAGTATCACAAATGCCAGCAACAATAATAATTAGTGGCAAACACCATAATTCACTTTTACGGGCAATCGGGTACAGTTTTCAATCAACAAAGAATGAGTTAACGGGCAATCAGGTACACTTTTACAGGCGATTAGCTGAGCATCAACAGGCGGTCGAGGAGACCTCAACGGGCAATCAGGTACACTTCAACGGGCAATCGGGTACACTTCAACGGGCAATCAGGTACACTTTCACGGGCGATCGGGTACAGCTGAAACTCCCATAGTTAGGTTTTTAAACAGATTTTTTTGTGGATAACTTATTTATTCACAGGCAATCAGGTACAGTTTTACGGGTGATCGGGTACACTTTTACGGGCATTTAGGTACAGTTTCACGGGCGATCGGGTGCAGTTTCACGGGCAATCAGGTACACAAACCTATATAACTATATAACTATAATTTCTATACCCCTGTAGTTAGAGGCATAATAACGTTAATAACGTGGACTAATCGTGGAAGAGAATCTTACACCCATTGTGGACGATGCTTCGCAACGTATGGATTTACTGTGGACGACCGCTTCGCGGCGTGTGGACAAAGTGTTAACAGCAAAAAACGCTGTTAACACTGTGACACACACTATCGACCACAGCAAACCCACACTTCGACCACAAGCACCGAAACCAACAACAAATTTTAATATTAATAAATTTTATATCTATTGAGCTGTAGGGCGCTTGTGAGCTGTTTTAGACAGAACCAATCAAATTCCTCCCAGGCTAAGATTAAAAGCCTTTAAAACCAATTCTAGGGGCTCTGAAAGCGTCTCTTATCCAAGATAGCCTCTGATTATTAAATAACGATAAAAGTTGATTAGATCTTGACTACACCTTAGAGATTTCCCATAATGGGAAAAAGGAGTGGCTATGCGTATAATTTCTAGAGGTACCCTTAGAGATTTTTGGGAAAAGAAAACTTTCTCTGACTCAGAACAGCCTTTAAAAGCTTGGTTATCTGAAGCTCAGAAAGCTAAATGGAATAATCCTCAGGATATTAAAAAAAAATATAGAAATGCTAGTTTTGTTGCCAACAACAGAGTTGTATTCAATATTAAGGGGAATGACTATCGACTAGTTACCCAAATACAGTACGCAGCAAAAATCGTTTGGATTAAGTTCATTGGTACACACAAAGAGTACGATGAAATCAATGTAGAAACAATTGATATGAGTAGAGGTAGTTAATTATGAATATCAAACCTATTCGAAACAAGAAAGATTATAACCATGCACTATCTATGATCGAAAAGCTTTGGGACGCCGAGAAAGGTACTGAGGATTTCGATCATTTAGAAATTCTTTCTACTCTCATAGACAATTACGAAACCCAGACTATTCGAGTTGATCTTCCAGATCCAATTCAAGCGATTTTATTTCGTATGGACCAAGAAGGGTTAGAAGACAAAGATATGGTGGAGTATTTTGGGTCTAGAAGCAAAGTTAGTGAAGTTTTGAATTATAAAAGAGGCTTGAGCATCAATATGATTAGAAGATTACACGAAGGCTTAGGAATTAGTCCTGATGTTCTAATACAAGAATATCAACTAAAAAATGATGTGGCTTGATGATAAGAATCTTAAAATTAAATCAATATAATCCTTGATTAAACTAACCGTGCGAGTATAATTATCCATGTTGGTTAGGCATTCCGCCGAGCCGCTACTCCAGAGGGAGAAAAAAATGGAAGAACTAATCTATTCATACAGCAGAAAACAAGCAATTGAAGATGGCTTTCTAGTTGATGTATCTGAAGTTGCAAAGGAGGCTGGTTTTTTACACCCAGTTGCTTTAACTCATGCGGCCTATGAATCTTGCGTGGCATGGAACGAGACTGACAGCGAGAGAAAAAGATTACACCAAGATGAAAGTGGTCGATTATGGGACGTTATTTATATGGCAAGATTCAATGCCAAGCGTTCTAAATCAAGTCAGTTTATTTACGATCTTTTTTGTGTCCCTAAAAACGGTAATGAAACTAGCCCTCAAAGGATACGGCTGAAAGCCGTTTGTGGCCCAGGTGATACATTAGAGCCCGTTATAACAATTATGCTTGAAGGAGAAGACTAGGATACAAGTCAGCCAGTTAATCACTGGCTGACTTAAAAAAGTTGAATGAAAAATCAAGATAAACCTTGATTAAACTAACCGTGCGATTATAATTATTCATGTTGGTCAGGCATTCCGCCGAGCCGCTACTCCAAAGGGAGAATTTAAAATGAACATTCAAGACTCTGCTAGCGTATTGGGCTTAACCGGAAAAATTTCACCAGCTTCGGTTAAGCTTGCATACAAAAAAGCTTGCTCAAAGTACCACCCCGATCGAAATCCTGCCGGAACTGAAATGATGAAAGTAGTCAATGCTGCGTATGTGGTTCTTAAAAACTTTTCCGGTGATATTGATGAAGCAGAAGAGGGCTATGGAGATGCCTTGAATGCTGCACTCAATTCTGTAGTAGGGCTACAAGGTGTAAAAGTTGAGGTTTGTGGTGTTTGGGTTTGGGTAACAGGAGATACTAAGAAGCATAAAGATGCTCTAGGGAAAAATGGAGCTGGCTTTCATTATGCAAGTAAAAAAAAGGCATGGTATTATCGTCCCGCTGATTGGTCGAGTAAAAGTCGTGGTAATTGGTCACTCGAAAAAATTAGGAGTGAGTATGGAAGTAAGGTTGAAACATCCAGATTTCAAAAAAAATTAAAATCAGCATAAGGAGAGCAGAGGGGAACCCCTCTGCCATTTCAAAAAATGGATTTAAAAGAAAAAATTAAGAAGGTGGTATGTTTTCTACCGTTATGGCGTTTGGATACTCGTAGTGATAAATGCATTAAATTAATTGGTCCTGAGCGCAGTAAAATTACTGCTAGGAAAGACGGCGAACGAGTAATTTTTTATGCTTGCATACCAGAGTCAAAAAATAGAGCATTTCGTTCATGGTCGAGCTTTGACCAGGCGAGGAAAAAAGATTTTAAACCCATGATCTCCTGCGCATTATGCAGAAATGAACAGGCTATCGCGTTAGACTTAGAAAGGCGCTTAATTAAAAACTATTTGAGGTTTTATAGGATTTCTAAGCAAGAGCTAGAGGCTCATAACAAAAAAGTTGATGAGTTAGAACTAGTAGAAACATTAGCCGCTAGAATTCTTAAAGGATCTAAATCTCACCAAAGAGGAGAGGGACAAAGAAAAATTTACTTTGATTCAGGAAATGTGATGATTAGTACGTTTGAAGGTGGATGCATGAGATTTGAGGTAAATCTCAATGAATACGATAAAGGATTGAAACTAGCGGCATATCTTAAAGAGAATGCCTTAATTTAAGCAAAAGGCTTGATCTTCATAGCTCAAGCCGATACTCCAGAGGGAGAGAAAAAATGATTGTATTATTGATGCCTAACCTAGGTGAAATAGAGGGTCGTATACCAAAGCGTTATGCGGTTAAAAAAGCTAGCAAAAAAAGAGGGGTTTGGAGAATACATTGCAAATCCTCAGAGGTTGGAAATATTGGAAGAGAGCGAGATAAGAGAGAAGAGATATCTATTAATCAAAGCCTTTAGTTATTTCATTGATGTACCGCCAACAGATTCGTCGAAAACTTTAGTCGATAAAGCTTTGGAGTACGGATATATTGATTCTAGAAAGGCTTTGAGTGGTAATCGACTAAAAACCTGGGCACAGCAGAAAAAAGCGCCTGAATGGGCGTGTAGATCCGCTGCTCGGTATCTGTCTGATTCAGGGTATCAGCCCGAAACAGATGCCGAGAAAAATCTGCTCGAATACTACAAAGGTTTAGATGATGAATGATAAAACAGGTGCTGGCCGTCCGAAAATTCATAAAACGAAAAAAGAGTTAGAATCAGCTCAGAAAAGCTGGAATAAAAAGTACAAAGCGAAGAAGATAAGAATTGATATGTTGGTTGATCCTGATATTCATGAGCGTTGGACGAGTTATTTAGAGAAAAATGATGTGAAAAGAGAGGAGGCTTTGAGTAATCTTTTGAAAAAATCCGGTTTTTGATCTGAAACTCCAATTAACAACTAATGGATTAAAGCCTCCCAAGATTTTTTTTGACCTTTCTTGCGTAATTGATATAAATATCCTGCTTTCTAATCAAGGTCCGACTTGTATAGGCTCCGGCGTGATAAGCACCTACTGCAGTCCAAGAATAACCATACCTAGATATTTCCTGAGATAAGATCCATGATCCAGCTTTAATGGATACACAGGGGTTCCAAAGAGACTCAGGGTCAATTCCAATTACCTGTAATTTGGGAAACCACCACGGGTTGATCTGCATTAAACCTCTATCCTTGGTAGCAATATTCTCAGCTTTAGGATTCATATTGCTTTCAGTTATGGCTATTGCTCTCAATAAATCAGGAGAAATTCTGAATTCCTTTCCATACAAATCAAAACAATGATCGAAAGAAAATGCATATTGAGATTGATAGGCAATCAGAAAGGATATTAATGAGAATTTAACGGTTGACATTCATTAACCACACATTACTATTGTATTAATTCATACAAACTATTGTAAGGGGCATAACAAAGATGTCAATACTAAGGAAGATAGAGAAAAGCAACTTAACGTCACGTAAGTTTAACCTTGATAAAGATCTCTCCAAAAAAATTGATGATACTAAGAGAAAAGCTGAATCTCTAAACCTAGAATTTCCTATTGATAAAATTGTCGAGAAGGCAATTGAGAAAGCAGTGAAGCAAGCATCAAAAGAGTTCGAATCTTTTGAAAAAGATTCTCAGCAAGAGAGCGACGTGATACCAAAGGAAAGCGCATAATTCTTTTAAATTATTGCGCCAATATTTTAAAAGAATTGAACAGTGAGAACAAGGATACCCCACAAAGTGGGGCCCCATATTTGAGAATGAAAAATATACTATTTTTCAGCACACCCTATGCACCAAGCGTGCGGGAGTGGAAACGCCTAAACAGTGGTGCTTTAAAGAAAAATTAAAGCAAAAACCAAAATGGCCCAAAAATGGGCCACATCAATAAAATCAAAAGGTTATAAGGGAAAGGGAGAATTCTGAAAAAATGCAGAGGATAAAGATTTCAGTCGAAGATGGGCTGTTTGAAGCGTTACGCAACGAAGCAAAATCAAGAGGGCTCACTCTTAGTAATCTCACATCCGAGTACTTTTTTGAAGGAATTAAAGCTAGAAAAGAGAAAAATTCAACCTACAAGTTTGTCAAAAATCAACTCTATTTTGACTACCTAAATGTTGAAATTAACATACAAATTTTGAAGCATTTATGTAAAGAAAGTGACTTCGATTCGCTCATGAATCGAGTCAGAAATGAAGCAAAGATTGGATGGGAAGAAAACAAAAAAGCGATAGAAAATAAGGAATAGTTGAGAGGATTCAAGGATGGTAGCAACAATAAAAGCAATTCAAAGCTCGAGCGGTGCCAGCAAATATTTCTCACGAGAGGACGATTATTACTCAAAAGATACGCTAGATGGCTCTTATAGCGAGTGGTTTGGAAATGGCGCTAAATCTCTTGAATTGGAAGGAAAAATTGATGGCTCAGACCTTAAGAATCTACTAGATGGCAAGGTGAGTGATGATCAGCTTGGGAAGAAAGTTGAAGATAAAATCGTACACTCACCAGGATGGGACGTAACCTTTCAAGCCCCAAAAAGTGTATCTATAGCTGCATTGGTCTTTGACGATAAGGTAGCATTTGATGCTCATCAAAATGCAGTTAAGACAGCGTTAACCTACTTAGAAAAAGAAATTCTAAATACAAGAATAAAGACTGGTGGTGAGTTAGAGAAACATAAAACACAATCCCTAGTTGCTGCGCTATATACGCACGAAACATCTAGGGCTCAAGACGCCCACCTGCATACACATTCTCTCATTATGAATGCCACTCAAGATATGTCTGGCAAGTGGCGTAGTGTAGAAAGTAAGCCTATTTATCATGCACAAAAGAAGCTAGGAATGGTGTATAGAATGGATTTGGCACAGCGTCTCCAGAAAGAAGGTAGGGCTATAGTGGCAACAGGTAATGAGGCAGATTTTGAGCTGAAGTATATACCAAAAAACCTAATTGAAGATCATTCAAAAAGGTCTAAACAGATTGAAGAAAAGCTTGCAGAAATTTCACTAGATCGTAGCAATGCAACAGCTGCTCAGAAAGAAATCATTAATCTCGAGACTCGGGAAAAGAAAGAGAGGGTATCAAGAAAACAGTTAAGAGACAGATGGAAATCAGAAGCAAAAAAATATAATTTTGATTTAGAAAAATACTTAGATACATCAGAAAAGTTGTCAAATACAGAAATTAATGAGCTTAAAACAACAACTTTGTCAGAAGTTATATCCTCTATTCAATCAATGAAATCACGATTTACGGAAGATGATATTGTCAAGAAAATGTCAATATTTGGTGTTGGTTTAGTTTCACTACCTGAGATACAAACCATGATTCAGCAGAATAACGAACTAATTCCTACAGAAACTAAGACTTTTGATGCACAAGGTAAGGCAAAAACTTTCGTGAAAGTTGCTGGTTATACGACGAAAGAAGCACAGGAAATAGAGAAAAGTGTGATACACAAGGAGTGGCTAGGTAGAGGTAAATTCAAAGATTTTTTTAGCGATAGGTCCGCTAAAAAAATCGTAAAAAAAGCAGAGAAAGTATCTAATGATAAGGGTTTTAATTGGACAGATTCTCAGAAAAAAGCGACATTCCAACTGCTAACAAATAGAGATATGGTAGTTGGAATACAGGGGTATGCAGGGACGGCGAAGACCAACACAGTTGTTGCTACATTTGCCGCAGCAATGGAAAGTAATGGTTATAAGGTTCGAGGGATGGCACCAACATCTAGTGCGGCAATTACATTAGAAAGTGCAGGCATAGAAAGTCCTGGTACTGTACACAGCTTCATTAATTCTGATGATAACTCTAAAGAAAAGGAGGTATGGATTGTCGATGAGGCATCGCTGCTAGGAGCCAAAATAATGGAAAAATTGATCTCAAAAGCTGAGAATTCTAAGGCTAGATTAGTACTGGTTGGTGATACAAAACAACATCAAAGTATTGAGTTTGGATCAATGTTTCAGTTGATGCAAGACTCAGGTATGACGACCTATACACTAGATGAAATTGTCCGACAAAAAATGGAGGCTGAGCGAGAAAAAGTATATGGGGTCATCAAAGGTCAGTTGGGCAGTGTTTTAGATAAAATGGATAAAGATCAACAGATTTTTGAGGATGAGCATGATGTAAATAGAGTTGGTTATATCGTAGATAAGTATGTCGGAATGGATGCTAATGATAGAGAAAATACACTAATTATTGACCCTTCTAGAGAAGGAAAACAGAAACTAACAGATGAAATTCAGGGGCGATTGGCAATAGAAAATAAGATTAAAAATCCAGTTGATACCACCAATCTAAAAGAAAAAGCTAAAGTTAGAAGCGGCGATGGATTTGAGTTAAATATTACCGATATTGATAAAAAATTCTCATTTGTCTATGAGAAAGGCGAGTGGGTTGTCTTTAACAGGCGACATAAAAGTAGAGGCGTGGAAAGGGGGGAATACTACAAAGTTATAGACTCAGATAGAGAAAGCGGCATTGTAAAAATACAGGATAATCAGGGTAAGATGATCTCATTTGAGCCGAAAAAATGGGGGCACAATAATAAGATATACCAGGAAGAAAAGATCCGTCTTTACGAAGGCGATTTGGTAAGTATTACGAAGAATAACCCGCAGGACAAGATATACAATGGCCTAAGCGGAAGAGTTGTAGAAACGAATGATAGTTACATAATATTTGAATCAAAAAAGGGAAAGCATAAGGTTAATTTTCATGAAATTGATAAGAAACACTTTGCTCTGAGTTATGTAAAAACTACAGTTAGCGCGCAAGGCGATACTAAACAAAATGCAATCTATCATATTGAATCAAACCGAGTAAATTTAACAAATAAGGCAGCATTCTACGTTGGATTATCTAGGGCAACGGACAGTACGATTGTAGTTACAGATAACAAAGATAAAGCGCTGAAATCACTTAAACAGAATGATGGTTCTAATGAGTCTGCAATGAATAAAGATGACCTATCTAAATTCAATAAAGAGCTATCAAGCACGATAAAGAATGAAATAAACGAAACAAAAAGGGCGGATAAAGAGATAATCAAAAACACTTACAGAGAGCATAAAGTGCCAGCTCTAAGTCTTTAAAAGGAGATGAAAAATGAAATCAAGTGTGCTTGGAGATATTACGAGAGGAGGGCAGATATTCCTGCACTCAGTACGTATGGCAGTGCAGGTCATCAAATCATTTTCGATTGCAGTTTTTGCAATATCAATATTGTTTTTTTTATTCTACTTCTTCAATAAAACAGAGAATTATGATCGGTATTTGTTCGTGAAATGGGCTCAATCGTCATTCACATATCATGTGGTTAATAAGCCGGAAACTACTCTAAATTTTGAATATAGCGATGGTTCGGAAACCAAGGCTTCAGCAAGAACTATCGTAAGTAATCCTGGTATTTTGAAGAGTGTCAACCAAACTATTGATATAGCTTATAAAGGGTTAGCCAGGAGTATTATTCTTTTTTTAGTATGTTTTGTAGCGATCTTTTTTTACGGATATAAGATAGGATATGACATAAGAAAGCCAAAGTTTTTGCGCGGAAATAAGAAGACAGATAAAAAGGGGCTGATTCAATTACTCAGAAGAAAACGTGTAAAAAGCGACATAAGTATAGGTGATATGCCTCTGGTTAAAGACAGTGAAACATCTCACATTTTGATTTCAGGTGCGCCCGGAACTGGTAAGTCAACCGCGATTAAAGATCTCCTAAATCAGATTAGAAAAAGAGGGGATCGAGCGATTGTATATTCAAGCTCAGAAGAATTTGTTGAAAGCTTTTATGATGAAAAAAAAGATGTCTTGTTAAACCCAATGGACAAAAGGTGTCCAAAGTGGCATATCTGGGCTGAAGCTGAGACCAGCGCTGATTTCGACAACATGGCTGAATCCTTAATACCCGATACCCAGGGGGGATCGGACCCCTTTTGGAATAAGGCAGCGAGGACATTGTTTTCGTCTGTTGCAGCAAGAATGTTTACGTTAAAGCAGTTTATGATCGATCAGTTGTTGAAGGATCTGCTAACAACAAAATTAGAAACAGTAGCAAGGCTTATTGAAGGAACTGAAGCTGAAGCGATTGTTTCGGGTGATGTTGAAAAAGTCGCTCTCTCTGTCAGAGCGACTTTAGCAGCTTATATTAGATCACTGAAATATCTGAAGTTGACTGGTAAAGCATTTTCGATATCAGATTGGATCAAGAAAGATGATCATGATGGTTGGATATTCTTAGGAATACCAAAAAAGCAAATATCATCTTTAAGGCCACTTATAACGCTCTGGTTAGATACAGCTGCAAGTGCAATCCTTTCCCTCAACAGAAAAAGGGATCGAAGGATTTGGATTATCGTTGATGAGCTGCCCACACTTAATAAATTGCATAGCTTATCCATGCTGATGGCGGAAGGCAGAAAGTACGGAGCTTGCTGTGTAATTGGATTTCAGTCTTTTTCTCAGCTTGTCTCGATATATGGATTAAACGGTGCACAATCCATGGCTGGTTATTGTTCTACCTGGCTTCTGTTTAGAACAAATGAAGCTAGCTTTGCTGATTGGGCTTCCAAATCACTTGGTGCTACAGAATCACTTGAGGGAAATGAAGGTTACTCGTTAGGAGCTAACGAAATTCGAGATGGCGTCACATTGAGTTCAGATAGAAAAACAAGACAAATAGTTGTCCCCGGAGAACTCATAGCACTACCAGATTTAGCTGGCTTCTTAAAGCTTCCAGGATTTCCAGTAGCAGAGGTTGAGTTGAAATATCGACAGTTTAAACAGAAAGCAGAGGGATTCATACCAGACAACTTTGAAGATACGAGCATGAAAAAATTTGAAGACAATATTCAGGAAAATGTAGATGATGAAGAAGATGAGGTATTACCCAAAGAGAAAGAACGATCTGTAGATGAGAGAAAGAAAGAGCCTAAAACCCCTGAAATGATTCCAGCCTGAGGAATATATGAAATCGCTAATTTTAATTTCATTGTTAATGATTTTTCTTTTCCCCTATGGCGCATTTGCAGACAAAAATAACTACGGTAGTGTAGTTTTGGATAAAGTGACATCGATATACGATGGAGATACCTTTCGAGCGAATATTAATAGCTGGCCAAGGTTAATAGGGGAACGTGTGCCGATAAGGGTTTCTGGAGTAGATACTCCTGAATTGAGAGGAAAGTGTGAGCAGGAAGTTAAGCTGGCAAGAATAGCAAAACAAAGAACGGTTCAGTTGATAAGGGAAGGTAAGTCGGTTGAGTTACACAGGATGCAGCGAGATAAATACTTTAGGATAGTGGCCGAGGTTCTCATAGATGGAAAATCCCTAGGGAATACATTGGTTTCGGAAGGATTGGCAAAGGTATATTTTGGTGGTAAGAAAAAATCATGGTGTGGTTAGGGTAAAAAATAATGAATGGTGTTAGTTAAGTAGCTCAGTTTCAGGCATATATAAAAATATAAACAAAGCTGTGAGCCCATCATTCGGCTCACATGAAGCACGGGTATCATAAAGCCATATCTTTAAGCCTTTTTAACGGTCTAATTTTTACCGAGTTTGTTGCTGGCTTAGCCTTGAAGATGGTTTCTTCTCCGGTGAATGGATTAATCCCTTTTCTGGCCTTGGTAGCAGGCTTTTTTTGAACAAGGATTTTACACAAACCGGGTAGGGTAAATTCACCTACAGATTTTTTCTTGATGTGGCGTTCGATTAGGATACCCATCTCATCTAAGACGCTTTGCACCTGCTTTTTAGAGAGTTCTGTTTTTTCAGCAAGCTCGGCCATAATCTGTGTTTTGGTCATGGCTTCTTTAACGCCAGTGATTTTTCTAGCGACTGGCTTTGCAGCCTTAGCAGTAGTCTTTTTAGGAGCTTTCTTTTTAGCGGCCTTTGGCATATGAATTCCCTCAAAATTAACAATATTGATATATCTCAAGCTAAATCTAGAACTAAAATCATATTAGTTTCAAGTTGAATAAAGGTCTAGTGAAAAAAACTTTTCTAGGGTAGATTTTCAATCATTTGCACGATACAAATAACCAACAATGTCTATGACTTAACTCTGAAAAGGTAATCAAGATGGAGAAGACATTTAACTTTGGTCAGTATGACTTGTCCTCCTTCTCCGGAAGGCTGAATGCAATTTTGGATTTTTCGGATGAATACCTACCCATTGACAAAGGGAGGTCAAGGCAATTAGCGCTGGAATTTGGTTACAGCAAAGGTGCCGCTCGATTGTGGGTCTTGCACAATAAGCAACCCACACAAAAACAACTCAGGACAATCATTGAGGCATCCCTGTTGAAAGTTAAAACTAGCACCCCCGTCGATGCGGTGTTGAGTTGGGTAGTATTTGGGACTGAAACCTGCCCATTGATAGAAGAGGGAGATAATTTAAAGCTACTCCCTGGGTATGAATGCCTGACTAATATTGTTCTTTCGAAACAACATGCAAAGATTGTAAAGCAATGGGCTCAGGAGGCAAAAGAACGTTGTGGCGTGGAAGTTTAATAGATGTTGGCTGTATGGGTCTGACGAAAAAGGCTGTATCTAGGTGTGGGGCCGGAGAGCTTAGATATTTGAGTGTCAATATAGGATCATGGCGAATTTAAGCCAAGTTTATAGTTTATTAATCCTATAAGTAGATCGTGAGTTATTGACATAGCCTGTAAACTAACCATCGTAAATTAAGCCTTAAAAAATAGTAGTAAACGGCATTCTTCATTAGTATATCCACAGCTTTGTCCACCGAAATTGTGAAAAGGTAAAATGATATTATTTTACCTTTTGGCGCTCTACAAAGATTTAATCGGAAAGGTGAAAATGTTACCCTAAGTACCTTAAATTTAGTTGTTTGTGGGTGTTCAGTGTAACAGGCCAGTCGTAAAAAAATTTGATAACGTCAAAGGTTTTGGTTTCTTGTTACCTGGGGTTGGTGGGCATAGCGGGTCAGGTCTTATCTTTAAGTGTCATAATGATCACGCTTAAGCGTGAAGGAATCAGTAGAGCAGTGGGTCGCGCACATATTTTTGAGTTGAAACTCTTAGTGGTAAGAACAGTATGCATATATTTCCATTAAAGATAATCTTTGTACTTACATTTGGCGCAATGCTAGCCGGTTGCTCTGTTAATAACCTAGGAATTCCAGCCGATCGAGTTGCTAAAATAAGACCAGGTTCGACTGCTTCAATGGTGCGGGATTCTCTTGGAGAACCTCAAAACCTACAGTTTTCAGGAAAACAAGAAGCATGGCAATATTGCCGAGACCGTGATCCATGGAAAGGTGGGAAACATAGATACACCGTAGTATGGTTCGTAGATGGAAACGTTTCTGGCCTTACAACTTACAATCATTTTGAGTTTGGTATTATTGACTGTACTCTTAGTTTTAAAACAGTGAGCTGGGAAGATTCCCCTGACAAAGTTGTAGAAATCAGAGACAGATAAATAGGGTGGCTTAATGGGGCCCCGTCTTGGTATTCGCTATCTCCGAAAGGGTGTTCATCTTCAGCTTTTTCATATTTCGCTGAAGATGAATTGGTTGGTGCATTGAAATTGTTTAGTAATGGATGTGGTTTCGGATTTATTCGGCCCGAACAAATAAAATAATGAGCATATACGAAAGAATCTTTTCTAGGAAAGTTAAAGAGGCATTGATTAAAAAGAAGATGACGAAGCTCGAGTTATGGGTGGTATGACAGAAGCGGACGAAAAAGGAACTTAAGATGTTATTACGATATCTTTTCTGGGTTGCTCAACTCTCCAACGTTAGACTTGCGTGCTCTTTACTCGAATTTCTTGGGTAATGACACGCCCCTCGTCATCATCACCGACCCACTTATCCAGTAGCTTTGCAGCGACAAGGTCGCCCGTTACGTTAATTGCAGTTCTGCACATATCCAGAATACGGTCAACACCCATGATTAATGCTATTCCAGTCGCTGGCACTCCAATACTTGTGAGCGTAATCGATAGAATGACAATTCCAACACCTGGCGTAGCGGGGGAGCCAATTGATGCACCTACCGCCATGACCACCACCAGTGCCATACCACTTAACCCAATTTCAATATTAAAAACCTGGGCCAAAAAAACTGTTGCTACAGCTTGATAAAGTGCTGTGCCGTTCATATTGATGGTTGCACCTAAGGGAATGACAAATTGTGAGATTGAGGGTTTAACATGTAGCTTCTCTTCAGCTGTTTTTATGGAGAGAGGCATAACTGCTGCTGAGCTTGAAGTTGAAAATGCCAAGAGAACCACTTCCCTGATCGACCTTATGAAGGGTAACGGTGACTCCATAGTTAGCACGCTTACGAGGGTAATATAAATTGCAAACAGAATACCGAGACCAAGGAGGACGGTCAACACGTAGATCGCCATTCCTAATAGGGCTTCTAACCCAATCTGGCTGGTAAGCCTTGCCATCAGTCCAAACACTGCAACAGGCGCTAACAACATCGCCCATTTCACGACGGTCATACAAACTTGCTGGAGGGAGCCTAATAAGTCCAGCATCGGTTTTGATTCCTTTACTGACATAGAAATCAAGGCAATACCGAAAATTATCGCAAATATAACCACCTGTAGCATTTCTCCTTTGACCATTGCATCAAGTGGATTACCGGGGAGAAGCCCTATGAGTTTATTGGGTACATCTGATAAACTTGGTGTCGTTACTGAGCTTGTATCATAGGATTCCTGTGGTGCAACTTGAATTGATTCTGGCTGAAGAAACTTGCCTGGATCAATAAGGTTGGCAACACCGAGACCGATAACTGCGGAGATTGCAGTAGTTGTTATGAAAAATAGCGCTGATACAATCCCTAAACGACGAAGCTGTTCAATGCTTTCACTAGCTGCTAGTCCCCGTATTATAGAAGCGAAAACCAGGGGTATGACAATCATTTGAATCACTGCAAGGAATATTTGTCCCGGGAAAGCAAGCCAACTTCCGATAATAGTTGCAGAGGAGGGTGTCACCCAGCCTACTGAGGGGCCTATAATAATCCCGCAAAACATGCCAGCAAACATAGCGATTACAACTTTAAGCCAGAGGCGACCCTCAACAAGTCGAGACAGGCTGCTACTAAGATACTTCAGAGATGTTGGATTCAAAGCCTTTAGGGTTGACGCTAGCATGTTTTGGTTGTGCATCTTTCAAGCCTGTTTTAGTTCTTTGCTCATACGTGATTGATTTCGAATGCAGTATTCATCAATCTTCACTCCATAACTCAGCCAATAGCTTATCCACTGAAGCTAAGTTGATAAATGGTTTTTCATCCACTTTAGATAGGTTATTGGTACGAATAATTGCTTTTAATTTTTCGACATAATCAAATCTTTGAGCCGAATAATTCACAAGCCCATTTGCAAGCGAACTTGCCGTGATGTGTTTGTTATCACGCCTGAGATTTGCTCTAATTTCCCTCAACCGAATATAGCTTTGATGCCGATTAATGTTTCTAAAATAAGAGGCCACTGCTGATGAAACATGCTCGAATTTTTTGACTTCATGTTGTTCGCCATACCCTCGATTTATTGGTACCAGCCCACAACCCGATGTATAGCACCACTGCCCAAAATAATTGTTTGCCTCAACTGAAAAACGTGACGTTCCCCAGCCTGACTCTAGTGCAGCTTGTGCAATCACCAGTGAAGCAGGCAAAGAATCGATATGATTTGACACCTGTTCTGACCGTATTTGATCTATTGAGCAATCTTGATTTGAGAGGTATTGCTCACACATCTTGGATAACCAAATTCTATCGCTTTTATCGATTCTCTGAGATTTATCACGCTTATTCAATAGTTCGAGAGCCTTATCTCTGACAGAATCGATGTAATCTATTTCAGCCGTGACAACAGGTAACATAAAGCTAATAAAAGCGGCCTTTCTCTGTTTGCCAGACTGGATATTCCTAAAGTCAACACTAGTGGTATTATCAGATACACGAACGGGATAATCTGAACCATCTGTACACCCCAGTGTCATCATAAAGGTGCTAATGAAAAAAGAAAGCCGTATTCTCTCGATGAGCATCTAGGTACACCAGTCATATAATTTCGTTCCAGTTAATCAATCAGCTCTTAAAGCGCCTCGGTTACTTGCTTATACTGATACTTTTGACCGCTAATACTGGCCTCATACATCAGTCCTCCTTTTCCCGCTGTTAGAATAGCCATCCCTTTATAATATCCCGTTTCTGCTTGTTCAGTTTTAGATGAATGTAACCCTGCTGAAGCACTGGCACCTGAAGAACCTGCTTTTAACTCGGCACTAGCGTTGACGGCGATTGCTGAGGCTCCGGCACCAAACTCGAAATTACCAGAAGTGAACTCTTTTAGAGCGCGCTCATCTTGTAGGAAAACGATTTGAGAGTAAGCTTGTGCACCCAGTTGAAATCCAACGGATAGTTGGGTCATGGTCATCTCCCCGATCATCTGCCCACCTTTGAAAACCCGACCTTTACCTCTGGCACCACCAATACCAATACCTGCTTTACCAATCGTTGGAAATACTGCATACGCATGTGCCGTCTCAAAAAATCTATTTGCTACACCAGAGTGCTTAAAGTCACTAATGGTTTTAAGAAATGAATCTCTTGCTGATTTTTGGGCTGTATTACTTTCAGCGAATACAGGTGATTGTGTCAGGAAAAAGATCACCGGCAAAAAGAGAGCATGGTTGATTATAGAACGTAAATGCTTATGTGTTTTGTACATAATTCCCTCAATATTAGATAATTTTTAAATATCATTATTGCATCTTCACAGCAGCGACGACAAGATCACTGCTGTGAGGCAACTATTATATGTTTGTCTTAATAATCACTTCCACCCTGCGATTCTCAGCACGACCCTCCTTATTGGTATTACTGGCTACGGGTTGCTGCTCTCCGAATCCATCTGATTTAATTCGATCTGGGGATATGCCTCCGAATTCTCTCAAGAATTTTGCAACTTTGAATGCTCGCTCTTTTGAAAGTTGAAGGTTGACTTTATCGTGGCCAGTACTGTCTGTATGGCCGACGACCATAACAGTAGAGCCAGGATACTCGTCAATGGCCTTGGCTATTTTCTGCAGGAGTGCAAAGTTACTTGAGTCAATTTCACTTTGTCCTGGTGCGAAGTTGAAACCCTGTGCTCTGATGATGACGTCCTCTAGCTGCAAGTACACTCGCGCTTCCTTCTCTTCGAATAATTTTTGAACGAACTCGAGTTTTCTCCTTTTTTCCTCAGAGGTGCCCTCAAGATTGGCAATCTTTGCCTCAAAGGCACTTTTTTGCTGTTGTAGAGCGAGATGTAGCTTCTGTTGTGTATTAGCAAGCTCATCACTCAGCTGTTTGTTACTCGCTTTGCTGTCTGTTAGCTGAGCAAGGTTGTCACTAATGCTATTGGTGATTGAATTCACTACATGTTTGTTGGGCTTATGTAGAGGCAAGTCTAGGTTGAGTGGTTTAGCAACCTTACTCAACTGACTTTGATACCAGAGAACGATATCCTCATGCCCAAAATCATTTGTTTCAAACTCTTTCACAACATCCGCAATATTTGTAGCCCGATTCACCAAGGAAACTGCTTTGTCTACATGCTTCTGCGCCTGGATTTGCGCTGTCTTGTCATTGCTCAACAAGCGCTCCGCGATCCCCAGTTGTTCTTCTGCAAGCACCATAGTTTTACCCGCATACTTGTGAACCCTTGATGTATAGCGTTTTCAATGTTGTAAATGGTGAACATGCCTATCGGGATTC
>JAYPYM010000002.1:0-9532 GCA_038135915.1 Gammaproteobacteria bacterium
ATTATCGGTGGAGTGATCCTTCAATGTTTGATTGGACGTTACTCCGATAATGCTGATAGAAAGAAGGTACTATTTCTTGTAAGCACCCTGGCCACAGCCACAGCATTGGTGATTGCCATACCATTTTTCTGGAAAGAAATACCGCTGTATCTATTGCTTGCTCTTTTCGGTGGCCTGACTTTTTCTATTTACCCCATTTCCATAGCCCATCTAGTGGATCACCTTGAAACAGAAAAAATGTTATCAGGTGCAAGTAGCCTGCTATTAGTACATGGGGTAGGAGCAGCTATAGGACCAATTTTAGCAAGTCATTGCATGTCACTATTTGGCCCTAGCGGCCTACCGCTTTACTGGGCTCTGTGCACGCTCGTGCTTTGCACACTTTCCTGCTATCACTACATGACTGCGCCAACAGAGGCGCCAGATGAATATGCAGCTGATTTCGTACCCATGATCCGGACAACGCCATCTGCATTCGAGTTATTGCCTCCAGATGAAGACCTTTCCGAAGATAATGAAGCAGCCTGGAGCCAACAAAATATTGACGACCTAAACCAACCTAACGACAACAATTGAAAATTTTAATGCTGTTAGAGGCTTTTGAAACATTAACTGAACAACACCCGAATCTTTCAAGGCATGTTGCACTAAAGCTAATATGTGTACCTACAGCCAGAGAGGTGATAATCATCAAGTTTATAACTAACCAGCAAGGATAATATATGTGTGGCATTATTGGCGAGATCAGGTTTGACAGCAAACATCCAAATATCGAATTTGTTCAGCGCGGTAATCAACATCAAATGAACCGTGGTCCTGATAGCCAAGGTATTTTCCAACAAAAAAATGTAGCTTTGGGGCATACACGGCTCATGATCATGGATTTATCCGATGCTTCTTCACAACCGCTATACGATCCGGCTTTGGGGTTATGCACTGTTTTTAACGGGGCAATTTATAACTTTCGAGAGATCCGGCGTGAGTTAGAAGCGTGCGGATACACCTTTTTCTCTGATGGTGATACAGAGGTCATTCTCAAAGCTTACCATGCTTGGGGGCCTGATATGCTACAAAGGCTCAATGGTATGTTTGCATTTGCAGTGTGGGAGAGAGACTCAGGCAAAATATTTATCGCAAGAGACAGACTAGGCATAAAACCAATTTATATCCAAAGAAATACAAAATATTTTAGGTTTGCTTCTCAGCTAACCACATTACTGTTAGATTTTGACTATAAGCCACAAGTAAGCCCTATTGGACTGAACTACTATATGAATTTCCATTCGATTGTCCCCGCTCCCAATACTATTATTGAAGGTATAGAAAAAATTCTGCCAGGCCATTACCTAGAGATTTCACCAGAAGGATCAGTGAAGCAAACTAGGTATTGGGAATTAAACTTTTCTGAGAATGCTTCTGAAGTTTGCAGAAATACTAATGAGTGGAAAGATGCCCTGCTACAAAAACTAGAAAAGTCGGTGCAGCGAAGAAATGTTTCGGCACTCGATGTAGGGGTATTGCTTTCTGGTGGAGTTGACAGCAGTTTATTGGTAGGCCTTTTATCTAAAATTGGTAAAACAAACATTTCTACGTTTTCCATCGGTTTTGATAATGTTGCAAATGAATCAGGCAACGAGTTCGAATATTCCGACATTATTGCGAGACATTATCACACAAAACACCACAAAATGATGATTTCGGAAGAGGAGCTACTCGAAGCTTTACCAGAAGCGATAAAGGCAATGTCTGAACCAATGGTCAGCCATGATTGTGTCGCTTTTTATCTACTATCTAAAAAAGTTAAGCCGCATTGCTCAGTTGTCCAAAGTGGTCAAGGTGCTGACGAAGTATTCGGTGGTTACCATTGGTACCCACCCATGAAAAATTCCACTGACCCTGTGAATACTTACAGAGAAGCATTTTTTGATCGTTCCTTTCAAGAATACCTGGAAACTGTCAATACTCGCTGGCAAACGAATGACCATGCATTTGATTACGTAACAAAAGCATTTAATCATGTCCAGACCAATGACCCGATCAATAAAGCGCTTCATTTAGATACGACTACCATGCTCATTGAAGACCCAGTAAAAAGGGTTGACAATATGATGATGGCCGGTAGTTTAGAAGCAAGAGTTCCTTTTTTGGATCACGAGCTGGTGGAATTTGCGGCAACTATGCCTTCATCGCTCAAAGTCTGCGAGGATGGAAAGTGGATTTTAAAAGAAGCTGCACGTGATATTATACCCGCAGAGGTTATTGATCGACCAAAAGGATATTTCCCCGTTCCTGCTTTAAAATATTTACGTGGTAATGTTCTAGAAACGGTTAAAGATGCGCTAAACAGCCAGAAAGCTAAAAGTCGCTCACTATTTTCTAAGCCATATATGGATAAACTTATTTCAACGCCAGATGAGTATATCACCCCACTGCGCGGATCAAAACTATGGCAACTTGGCCTTCTTGAGTTGTGGCTCCAAAATAATGGCATATGATAGGAGGTATGAATGGAATTCAAGTTTAAAGACCAAAAAATATCTGGGCACGATGAACGCGCCCTTAGAAGGCAGCCCCCAACCTTCGAGCGATTAGAAGAGGAGTCGCTTAGGAGCGAATCTAACGAAAATTTTATAAACAATGCAGTTATTCACTGTGGTTGGGGTCGATTACTATTAGGCCATACCTTTTCCGACACCCGTACACTTGTCAAAAAGCTTAGCAACGAAGCTCAGGGTGAGCGGGACATAGCTATATATGTAGATGAGCCTCATGTTGCACTGAATCATGCGCCACAAAACCTATTTCTAGATCCGTCAGATATCTATCGCCTTTGGTTTGACCAGTATCGCCAAAGCGACAATCAAGTTAGTAATGTTGTGGTGAGAAGAGCCACTTCCGAAGAGGATTTGGATGAAATTAATCGGATTTACTTAAAAAGAAGTATGCTACCAATACAGAAGAAAGTGTTTATGAAAAAAAGACTTTCTAAATATTTATATTACTTCATCGCTGAGATACCTGAGACGGGTGAAATTGTCGGCACTGTAATGGGAGTTAATCATATCAAAGCCTGTAAGGATCCCTCTAATGGGTCAAGCCTCTGGTGTTTAGCAGTCCTACCAGACTCGCCCGTACCAGGGGTGGGTGAGGCATTGGTGCGTTTTCTATGTGAATACTTTCATACAAGAGGATGTGAATACATAGATCTAAGCGTGATGTGTGACAACCTAGTCGCCAAAAAACTTTATGAAAAAATTGGCTTTAGGAAAATAAAATCATTTACACTCAAAACTAAGAACGCTATCAATGAAAAATTATTTGTGGGCAATGACGTTGTCCACAAGTTTAACCCATATGCCCAAATCTTAGTTGACGAGGCACTCAAGAGGGGAATAGAAGTAATTGTCGACAGTGTAACAGATAATCGCTTTACCCTCTCTTTCGGCGGGAGGAAAATACGCTGCCATGAATCCCTGACGGACCTGACTACTGCCTACTCTATGATTCTATGTCAGGATAAAATGAAAACCTATGAGATACTCAAGCCACATAATATTAATATCCCGATTTTTAGCAAATACAACAATGACAATAGTGCAATTGATTTTCTTAAAAAACATTCAAAATTGGTTGTTAAACCAACAGATTGTGAGCAGGGGCAAGGGGTTTTTTTAGATATTGATAACGAACAATCTCTTCTTGAAGCTATTTCTGAAGCCAAATCTTATTCAACAGAAATTATGCTAGAAACATATCACGAGGGAATAGACCTCAGGGTCGTAGTGATCGGATATGAAGTGGTTGCAGCAGCAATACGCAAACCTGCGCATATCATTGGGGACGCCAAACATAATATTAAAGAGCTCATTATTAAGCAAAGCAGGAGAAGAAGCGCATCTACTGGGGGTGAAAGTAAAATTCCAATTGATGATGAGACACATAGGTGTATTAAACAACAGGGTTATTCCTGGACCAGTGTATTAGAAAAAGGTGAGAAACTGCAGGTAAGAAAAACAGCTAATCTACACACTGGGGGGAGTTTAATTGATGTTACAGAACAATTAAACGACACCCTAAAAGAGCAGGCAATGTTAATTGCTAAGATTATACAAATACCCGTTGTTGGCTTGGACTTCATTGTCTCATCACCTGACGATTCTGATTTCGTATTCATAGAAGCAAATGAAAGGCCTGGACTTGCCAATCATGAACCTCAACCGACAGCAAAGAAGTTTATAGATCTCTTATTCCCACTAAGCCATTAATATTGGAACAAACTATGGACACCAATAACATTAGAAACACACTGCTTGAGTTGCTCGCTATCCCTAGCCCGTGCGGCTTTACAGATGAAATAGTTCGATATATCTGTCAAAGAATTGATGATGCTGGAATTCCCTTTGAATTAACCAGACGAGGAACAATAAGGGCATTTATTGAGGGGCAAGTTAAATCTGATCCCGCCAGAGCAATCGTATCGCATGTGGATACAAACGGCGCGATGGTATCGGGCATTAAATCTAACGGGCGGATTCAAGTATCTCCTATTGGTTACTGGAGCAGCAGATTTGCAGAAGGGAGCCGAGCTATTCTTTTTAGTGAAAAAAAATCATACCGATGCACCCTATTGCCTATACTCGAGTGGGGCGTCTCAAGAGATAAAGGGGTTGAATCAGTTCCATTCGAATGGGAAAACATAGAACTAAGATTAGATGAGCCAGTCTATACAAAGCAGGAAATTGAAACATTAGGTATAGAAGTTGGAAACTACGTCGCATTAGATGCTCACCCAGAAGTAATGGACAATGGATATATAGTATCCAGAAATTTGGACAACAAAGCGGGAGTCGCTTCAGTATTATTATCAATCATTTCAATTCACCAATCGGGTATAAAGCCAACTCAAGATACCTATGTTATTTTTACAATATCAGAAAATTCTGGAAGCGGTATTGGTAGCGCTGTTTTACCTGAGGTATCTGAGTTGGTAACTATTGACTTCGCGTCACTAAAACCAGAAGAAAAAAGCAACAATAAACATCTTATTATTGCGAGCGGAGACGCAAGCGGCCCTTACGATTTTCACTTAACTGCTCACCTTGAGAGACTGGCTTCGGAAAATCAAGTACCATTCAAAAAAAAGTACCTTAAGGCATTTCACAGCGATGCTTCAGCCGCTCTTGTAGCAGGCCACGATGTTAGAACAGCAGTTCTTGCTTACGGTGGGGATGCTAGCCACAGCCTAGAGAGAACACACCTGCTGAGTTTGAAAAATGTGTCGTTGATGCTCATTCACTATTTAAATAGTCAGCCTACATTCAAAAAAGATGAAGCCGTCACCACGGTAGAAGAGTTTTCAAGGCAAATTACCGATGAGAACATGCCTAAGCCCCTCATTCCTACACCAGATGTCAATGAGGTCATCGGTAACCAGGAGAGCAGTGATTAACATGACTTATAAAGAGCCCGTATTATGACGAACTTAAGCGTATCAAATTCTAAAGAATATCTACTTGAAAGATTACTAGAGATGTTAGCAATCCCCAGCCCCACAGGATTTACGGATGAAATATCTAGATATCTTTGTCAGAAATTAAAAGACTTAAATATTCGTTATTCTTTAACCCGTCGAGGCATCATCATTGCAAGTGTCAGCCCAAATAATGAAAGCTCGCTCGAATCAAGGGCAGTTGCTGCTCACCTTGATACGATTGGCGCTGCAGTTTCTGAGATAAAAGAGAATGGCCGGGTAGGAATCAGACCCATAGGTACCTGGTCAAGTCGATT
Source organism: Gammaproteobacteria bacterium (assembly GCA_038135915.1). Lineage (GTDB taxonomy): Bacteria > Pseudomonadota > Gammaproteobacteria > Pseudomonadales > UBA6940 > JAYPYM01. The sequence continues at coordinate 5,788 of JAYPYM010000002.1, forward strand.
TGCTGAAGGTGGCCGAGTGACTATCTTTACCAAGGACAATGCATATCGAGGGCAAGTTTTACCCCTATTAGCATCTGGGCATGCGTTTAATGAGAAAATAGATGAACTACCAGTAGGCTGGGATACAATCGAAGTGAGAGTAAATGAATTCTCAAATACGAGAGAAGACTTAAATGAATTGGGTATTCGTCCAGGTGATTTTGTTGTATTTGATTCTGATCCTGAAGTTGAAGAAAACGGCTTTATCACAGCGAGGCATCTTGATAATAAAGCCGGCGTCGCCTCATTGATGACAGCGCTTTCAATGATCAATGAAAGAAAAAAGGACCTAAAAAAAGAGTTTCAAGCAATTTTCACTGTCAGTGAAGAAGTAGGCACGGGCGCAGGCTCAACACTTTCAAAGAACGTGACAGAACTGATTGGTATCGATATAGGCCCTGTTGCACCGAACCAAAACGCAAAAGAAACAGGCGTAACTTTGTGCGCTAAAGACACTAGCGGGCCATTTAACCATCAATTGCTCGAATTGCTTAAAAAAATTTGCAAGTCAAACGCAATCAGCTATCAAGTTGATGTATTTAAGTATTATTACTCTGACGCAAACTCAGCTGCTTGCGCTGGACATGACGTTAGAGATGCACTGATTACATTCGGTACAGATGCCACCCATGGCTACGAGAGAACCAATATGGATAGTTTACTATCTATCGTAAACTTGATAGAAAAGTATGCATTTTCGGACTGAGCCTCCCTATAATTTTTACGAATGAATAGACAATATAATAATTGTGCATTCAAAGAAAATATACATTATGCTTGTCGCCATACTCTAATCCCAATAGTGAGCGAATCATATGCCAGAATCTCTCCAACTTCAGCTCGAACAACTTACTAGCGGTAAGTACGAACAACTAGAAAGTTTAATGGACTTGGTGTATCCAGACCTTGGCGGTGCCTGGCCACTCAACACAATAAATAATCTTATACAGGATTTCCCTGAGGGACAGATATGCCTTACCGATAATGAAAAAATAGTCGGATTAGCCTTGACCGTACAGGTGGAACATAAACAGTTTAGTTATCCACACACTTACGATGACCTTATAGGCAAACGACTAACGATAAAACATAACCCAAAAGGCGATGCGCTTTACGGTTTAGATATTGTCATTCACCCAGACTATCGAGGTCATCGGCTTGGTAGGCGCCTCTATGATGCGAGAAAAGAGCTTTGTCGACAGCTGAATTTGAAAGGCATACTGGCAGGGGGAAGAATACCTAACTACCATCTCCATGCCGACAAACTGTCAGCTGCAGAATACCTCAATGCCGTGCGAAACCGAAAGATTTATGACCCTATTCTTTCTTTCCAGCTGTCCAATGATTTTCAAATCAAAAGATTATTGAAACAATACTTACCAGAGGATAAAAAATCTCATGGCTATGCCACGCTTCTAGAGTGGGACAATATTTTATATGACAATGCAGATAAAATCTTAGATGTCCGCAAATCTAGTGTAAGAGTAGGCGCTATTCAGTGGCAAATGAGACAAGTATCTTCTGTCGAAGAAGTTTTGCTACAAGTGGAGTATTTTATTGATACTTTTTCGTCTTACAAAAGCGACTTTGCTTTATTTCCGGAGTTTTTCAATGCTGCGCTCATGGGTAGCAGCGAGCAAAAAGATCAGAGACAGGTAATCCGACACTTGGCAGGATTTACCGAACAGTTTAGGGAAGCCATCTCTAAAATGACAGTTAAATACAATATCAATGTAATAACAGGCTCAATGCCCTTGATTGATGGAGGTGAACTTTATAATGTCAGCTACCTTTGCCGCCGTGATGGAACCTTCGAAGCACAAAGAAAAATTCACATTACGCCGCATGAGCGAAAAGACTGGATCATGAAAGGCGGTGATGAACTCAAAGTATTCGAGACAGATGCTGGTAGGATAGGCATTCTTATTTGTTACGATATCGAGTTTCCTGAACTAAGCCGTATTTTGGCTGAGAAAAAAGTGGATATTATTTTTGTACCTTTCTGGACAGATACCAAGAATGGTTACTTGCGTGTACGCCACTGTGCACAAGCAAGAGCCATAGAGAACGAGTGCTATACTGTGATATGCGGCAGCTGCGGCAATTTGCCACAAGTTAAGAGCTTGGATGTTCAATACGCTCAATCAGCAGTGCTTTCTCCTTCAGATTTTTCATTTCCTCATGATGCGGTGCTTGCTGAAGCGACACCAAATACTGAAATGACATTGTTCGCAGATCTGGATTTGGACAAACTTAAAATTTTACGTAAAGAAGGTAGCGTAAATAATTTAATCGATCGTCGGAAAGACTTGTATCAGGTCTCTTGGCTAAGATAGTATTCGATCGAAACATAGTTGATCATTACTACGAACCTTTTACCTTGATCAAGGCGCAATAGTGGATACAAAAAGCTTATCTCCGAAACCGAACGAAACCAACAGCATTGCTGAACTTTTTAATCTCCTTTCGAAACAACTCACAGAGTTTGATACTTTTATACAGGCTCTGATTATTGCAGGCTGCTACCTTCTTGCCTATCAAACCTACACTCGAGTAATAAAGCGGCTGGTAGACAGTGACAAGGCAGCCTTAGTTGCAGCCTACCCTTCTACCAAAAGCCTTTTTAGGATTGCTGCATTATCGTTTCCGATTTTGGCCATTACCCTTTTGAAAATTTTTTTAGAAATTGGTAAAACATTAGGGTACGATGTTTGGCTAATCAAATTTGCAACATCAGTAGCTGTGCTTTTGTTTTTTTACTCAGTAATCCGAGAGCTTGTGAGTAATCAAACCCTAGCTAGAGCCCTCTATTGGATTGGTCTTCCGTTACTCCTGCTTCATCTTACTGACGTACTACCCATTCTAACTGCTTCATTAGAAAAAATTTCTCTCACAGCAGGAAATATTAATGTCACTTTATATGGAGTCCTTAGAGTCATTCTATTCGGTTCAGTTTTATTCTTTTTAGGTCGCGCCTCAAGTACTTTTGGAAAAAATATTATCCGTAACCAGCACTCACTGGATGTCACTACGCGTGAAGTCTTCTCAAAACTACTTGAAGTAGGATTGTTCACTATAGGGGCGCTGCTTTTATTGAATGTCATGGGCATAAACTTAACAGCACTTGCAGTCTTTAGTGGTGCTGTTGGTGTGGGCATCGGTCTTGGTTTACAGTCTATCGCGTCTAACTTCTTCGCAGGCATCATCATTCTTCTGGATAAATCACTCACAGTGGGGGATTATGTAGAACTCTCAGACCATGAGCGCGGATTCGTTAGAGAATTTGGAATGCGGTATGTGATTCTTGAAACCTATGATGGAAAGGATATTTTAATTCCAAACGAAAAATTCATTTCCTCTGCTTTAACTAACTGGACACATAAAGACCCAAAACAGCGCTACAGGGTTGATTTCAGTGTGGCCTACTCTACTGACATTCGCTCCATGGTAGAGATCATCAAAGAAGCTGTTTCAGAGCATCCTCAGGTCATCAGTGGACCCGATATACCTTTCGAAGAGAGACCTGACTGCGAAATTGACAGCTTTGGTGACAATGGTGTTAATATGTTCGTGGAATTTTGGATGACAGGTGTCGATGATGGCAAAAATAGAGTAGGTGGCGACCTGTTACTCATCATCTTTGAAACACTCAAAGCGCATAACATTTCTATTCCATTTCCTCAAAGAGAAGTAAAATTGCTTGAGC
>JAYPYM010000002.1:9542-15973 GCA_038135915.1 Gammaproteobacteria bacterium
TCATTATGAAGCAGTATCACAACTTTTGTGTTAGCCCCTATCTAACCCTCCTGCTTTTATTATTAGCTTTCGTGTTGACCAGTAGCCCTGCCCTTTCGGAAACGAAAAGCATACAACTTTCAGTTTCTGTCACAGGGATCAAGGGCAAACCTTTGGATAATGTTTTGAGGGTACTCACTCTTGATAGAGAGAAAAATTCAAATAATATCTCATCAAAAAAAATTAAAATTTGGTTTCGTCAAGCTGACAATGAAATTCGTACTGCTTTGCAACCCTACGGCTACTATCAGCCTAAGCTTACAAAAAAACTTGCGAATAGCAATAACCTTTGGGAAGCGACTTTTAATGTAGAGTTGGGGCCTGAAACCCTCATCACCGAACTATCAATCATCATGGTGGGAGCAGAAGAGCCCTCTTCCAATGTACAAACCAGAATTAACCAATTCAAACCAAAGGTTGGGGAAGCACTTAACCACCTTCACTATAGTGCCAGCAAAGAAGCTCTATACCAAGCCTTATTTGATGAGGGCTATTTAGATGCTTCCTTTGAACGTGCAACCATTGAAGTATCTAAACTAAATAACCAAGCAAAAATTTATCTAGAAATAAACCCAGGTCCAAGATATTTTTTTGGCCCCACAACCGTCAAACAATCTATTCTGAGTGATCAGGTCATCGAAAAATGGATCTCAATACCTGAAGGAAAGCCGTTTCAAACACAGGCAGTCATCAATCAGAAGCTCACCTTGGACAACAGCGGCTATTTCTCACGTGTAGAGCCATTGCCAAAAAAAGAAGAAGCGGTGAACTACCACATTCCTATCTTTATAGATACCCTCCCCGTAAAGCCAAGAAAATATCGGCTTGGTGTAGGCTATGGCACTGATACAGGACCAAGAGTCAGCGCGGGCATTGAATTCCGTAGAATCAATAACCGAGGCCATAGGCTAAATACCAGTTCGCTTATTTCTCCTGTCCTTCAGAACCTAGACATGCGATACCGGATCCCCTTCAAACAGGTACGAAGCGATGAAATCACTTTAAGCACTCGAGCGGAAAGAGAAGAAATAGAAGAAAATGTGAGTGAGCGCTTTGTGTTTGGCCTTGAGCGTGCGGAAAACTGGCGGTCATTGCGTAGACGCTTGTACATTGAGAACAGTATAGAAACCTTTGAAAATGCTCAACAAAATGAGTTTGCAAGAATTGTTACCCCAGGTTTTGAATTCAGCCGCCAACAATTAGATAACGCGTTGTTTCCTCGCAAAGGGTACCGATGGTTAGTTGATATGCGAGTTGCGTCAAATGATATTCAATCAACGGTTAATTTCCAACGCTTTTTGTTAACTGGTGGATTGATACGACCACTGTTGGAGCAAAGTAGATTCATTCTCCGCGGGGAAATTGGATTGCTTAAAACTGACAGCTTCTCTGAAGTACCACCACCTCAACGGTTTTATGCCGGCGGCGCCAGGAATGTACGAGGTTATGCTTATCGTAAACTTGGTGCTCAAGATACTGCCGGTTCACCGACTGGTGGCAGTAGCTATGTATTTGCGAGCGCAGAAATAGACACACTCGTTTATAAAAACTTTGGTCTTGCGATTTTTTATGACACAGGCAGCTTATCAGAAGTGGGCAGCTTATCCACAAGTGGGAATAATGATGGGTTTGGCACTGAATTGAAGCCTTCTGCAGGCATAGGTTTTAGATGGAAGTCACCGGTTGGCGTACTACGTATTGATTTTGCAACACCGCTTAAAGAAAAAGATAAACATTTTCAAGTGCACTTTAGCATAGGTCCCGACCTATGAAGATCATGCACAAGATCTTCATAAGATGCACCCTATTTCTTTTACTGGTCACGGTACTAACAACGGCTTTAATCAGTATGGTTGCCTATACCGAAACGGGCACATATTGGGCATTTGTACACGCAAAAAAACATTTTCCAAATAACTTAACGATTGGTAGTCTCAAAGGAACTTTAGCCAGGAACCTAGACATTTATGACCTTAGTTGGTCAGGGAAATCTAACATACAAGCCGGACATCTGAATATCAATTGGAACTTGTTAGCGTTGATGAATAACAACCTAGAGATAAATAACATAACAATTTCGGATCTTTCTTTAACACTATCTGAAAAAGAAAGCGTTGATGACGATAAAAAGATCAGGCTTCCAAAATCACTTAACATCCCGATCAATGTAAAGTTAACCGGTATTAGTGTGAAAAACCTGAGCGTATTAACCGGCGGTGAAAAACATCTTATTAATCGTCTTCAGCTTAGGGGTGTAATACATCAAAGTTATTCAAATATTGAAATAACCAAAGTCGTCAGCCCTAATTTCAACGCTAGCCTGAAAGCCAATTTAGTTACCCAATTTCCCTATCCTTTTCAAGCTTCAGGAAACTTAGATGCAACTAGCTCGGAGTTTCCTCAAGCAAATGCATCCATAAATGCTTCGGGGAATATAAATGAAATCAGTGTCCAAACGAGTGTAAAAGAGCCCTACAACACAAAGCTATCGTTAGAGATTAGTCCTCTTATAAATCATGCCAGCTTGAATGCAAATCTAATAGAAATTGATTTACCCCAGTCGTCTGTCTCTGGATCACTTCATATTGATCACATTCAAAGTACAACCTTTAACCCGGAAACACTCCCGCTTAGTGCATCTATTGATACAAAGTTTAATGGAAATCTTGAGCACCTGACTTCTAGAGTATCTGCAACCATTAAATCGGAGAAATACGACCTATTCAATATCTCTTCAGACATAAAATACAGTAGTGGCCAGTTCAATATCAATGGCTTACTCATAGAGTCTCTTAAGTATCAAGCCGCTTTAAATGCTGATGGGTTTGTATCATTAACTAACCAAAAGACAAACATCAATCTTAATCTAAATTGGCGAAATCTTCACTGGCCACTTGAGAAAGAAAAGCCTCTATCTTCTCCAAAAGGAAATATGAACATCATCGGGACGCTTGATCATCTTAAACTAAACATGAATGGGGATCTGATTTCCGCTCATATTGGTGATAGTCATTTCGATATTAGCGGACATATAGAAGAGCGAAAGTTTTATTTAAATTCGGGGTTATTTGTTAGCACAGGCTCAAAGTTAATGGCTAAGGGTTACATCGACTATGCAGACAACCCTAATGCAAAGATTGAACTAAAAGCCGTTAATATCGATACTGGTCGATACAATGAAATGATACCTGGTAAAGTAAACGCAGAATTTGTGGCTAACTTTACTAAACTTCAGGACACTGTTAAGTTGAACGTCAGCAACTTGACGTTGGATGGACAAATTCGGAAATACCCGCTAAACGTATCTGCTACAGCGATAGCCTCACTGCCTGTGAACTTGGACGGCGATTTTCTGGATAAAATAAAAAAACAGCAAGTGTATCTTTCTCTTGAAGATTTGAACGCAAGGCTGGGTGATGCCCAATTAAAACTTACAGCAAGGGTAAAGGACCATGCACACGCTAGCTGGCACCTTGACATTCCGGACCTGAGCCACCTTCTTCCTGGTGGCCGTGGTAGCCTCTCATCAAAAGGGAAGATAACAGGTCCTATTCAAGCGCCCGCAGTTCAGTTGAATACAACAGCTTCAGATCTCAATTGGGAAGAGCTAACCCTTGCTGCATTTACTGCGAACGCTAACATATCAGTGGACCCTAAATCTGAATTTTTACTCAATTCAACCCTGAAAAATATTAGATTTAAAGACATTAATCTAGACAAGGTTGCTCTGAACGCGTCGGGAAACAAAGAACAGCATGACCTTGCGTTATCTGCGGATTCAAATATTTTCCAAGCACAGCTGAACTGGAAAGGCAGCTACATTGATGCAGATTGGGAATTAAATCTCTATAAAGGTATGTTTAAGCATAGCAATGAAAATATTTGGAAATTAACCAAACCAGCGCTCAGCCAAGTGTCATTGGAAAAGCAGGTGGTCAATAAACACTGCTGGCGGAAAGTTCCATCTGAATCAACCAACCTATGTTTTGATGCAAGCCATCATAACCTGAATCTGAAACTCAACCTCGACATTACCCAACTTCCACTCAATACACTCAATGATTTGAATCAAAAAGCCGACATGTTTAGTAACCTTATTGATGCAAATATCAGCATTAAACATAGCCTTGGTAAAAGTATCCCGGAGATGTTCATAGCAGTAAATATATCAGAAGGAACTTTAACAACTGATGCGTTATTAGAAACGAATCTAAACACTAGTCCCTTAGCATTTGGACCTGGGAAGATTAAACTTTTAGTAAAGGATGATGCAATTGACCTTGATGCATATGCTCACCTCTCGGAAAAAGATGAGCTTTACTTAAAATTGACAAGCCCACAGAGTAGAAAAAAGCTCAAAAATAGGGACTGGCAGGGCCAGCTCAAGGCGGTCATCTCTGATATGCAACCCATTGATTATCTTATTGACCCTATAGATGAATTAGAGGGCCAATTAATCTTCAACGCCAATATGGCTGGCACATTGTCAAAACCAGATTTTATAAGCAAATTGACATTTTCAAATGGAAAATTTAAGGTGAACAGCGCTGAGTTAGCATTAGCAAATATCCAAGCCGATCTTCAGTTAGATTCCAGTGCTGGTAGCACGCTGGCGTTCACCGCTAATTCGGGTCAAGGGTCACTAAAAGTAACAGGTCATTCGATTCTGAAAACACTCACTTTATCTGATCTTAGAAACACCACACATCATCTAAATATAGAAGGTAAAGATTTTCGGGTGCTCAATAAATCAAATCAAGTTGTCGATATTACGCCCAATCTTGCGATCAAACTAAATAATGAATCTTGGGATATCAAAGGCCAACTGACCATTCCAAATGCAAAGATATCAAATATCGAAAAGCGCTCAATCTCAACAGACGAGGTATCTAAAGACCAGATCATCATTGATAGCCCAACTAATGAGACAGTTAACCCGACTCTCGCGCCTAAAACACCATTACCTCTGACAGCCGACATTCGGCTGGTTATGGGTGAATCTGTTTATTTTAATGATCAGGGTTTAGATGCAAAGCTGGGCGGCTCAATCCTGATCAAGGAAAAACCTGGTAATATTACGAATGCATCGGGCGAATTAATAATAGAAAAGGGTCGGTTCCGCAGGTTAGGCCAAGATCTAGTCATTAGAAAAGGGCGTATAGTCTTTGCCGGTCCTATTACAAAACCTGGTTTAGATGTGGAAGCCGTACGTGTCATCGACGAAAACCTGGCCACAGGTGTTCGTGCCAAGGGACCCATTTCTGACATTAAACAATTCGAGCTGTTTTCTGATCCTCATGGCTTGTCACAATCTGATATTTTGTCTTATATTACGACAGGCCGGCCACTGAATGGCAGTACCGATGATGAGACTTCACTAGCAACCAAAGCTGCAATGGCATTGGCTTTAACCGGAGGTAAATACCTCACGGAGAACTTCGGTTCAAAAATTGGAGTTGACGAAATTAGTATCGATACGGCACCCGGTCAAGACACAGCCCAAGCAGCCTTGACCATTGGAAAATACCTGTCCCCCAAGTTATACGTTAGCTATGGCATTGGTTTATTTGAGCCTATAACCACTTTGAAACTTAGGTATGATCTTGGTAGTAAATGGAAATTTATTTCTGAAACCTCTGCTAGCCAATCCTCAGGTGACTTTGTCTATGAAATTGAAAGTGACTAAAGTGAATTCGGCTCATTTTTATCATTTGACCTCATCACGAAGAATTTTGAATTTAATGCTGAACGATCCCAGGTTAATTGCTAAAATGTATTCTGGTAAACGGTCAACCAAGAATCTTCTTTCATACATATGGATAAGCAAACATTTAAGCCCATAATGACTTTGCGTATTTAGTTTTTTTACTCTGTTACGAGATTTCCCAGTAAGATTAATAATCTTTTTTATTTAGATTAATTGAGGTTTATTTTCTTTCAGATAGGATTCAATCAGGTCCTCAAGTTCACAAGAAATAGAAATATTAAAAGCTTTAATGAATAAGAAAATTTCCGCACAAAGTGGCAATGATTTCTCTAACACAACCCGTGCTTTGTTATCTTGGGCTCTTATAAGGGTTTCACATGCAGAAATATAATCAAAACACTTTTTCCTTCTTTTTTTAAAACTTGGGGTGTCGAGCCTCAATAATGTAATGATATTAAACTTGATTCGTTCTTTCTGCTTGCCCTCTCGAGGCAAAATTTCTCCATCACTTTTTAAAATGAACAGTTGACCAAAATCATCTTCTCTAATATTTATTACGCTATATCCATTTTTTTCATTTCTCAATCTTCGGCGATTAGCATGTAATGGATGGTAGTCGCTTTTTCCTGCACTACCATTACACTTCGGACAGCCTAAAAGTAGGTTGCAAGGATCATTCTCACGC
>JAYPYM010000002.1:15983-30568 GCA_038135915.1 Gammaproteobacteria bacterium
TTTGGTTCATAGTGTTCTATTTGCAGAGCATCTTCATATTGAAGAAGACAATATGAGCATAGTTCTTTATAAAAGATAATATTAAGCCAATCCCGATAAAGACTGTATTTTTTTCCCGCTAAGCCCTCTGGGGGTGGAATAAACTCTATTCTAGCCATTTATTCCGGGTGACAGTTTCTTTGCATATTCTAGCGCCAGCTTTACATCAAGTGGCTCACTAGGCTCTGGAGCAATTCCTGAAAGGATGCTATCAGTCAATGAATCTAATATTTCCAAATAGGTTAATTCTTTTTCTGTTAGCTCCTCTCTGTCCAATCTTTTTTCCGCTAGTGGTATTCGATATTCATCAATGATCTCCAAGACTTCATTCATTGGAGTGTTATCAAATAAATTATCACTTACTTCTTCTGTTGTGAATAGTTTCCAACAATAGCCATGTACCTTTTTGTATAGTGAAGCTACAACCTCACTGAGATTTTTAACACCTACGCCACGATCAAACGTCATGATTTCTACATCTTCATATGAAGAACTAATTATCATAGATTGCCCCCATTAACTTCATAGTTTCATCTGTCGCTAAATCAAAGAACACCGCTTTCGCCGCCTCTTTGGTAACAAAGATATTTTCAATAATTTTATCAGGCTCCTCGAAAGTTAAATCTTCGCCTATAGACTTCTGTCCTTCTATTTTAGTTGATACCATTAGTTGTGATTTATTCGTAGGATGAGGCATAATATTTAAATCTACAGCAACTTCAATACTTTCATGTTGTAGCCTAAAATTAACATTGAGATGAGAAATGCCATTTTTGGCAGATTTAGCTTCTGTACCAAATAGGATTTTGAAATACTTTTTTAAGTCAAATGATTGGTCTACTTCAAACCTGAAATTATTGACATACCCAAAAATAACCCTATCAACCGAGTGCTTCTCCTTTCGACCATCTATGGTTTCTTTATATGCGTTTAACCATTCTCTAATTTGAGGCAGTAAACTGTTTTTATATTTTTCATATTTATCCTCAGTTTTAATAAAATGAACGCTGAGATACCTATGTCCTATCCTTGCTAAATATTTACTATTATTCCACGTTAATTGCTTGTGCCAGAATGAAGGAACTAGCTTTTCATCAGCATTTTGCTCAATAAACACCCTTGATGGTTTAATAGAAAATTCTCCTAATACTTTAGAAGCGTTATTTTCCAATCCACCTGTAACTGAGTCATTTATTTCAGCAGGAGAACCAAGAACTGCAGCCCAAGCCTCTGTAATCGTCGAATTTTCACAGTACTCTACTTTTTTGCTCATTTTGGCTAACGTCTAAATAATATCAAATTAACTTCTTTAGTATTCGTCTGAGTTTACAATAGAATGTAAGCTATTGCCTCCTAAAATCATAAGTCGAAACCATGCTAATATCCCACTCAACACAATATCTTGTGTTTTTTTGTAATCAGAGGCAATTATTCTATAAGTAAGTAGCAAATTTTGCTCACATACTATTTTTTTGAGCAGTATTTATTTGAACGTTGTAAATAACTCCACAAGCCTCATCTTAGTTGACTTTCATTTGATACAAACACCTCTAATCTATAGGCCATATCCCTCCCAAAGAATCATAGATTATAACAACAACTATATGGTTGGGCTTCTGACCATCAAATTAGGGCCAAACTCTGCCAATGATATCCCACCCACAAGGATTATGGGTTAAATCTGCTCTTTTAGGAACGGAGAAAATATTCAAGCTCAGCAGCTTTCGAATTTGCATCTTGATAGCCCAGGTCCAACAACGCATGAATAAACCTTGGCATAAAAGCAAGATAAGATAAAAAGTCGGCCCCTGATTCGGGATTAATATCCAGCGCACGCGTTAAAAACCGTTGCATAATACTAAAATCATCGTCTGGTCCGCGACCTTGTTGATAACATTCAAGGAATAGTTCCCCAATATCTTTGGATGGGCTGATATTTAAGGTTTCAATTTTCTTTAACCCTCTTTCAGCAATATCTCCTCGAATACCTTGCTCTTTGATGTATTGATTAATATTCTCAAGAGCACTTTCACCATATACTTGCTCAACCCAGTCAATGATACGGTTTATACGTGTCATCTGATCAAAATCCGCTTTGGAATGGTCAAGGAATATGGTATTCATGACTCTTCCCAACACTTGCCCTAGGGTTGGATAACAGCCATCCACACTGCATGAGAGAGGTGGTTGTTCAGGTTCAGTCGAGTGATGCAACCCTATGGTTAGTATGCGATCAGCACCCAATTGTAAGGCCGGAGAAAGTGGTGTATTCAACCTTAAGCCTCCATCAATATAAGGGATTTGTTCAATTAAAACTGGACGAAAAATGATAGGAATCGCTGAGGAGGCTAATGCATGAGAAGCTGTAATGGGGTTTAAGTGTGCCCGCTTAGCACCCGTAAAATGAACACTTTGGTTTTTATCGATAAAAAGCTCGGCCTTGCCTGTCATGACATTGGTAGCGATCACGGCCAGCGCACCCGAGTGATGCTTTTGGATATTATCATGTAGCCTTTTAAAATTAATTTTATCCGTTAAGGTTTCCATCAAGGGGGTATTATCCAAAAAACCTCGATAGTGGAAACGGCTGTTTTTAACGCCAAAAGAAAGGTTGGATAGCATGGACTTTGTTGAGTGCTTAATAAAGTTCATCAGTGCTTTTGTATCACGCCGATAGACATCGTCTTGTTGCAACTTACTCCAAAAAAGGTGGATACCCTGCCCTTGGTAATCAAGTTGGTGTGCGGTCGAAGCCATGAAGCAAGCATTGATAGCGCCTACTGAGGAGCCAGTATAAATATCAAAGCGTCTGTTTTTTGCTGGCAATGACAACGCAGTTCTTATGTAGTGAATCACGCCTGCCTCATAAGCACCTCTTGCACCACCACCGGACAAAACAATTGCTAGTTTATCGTTTTGCACCTCATCTCCTCTCATCTATTACCCTGCTTAATAGTCTTCACTGGACCCTTATCACGAACAAAATTCAAACGAGCTGCTGATAGATTATCTTTAAGACATGGGTGATCGATGATCATGCGAAACCTTTTTCTAAAATAGCAATCTTACTATTTAAGAATAAAGAGTTAGGCACTAAATGCTCTTTATCTTCGGATTTGATCGTAATGTACCTTAAGTTAACGTCTATCACTTTACCCTGGGTTCCAGATATTTCAATCACATCATCCAGTTCGATTGTTTTATAAAGTACTATAAGAACCCCTGCAACCAAGTTGGAAATAGCATCTTTGAGAGCGAGGCCCATGGCAAACCCAGTCAGGCCTAAGCCTGCGACTAAGGTCGACACATCAAATCCAAGTTTATCTAGACCTAAAACAGCCCCTACAAAAAATAAAATGGCCTTCTGTGAGTTAGACACGATCCTAAATATCTCAGAGGAGGAAGCATCAAAACGTGTTGCAAAATTACGAAGCAAATAATCAACAATAAAGCTACTGCCAGCGAAGACTAAGAAAATGACGATTGCCAATGAAAAATTGTTCATGAGGTTTTTGTGATCCTTAGGCTAGATCAAAAGTCATCCAGCTAAATACTTTTGTTCACTAGGTTTGGTGTATATGAACATCTCTTTGAGGAAAAGGGATACTGATACCAGCTTTGTCAAATCGTAATTTAACCGCTTTCGTGGTATCCCAGTAAACATCCCAATAGTCATCAGGCTTCACCCATGGTCGACACACAAAATTAACAGAAGAATCACCCAGTTCGTGTAGTTTTACCACTGGCTTTGGATCTTTCAGGACTCGTATATCGTTATTCACGATGTCTTCTAAAATTGTTTGAGCTTTTTCTACATCATCGCTATAACCTATACCAAAAACAAGATCTACCCGTCGCTGCGTAATTCCCGTTACATTGACAATCACATCTCCCCATACAGAGTTATTGGGCACTACAACAAGCTGGTTGTCCGGCGTTCTTAGTTGTGTAGAAAGCAAGTTCATTGATTCAACTTTACCGATAATACCGGCCACTTTAATCACCTCACCAGTATCAAAAGGCCTATAAACGAGCATCAGAATACCACTGGCAAAGTTGCTCAATGAGTTTTGCAAGGCAAAAGCAATTACAAATCCTGCGGCCCCAACAATAGCTAGAACAGGCCCAATATTGATACCAAGTGCAGACAAGGCCACAAAGAACCCAACGATCAAAATAATTCTTCTAGTAGAAAGAATCAGGAATTCCCGAAGTAAAGTTGATAGTTTTTGAGAATTCCTAAAAGCCTTTTCAACAGTTTTTCCTACAAATAGAGATAAGATATAGAAAATTATAATGAGCACAGTAAACTGGAAAAAATTGGTAGCCCATCGCAACCCACCCTCTGAAGAAATCGCCCAGCTTGTTAATGTCGTCCAAGCAGCACTCGCGTCTGTGACATCAACTTTGATTCCAGAAACAGACTTTACATAATTTTCGTAGTGTTTTACATCGCCACCTTTTAACTTGAGCTCAGAAAGAACAACACTGACCCTTTCAATTCTCGAGGTTCTTTCATTCTTTAATGAAATAACACGTTTGACTGAAGCAGGTTTATCTTCTTGTAATTCTTTTGAGTCAATTGCCTGCCCACTAGCATCTGGTTGTTTCATTAAAACACTTATTTCAGCCTTACTGAGTTCAGAAACTTTTTCTTGCAATAATGATAACCAAGAGTCGGCTTCAACTTCTAATTCACATTTCGTTAGGGGTTTTAACTGGTGACTTAGAATCTTTAGGGGAACTTTGGGATCTCCTGAGGTAACGGGTAGAATCTTTTGGGGACAGTCGGCCGCAGGCACGAAGCTTGGGCTCAAAGCTAGAATTAAAAAGATGTGTTTGATAACCATTCGCATTTTTAATACGCCTTGTCGACTACAACCGCTATAGCTTCCGTATGACATCATCTCACCTTCCTACCACAATGCACCTTAGGAAATAATAAAAAACCAGCCAAAGAGTCTATGGCCCTTGGCTGGTTGCAGATAATGCGATCTTAAGAAGGCTGGTATGGCTTGTTTTGAATCAGTATCTCTACTCGACGGTTTGCAGCGCGCCCCTCTTGGGTATCATTAGATTCAACAGGCTTGCTCTCACCAAATCCGTCCACTGTAATTCTATCTCCAGAAATACCACCAAATTCATTCAAAAACTTAGCTACTTTTTGCGCTCGCTCTTTAGATAATCTAAGGTTCAAATCACCCTTACCTATACTGTCAGTATGACCAGTCACCAATATGGTGGCGTTAGGGTATTCAGAGATAGCTTTAGCTATTTTTTGCAGCAATGAGAAGTTTCTTGAGTCAATCTCACTGGCGCCGCTAGGAAAGTAAAATCCTTGAGCTCTGATCAACACATCATCTTTTTGCAAATACACATTGGCTTCTTTCGCTTCAAAAAGATTCTGCACAAACTCAAGCTTCTTACGTTTGGCTAGGTCTTGTTCTTCTTTGTTTTTTTGAGCACTCTCTAGCTGCTTACGCTCTTGCTCAAGTCCAGTTAGTCGCTGTTTCAGCAACGCTTTATCTTTTTCTGCTAGCTCTCTTAAAGATACCTTGTCGCTCATTAATTCACTGATACTAGCATTAATCTCAGAGATAATGTGGTGATTCGGACGATTTACTTTCAGGTTTGCATTGAGCGGCTTAACTGCTTTCTGAAGCTGCCCTTGATGCCAAAGAACAATTTCTTCAAATGAAAAGTCGTTCTCTTTGAACTCTTTAGCCGTATCTGTAATACCCATTGCTTGTTCTGCCAACTCAATCGCTCTCTCTGCGTGTTGCTCCGCTTCGAGCTTTCTGCTTTTATCACCTTCAATTAACTTGACAGCAATCGCAAGTTCATTTTCTGCAAGCTTGAAAGTTTTTTCAGCATATTTTGATGCGCCATACTCGTCTGCTTTGGCTATGATGTGTTTTGCTTTGTCTACGGCTGCTCGCTTAAGCGACGCTATTTCAATTGCATTGTACGCTCGGATGAGTTCAGGGCGCTTAATTTTAGCGGCTTCCTGTTGACCTTGTTCTAGCTTCAAGGCTACAAATTTAAGTTGTTCTTCTATATCTTGAACTTTTTCTGAGGCTAAATCAAAAGCACCGCTGTCAATAGCCTGACTTCGAGCCGAGAGCACTTCTGAAAATACGTCTTTTGCCAGCTCAGCTTGCGCTTTTGCTTTCTTCAGTGCCTTAATTCCTTCTGAAGCCACCTCGTTTGCTGCGACATTATTTTTCCTCGCTAGTGATTTTGCTTTGGATAATGCCTCTTTCGATTCGGTATAGGAAATCTGAGAAAAGATCTCAAGATAGTCAGTGTCAGATGTGCTCATCATCTTCTGAAGCGAAGCCAGCGTTTCAAATTGAGCAAGGGCTTCGTTATCACTCAGCAATTTTGTTGAAGTACAGCCGTTGTAAAAGAATGTAGTCGCCAGCAAAAATACAATTACATGTTTTTTCATTTTATTTTCCTAATGTGTATAGTAAGCAAAACCAACCCTGGTTTTTAATCACCTCTACGCTTTATCAACCAGGGAGCGTCCCATTTAGCCAGGTTCAAAAACGCTAAGACAGCAGAAAGGCCTAATCGATTTTTTCTTTGATCTTTTTAAATTTTTCCTTTACCTTCCGGCCAATATCTTCCACTTTCTCAGCCGTATCTTCAGAAAAATCCTCAGCACTTTCTATGATTGATTTCACTTTCAATGAAAAGTCTTCCCATTGTTGATCCACCTTTTTCCATTCATCCTTGACTTCCATTTTCGCCAATGCCACTTGTAATTTTATTTCGTCTCGTTCTTGAATTAAATCCTTTTTCAATGCTCCCAAGTCTTCTTTGATCTTGTCTAGTGCTCGTTTTGTCATACTGAATCTCCTATCAATAATAATTTATTCGTATTTTTTTCGACTTAATATCAAACATCATTGGTAACTAGTACATCTCAACTGCATAAAAAACATTCTCAACTGCATAAAAACAGACATTCGATACAACTTATCGTGAAACTATCAACTCTAATGATCTCCGACAGCATCAACTCTCATAGGGTTTGTATTGATACTTCTGCCCACTGATGCTTGCTTCGTACATCAAGCCACCCTTACCTGCTGTGAGCACTGCCATGCCTTTATAGTAACCCGTTTCGGCTTGCTCAGTTTTGGAAGCGTGCATCCCAGCTGAAGCACTGGCACCAGACGAACCTGCTTTCACCTCAGCACTGGCATTCACTGCAATAGCCGAAGCGCCAGCTCCAAATTCAAAGTTACCAGAGGTAAACTCTTCAAAAGCACGCTTGTCTTGAAGAAAAATGATTTGCGAAAAAGCTTGAGCACCCAACTGAAATCCTACTGATACCTGTGTCATCACTGCTTCACCAATCGCCTCACCTTCGACATACAGCTTACCCTTCCCCCTTGCACCACCTAAACCGATGCCTGCCTTGCCAATCGTCGGGAAGACCACGTAGGCATAAGCGGATTTAAAAAACTTTTTTGCCGTTTCTGTATGCTTGAAGCTTTCAATGGTTTTCTCGTAGCGATCAGAGGCATGAACATGAGAAGTGCTCAAAATTAAAACAAGTATTGCAAAAAGAATGGTTATGGTGTGAAATGCATGTTTGGTTAGCATAGCTTACCTCCTACGCTGTTTCTTAAAAGGACCGTGGGCTCGATTATAAAACAATTTTTCAACTTTGAGTAGCCTAGAGAAAAACCAACGAAACGAATAGCTTCGAAAGGAAAATCTGATGCTGGCAGATACCATTAAGTCCCTTCACCCAAGATCTCTCAAACATCTCAGTAATAACCTCTCTAAATTAGTTGAGGACCGTTTATGGCTCAAGGTGCTCATTGCAATGTTTGCAGGCATGCTGGTGGGTGTTTTACTGGGCCCATCAGTGGGCTGGGTAGAGCCAGCTACCGGCGCTTTGATTGGTAACTGGTTGGCATTTCCAGGGCAACTTTTCCTAGCGGTCATACAAATGATTGTCATTCCGCTGGTATTTGCTTCTATCATCCGTGGTCTAGCGGCCAGCGAGAGTCTCGAACAACTGAAAAAACTGGGGTTTGTAGCAGCAACATTCTTCATCACAACCACAGCGATCTCTGCCATGATTGGCCTAGGTGTCGCGAACATCATTAACCCAGGCGAATTCTTACAGCCAGAAAGCTTTAATACAGAACTCACACCCACTGGCAGCTCAGACAAAATGGCTGCACCTAGCCTTCAAGAGGTACCCACAAAGCTCATCGGTCTTTTACCGGGTAATCCTCTGGATTCGATGGTGAAGGGTGACATGCTTCAGGTGGTCATATTTGCAATCATTGTGGGCATTGCTCTGATCTCGATGTCTGTAAAAGAATCAAAGCCCATGCTGGACCTGCTTGGCTCTCTACAACAAGTGTGTATGACAGTGGTAAGATGGGCAATGCTGTTAGCGCCACTTGCTGTATTTGGTTTAATGGCAAGGCTAACGAGCCAGATAGGCATAGAAGCCCTGCTTGGTATGGCAGTCTATGTCGCTACCGTACTCTTGGGTCTAGCTATACTATTTATTACCTACGTGACTTTGGTCACCTTGCTCACATCTGAAACACCGCTAGCCTTCATTAGATCCGTTCGCGAAGTGGTTCTATTGGCGTTTTCAACCTCAAGCTCTGCCGCTGTGATGCCGCTTTCCATAAAAACAGCAGAAGAAAAGCTGAATGTCAGTCCATCCATTTCACAATTCGTCATTCCACTTGGTGCAACCATCAACATGAATGGTACTGCGCTCTATCAAGCCGTTGCCACAGTGTTTCTTGCACAGGTCTTCAATATAGATATCGGTCTAAGCGGCATGGTATTGGTGGTCGTGATGGCGGTAGGCGCATCCATCGGATCACCTGCTACCCCGGGTGTCGGCATCGTTATTCTTTCCATCACATTAGCGAGTATAGGTGTTCCTCCAACTGGAATCGCTCTAATTATGGGAGTCGATAGAATACTTGATATGAGTCGCACAGCAATCAATGTGACTGGAGATTTAGTGGCGGCGAAATTGCTCGACAAGTGGGTTGGAAGCACGCCACCAATCGAACCTAAAGCAAAGGAAATATCTGAAAAAGAGCCTAGCCCGGCGGTTTCCTAATCAAGGATGCCGAAAAAGCCCGGCTAGGTTTTTTCAGAGGACAACAAAAATGTTTTTGAAGGATCAACCAATACTTTGCTGCCCATGCCTTCTCGACCAAGCAGCATCAGGTAACTCATGTCAGATCGATCTGACAGGGTAATCTCTATAGGCCATTCTTGACTGCCCAGCTGTATCAAAGTTTTGATAACATATCGCTCCTGAGATACCCCGTTCGATGACTTAACACTGCGTATATCATGAAGCGCCGCCTCACATGTTTTTAATTTATTCACATCATAAACATCAGGGTGTATATCAAACTTTACCCAGGGTTTTCCTGACCTCATTATTTTCTCTAAATTGTCCACATGCAGCGACGATGTTTTTGCGCCGGTATCCACTCTTACTTGTAGATGACTGATTCCAACCTCAGGTAGGCAGCACTCTTCGATACAACCTATTACCAAGCGTTCATTCATAATCAAGTCCTATTTTAAAAATACTTTATCGAGCTGGCTCAGCCATATCTGGTAGCAGCGTATCTTGAAGTAACTCAATATTTTCAGCAATTTCTTCCTCCTGTTCCACAAAATAGGCGATATGAAACATTGCATCACCTTCTTGAACGAGCGGAATATTTTGTTTCCCAATGATAATGCCTGACTTACTCGCCGTAACCCTACTGAAAACCTCTCCAAACGGGCTCCCAATCTCCGCCAAGGCATCCCCCTTAGTCACTTGATCACCAAGATTCTTGAGGTTACTCACTATACCGCTAGCACTTGCTCTGACCCATGTACTGTTATTTGCGACAAATGGTTTAACACTTTTTACTGATTTTTTTCGTTTCTTTTTCTTAATCATACCAAGATGTTCAAGGACATTCTGAATACCACGAACACCAGCCCGAATAGACAGCTCATCAAGCCGTAGTGCCTGCCCTGCTTCATAGAGTAGGATCTTAACACCAGATGTTGAAGCAGCTTCTCGTAACGATCCATCACGAAGATTAGAATTCAACATAACAGGCACACCAAATGCCTCAGCCATGTCGGCTGTCTCCGAGTCCTTTAAATTGGCCCTGATTTGCGGTAGATTGGATCGATGTATCGCACCAGTATGCAAGTCAATACCATATTGACAATGCTTCACAATTTCATTCAAAAATTTATGAGCAACAATTCCAGCTAACGACCCTTTCGGTGAACCCGGAAAACAGCGATTCAAATCCCTTCGATCTGGCATGTAACGACTTTGATTTAACACGCCGTAGACATTGACAATAGGCACAAATATCACTGTCCCAGAGACAAGCTGAAAGCTTTTCTGTCTAATTAAGCGACGAATTATTTCAATACCATTGAGTTCATCACCATGCACTGCAGCCGAAACAAAAATAATTGGTCCTTTTTGTTTACTTCTAACAACATAAATAGGCATATATATATCTGTATTAGTATACAATCGGACAACTGGCATTTCAATTTGAACCGACTTTCCTGGCGCGATCGCATGCCCACCAACGATAAGATCTTCTGACATCTCAGCCTTTCCCTTTTGTCTTCGTTTTATTGGGTTTTGCATTCGTCTCAATAAACTCGTAAATCATGCCAGCAACGTTTTTTTCGGTTGCTTTTTCAATGCCCTCTAGCCCTGGGGATGAATTCACCTCCATCACGACGGGCCCCGAATTAGATTGCAAAATATCGACACCACACAGGTTCAGACCCATCACTTTCGCAGCTTTCACTGCCGTTGCCCGCTCATCTTTAGAAAGCTTAACAAGTTGCGCTGTGCCGCCTCTATGTAGATTTGAACGAAACTCGCCCTTAGCACCTTGGCGCTTCATTGCAGCAACGACTTTATTTCCAACCACAAGGCACCGAATATCTGCACCACCTGCTTCTTTAACAAACTCCTGCACAAGAATATTCGCTTTCAACCCCATGAATGCTTCGATGATACTCTCTGCTGCTTTGTTGGTATCGGCCAAAACGACCCCTATGCCCTGGGTACCCTCCAAAAGTTTAATGACAAGGGGAGCACCACCAACATTTTTAATCAAGTCTTTGATATCATCTGGTTTACTTGCAAAACCAGTTCTCGGAAGCCCGACATCTTTTCCCGCCAATAACTGTAACGATCTAAGTTTGTCTCGAGAGCGACTGATTGCAACTGATTCGTTAACACAAAAGGCGCCCATCATTTCAAACTGACGCACGATTGCAGTGCCATAAAACGTAATGTTTGCACTGATTCTAGGGATAACAGCGTCATAATACGGCAATTCCTCACCTTGATACCTCACTGTTGGCCGACTCCTGGTGATATCCATGTAGCAATGGAGCGTATCGATTATGTCTATTTCATGACCTCTTTCAAGCCCTGCTTCTTTTAAACGCCTAGTTGAATAAAGGCTTTCATTTCTAGACAAAATCGCTATTTTCATATTAGTTTCCTCTAATATATACATTCATTAAAACCCATTGAGTAAAAAGCCTCCTATCTCTACTACTCGATTAGTACACTAATGCTCATTCTCGAAAAATTTTTAATAATAAATGTATGTCAAAATTAAAGTAAGAACGTGGGCTCACTTTTTTAAGATTCGCTCTGTAATTTAAACTCAGCCACAATACCTTTCTGATTTAAAACAACGTAGGGCATAAATTTAGTGGTGTGCGCAATGGCCCACCCCGTTTTATTAAGCGCTATCCAACCATACCTTCTTTTACGCTTAAGAGCCTCAAGATAAGTTTTACTATTGGCTTCTTCCAAAGCCATACCATCTCTAACACGAGTTTCTAGGCGTGCAGCAACAGCATCATCAGTGATCTGCTCACCATGCCCCGTCACTGCAATGCCAGCGTATTTTGAGGCATAATTACCTGCTACAGTGGCTGTATCACTCACCCTGCCAGGGTACTCATTTCCTCGCCCGCCAGTGCTCGAAGCCGCAACGATATGTCCTCTAAGGTCTCGTATCACACACCCAACTGTGTCAGAGACATCACTAAAATCACTCGGGTAGCTGGCTTCGTCAAGAGATTTCAGCCATTTTTTGGAACGACGCTCAGTGATATTTGATTGGACCGGTATCCCTAGCTCTCGAGCAAGCAATTCTGTCCCTGGCGGACTCAATACCTTTGCGTGTCGCTTCTGTAAACTCTTGGATAAGAGAGATGGATGTTTCAAATAAGAAGCAGCAATGACCCCAGAAAAAACTTGCTTTCTCCCATCCATCAAAGAAGCGGAAAGCCTAGCGATACCATCATTCTGGAGCGCACTGCCATAGCCAGCATTGAACTGAGGATCACTTTCTAGTTTCATGAGGCAGCTGGTGGCCACCTCTATAACATCCTCATTTTCAAGCAGCGCCTTTCGAGCCTGATGCCCTATTTTCCTCAAAGCTTTCACTGCACGAGCAATGCCTTCAGCACTTGGATCTTGGGGCCCCGCACCACCGTGCAACATAACAACAAGCTCTTTCTCAGTCCCATATTGTTGGTTCAAAATCACACTCCCGTTAAAGGAATCAAAATAATTTAGTTTTATAGCTATTTTATTGTGGACAATCCAGCTCTTTTGAATTAAAAGTTCAAGCAGAATTAATTATCCCCTCGGGGAAACCCCCTCCTTCACTTGGTAATGACTATGAAGACATTTGAACTGGCAGAAGAAATTGGATCCAAAATTACACCCAGGAGAATGCGCCCATGGCGTTGGACGACTTCTGCATCTTGTGTGCCAGAGGATAAAGTACATACCTTTGCCGAACTCAAGAAGCCCGAATTAGGAGACCTTGTTTTGGCTCAGGTGATCTCCGTGGGCGCTCACAATACGCTTGAAGAGGCATCTGGTAGTCGCCTTTCCATATTCCCTGGTTCTGTCTTCGTAGGGGTTTTTGGGAACCGCTATGCACCAGATCAGTTTGAGGGTTTAATTCCAGACCAGCTGCCTGAGGACGGAGTTGTTGATCTTCTTAGCGTTGGTGGCGTGCTTGGTGAGGTGGTTTCTTCGAATAGCCAGATCCGAGAGCCCACAAAGTGTAAGGTGCTCTCATTTTTAAATGATAAAAATGGAAACAAAATTAATACGCGCGATTTTCCAAGGTTTGATGTGACAAAACCGGCAAAAGAGAGCAAGCCCCGCTTGATCATTGTGACTGGCAGTACTATGAATTCTGGCAAGTCCAACACAGCCAAAGCAATCGTCTACGCTTTGACAGCTGCGGGGGAATCAGTTGTTGCGGGGAAAGTGACGGGGACTGCAGCAAAAAAAGATGTTCTATTGATGAAAACAGCTGGCGCCCTTGAAGTCTGTGATTTCAGTGATCTTGGTTTCCCATCCACCTATTTGCTCTCAGAGGAGTCACTGTTTAATCTCTTTTTTGGGATATACAATTACCTATCCAGCGTCAGTGAGCCAGATGGGTATATTGTTTTAGAGTTTGCTGATGGTATCTTTCAAAAAGAGGTAGAACTGCTACTCAACAATGCCGACATCCAATCATTGACCAGTCACTTTGTTTTCTCTTGTAGTGACTCCCTAAGCGCAATCGCAGGTGTTGGGAGATTAAAAAATGACTTTGGCATTCAGGCATCTGCGATTTCCGGGCCAACAGCTAATAGCCCCCTTGCGCTACAAGAGGTTCGGCGGTTCTTGAAGGATATTCCAGCATTTAATAACATGATACTGGATGTGCAAAGTATTGCTCAGATCTTTAAAGTAGAGAAAATACAAACTCAAGCCAAGGTCGATATCAGGGCGGAAAACCTAGAGGTATCCCCTGAGACACTGCCAATTGACCACACTGAATAGAAGACTATGGCTTAACCACTGATCTTGTATCTACTGCGGCAACTTCAACTAAGGGGTTGCCCGCTATATGAGTCTGAAAAGCAATGCTATTTTTCGTTGTTCTTTTCACTCGATACATCACTGTATCAGCTTCAGAAATAATGTCATTGATGTTGCTAACGTCTTCCTTCCAGGTCAACACCCCTACACTGAAAGTGACCGGCCAATCATGGTTGTTCATCTCTGTGATGAGCTCTTTGAAGAGCTTTTCCACAGGTGTGACTACTTGCGATTCGTCAGTTTCAGTCATTAGGATTGCGAACTCATCACCCCCAAGTCTCGCCGAGTGATCAGTGGGCCTGGTATTGGCCTTAATAGTTCTCGCAACTGTTTCTAGTAACCGATCTCCCGTGGTATGCCCCAATTGGTCATTCACCGATTTAAAGTTATCTAGATCAATATAGACAAGAGAAAATGGCCGTTTATACCGGTTCAACCGCCTACTTTCCTCTACTAAACGTCGGTGAAACCCCTTATGGTTAAACAACTGAGTTAAGCCATCAGACTCGGCATCTAACGATATAGCTAAGATCATACGCTTTAGCCTAATGAAACCCACGTGCAGCCCGATAAAAATGGCTAATAT
>JAYPYM010000002.1:30578-38870 GCA_038135915.1 Gammaproteobacteria bacterium
GAGTTCGTTAATGGAGTGTGTAGCAAGTGGCAAATTACACGCTATTTCATCAGATGAACAAAACCAAAAAGAGATGCAACTAAAAACGATCAGGCAGCAAACAAATACTCTAGCATGTAACAAACTGGCCGACCAAGTGATCAAGCCTATAGGAATAAAGTAGAGCAAATGAGCAGCTCTAATATAAACATCAAACGATAAAAAAGTATCGAATAGAATAGCTAATACCAAGAATATACTCGCCAGCATTACCGGCATTGGAACTGAATTGGTTTTTTTTATCCTGATATTTTTAATAACAGATAACAACTTAACTGCATTCGGGCTCATTTCAAATATTGCCTTCATTGTAACTAACTACCACGCTCTACTAATAATACATAACTTTGATTTAAGCCTGATATCAACCAAAAGCCACGATTCGACGATAGATTTATTTTGTAATGACGAGAAATAGCATTTGATTAGATATGCTTATCTTCAGAGCAAAATTATTTTGTTTCACATGGCCTTTAATGAGGATCATAATCAAGTTGAGTTTCAATGTTTTCTTTTTAAGTGCTCTGAGCATTGGAACTCTTCTTTTTTAATCCTGATAGTGGAGAATAGAAATGAACGCTTTTAAATCTATGATGGCTGGTATGCTAGTTTCTGTTTTTAGCCTCTCAACCCTTAGCTATGCCTCAAGTGAAGCTGATATCCAAAGTATATGTGATGAAGAATTTGGCTACTCAGGATTGCAACCGGAAGAAAAGAATGAGTTCATGGAGAATTGTAGTGTTCAATACGGCTTCAACGCAACTTACGAAGAAGATGACTACATAGAAACGGAAGATGAATACTTAGAAACGGAAAACTACAATGAGCCAATCAATGAATCCCCACCCAATGAACAAGAATACTAAGTTTCGGAGTTAGAGATGAACCAAGAAAATCTAGCGTTAAAGCCTTCAGGCTACATTGACAAACGTATTATCAAAGAAGATTACAGAAACTTCGATATCGTTGCACGATACTGGAAAGCAACTTATCGGGGTTGTATCTGGCGTAACCAATCTAGGGTTCATGAAATCCACGGAGATTCGATTGATGAAGTGGTTGTTAATCTAAAAAAACACATCAATAACCTCATACTCGAAAAATCAAAACAGAGAGGTAACCAAATACCAAATGTCACGGAAATAGAGATTGCTTTACTTGCAATCAAACCTCTACTTTCGCAGGAACAGTTGCTCATGATCAGTGCCCATGCAGGTGAGCCTGATCGTCGAATGACCTTGGACGAACTCTCTCAAGCTAGCCAGTACAATTGGCCCATGCTTGCCATGATCAATTATGTTGATATTTCACGCCGATTGTGCGACGAGATCGGGTATCTACCGTCAGATGTTCAAGATCCAATTGATTATCGTTCATTACTGATCAGTCATGAGCAGGACACCCAAGGTATTGAATATTGGGTGCTTGACTCAAAAATTGCAGATTTTATATCCCAGTGGTAGCACACATTCTTAGGACCATTCGAATGACCGTAAGTGTAGAAAATAAACTGCCCGATATTGATAGAAGAGTCTTAAAAGAAAATTACCGTAACTATGATCTGATATCTGGATTTTGGCAGGACCGATATCGCGGTCGTGTGAGTAAATTGGAAAAAAAGATACATGAAATTGAGGGCGACTCAGTGGATTCTGTCTTAGTCTCATTACGACAACACGTTGACACACTAACCGACAAGAACTATGAGAGAAGAGCAGATACCCTACCCACTGAGAACGAGTTTAAATCAGCCTTTTATAGCGTCACACCAGTACTATCCGATGCACAAAATAAAATGTTGCACTTTCATGCTCAAAAACCATCTAGATGCGCCAGTATTATAGAACTTCAGCATGCTGGAAATTATCGTTCAACCACACAAGCCATGCTAGACTATGTCGACATTGCAAGGCGGTTTTGTGACGAACTGGGGTTCATGCCTAAGTCACCCAGCGCTATAGGTAAAAACGAGATTAACAAAGATTACAAAACTATCTTAGTAACTGTGAAAACTTCTGAAAAGCATGGTGCTGAACTTTGGGTGATGAGACCGCATATCGTACGTATGGTCACGCAAAGTTGACATTTGAATTTGAACATACACTGGATTAACTGAGTTGGATACAGATTTATTAAAAACATTCTTAGAGGTAAGAAACACTCGGCATTTTGGTAAGGCGGCCGAAAATCTTTATCTCACCCAGGCTGCTGTCAGTGCAAGAATCAAACAACTAGAGCAGCAGATTGGCTCACCTCTCTTCATTCGTTATCGAAATAACTTACAATTGACTCAAATCGGGGAGCGGCTTATCCCTCATGCAGAGTCCATGCTAATTGCTTGGGAAAGGGCTAGGCAAGATATTTCTCTCAAAAAGGACCAAAAGCATACCCTGGCGATAGGTGCCACCAATGGTCTCTGGGATCTTTGTCTGCAAGATGCTCTCAGTAAATACTATACTAACATGCAGGATATTGTGTTTCGTGCTGAGGCACAAAGTCAGGAAATTCTAATCAGAAGGCTGGTCGAACGCAGTTTAGACTTTGCGATCTTGTATGAGCCCGCTAAGATCAGCGAAATTTTGACCACTGAGATTGCAGCAGCTGACCTGATATTGGTTTCTAGTCATGCGGATCATGCCATCACTAAAGAATTTCCAGACTGCTATATATCAGTAGATTGGGGTACAGCCTTCAATACAACCTTTGCTCAGCATTTCCCTGAAATATCCCCGCCCATCTTGCACACGAACTTATCGAGAATTGCGCTAGAATTTATCCTATCAGAAGGCGGCTGTGCCTACTTACCCTTTCGTATGGTTAGAGACTTTCTAGGCACACAACTCTTTCACGTCGAACAAACACCCACCATTGAAAGGTTGATTTATGCTGCTTATCACAAAGACAACACGCACACAAGTCTATTCTTGGATATGGTAGAAATACTCAAGGTAATATACGCCGACAGTAAGAGCCTGGTTTAAACCAGGCTCTCTTTTTTTCCAAAACTAAACCTGAGCAAGGTATATCATAGTGGCTTAACAGCCCGCTTTACCAAGATTCTACCACCAATACTGATCCAAAGAGGACTACAGAGAAGAGACAAACAGATCACGCAAAGTGCCATTTGATAGCCCACATCATGAATAATATTGTTCTGTGCACCAACAGCCGCCAGTACAAAACCGAATTCACCAATTGGAGACAAAATAAACCCACCGTATAAACTCTGAGGCCAATCATACTTGGAGCATTTGAGAATCAGCGCATTGATTAAAATATTCGTAACTAACGCCGCCACCAGTAACAGCAATGCCTGTACCCAGTACTCCCACAAAAAATCT
Source organism: Gammaproteobacteria bacterium (assembly GCA_038135915.1). GTDB lineage: Bacteria > Pseudomonadota > Gammaproteobacteria > Pseudomonadales > UBA6940 > JAYPYM01. Next base: position 33,959 of record JAYPYM010000002.1, read on the forward strand.
AAATTTAACAGCATGCCAATGGACACAAAAAACAGAGCAATAAAGAGGACCTTTAAACTCTCCAACGTGTTACAAACCCATTCTGTTTGCTTTGCAGCACCAACAATGATCCCAGCTAAAAAAGCACCTAATGCAGTAGAAAGTTCTAACCATGCCGTAACATAGGAAAAACCAAAACAAATCGTCAAAGCGGTAAAGAGCTGTAGTTCTTTATCTTTCTTCAGCCAATCGGATAAAGGCAGCCTAACCTGGCTCTTAATCAAGATGTAAATAAATATTGCGGCAGCGAGTAATGAGCCGATGACTTGCTTTGACACCTGAACTAAATCCATATCGCCGCCGTCGAGCATCGTTAAGATGATCATCATCGGAACCACAGCTAAGTCTTGAGCAAGAGAAATACCCAACACCCCTTGGCCCAACGGCGTGTTCAGTTGTGCTTTTTCTTCAAGTAGCTTGATGATGATAGTGGAGCTACTCATACTGATGACAAATCCAATGAGCACAATTCTGGGTAAAGGCCAATCAACCCACAGAGAAATCAACCAAACTGAAAAAACACTGAGGATGATTTGAATCAATGTACCGAAGATTGCGAGCTTCCAATTATTTGCTAACTGCTGTATGTCGGTTTCCATACCTGCGTAGAACAGTAGGAGCACTACGCCGACCGCTCCCAAACGATTAATAATATCGACATCTTTGACCAACTCGATACCCCATGGCCCGATTAATATCCCTGTTATGAGGTATGCAACTACATGGGGTTGTTTCATCAGGCGCAGAATCACGCCTACTAGCAGAACCAGGGAAATAATGCCTACAGCTTGAGGTAGCACGGGGTCGATATTCATAGAAGAAACATCACTTGAACCAATTAAACCGCTTAAAAACCACCAGTTGCAATATAAAGATGGTCACCAAGATCAAGCACACCACCATAAACGCATAGGGGTGATCCTGAGCAGGTATGCCACTGACATTCATCCCAAGTAAACTCGAGATAAAAGTGAGGGGTAGAAAAAACGTTGCCACCAGGGTTAAAGAATACATAATACGATTGAGCCGTTGAGCATTATTTTGCTGCACGCTGTCTTTTAAAATATTGATCCGCTCGTGGGCACCAAATAAGGCCTCATTGTCTCTTTTTGCGAGATAAATGATTTCTCTCCATCTGGAATGCAGGAGTTTTCGTTCATTTGATTCTAACAAGGTGTCGGAAAGAAGCTGCTCTATTCTCTGAAAGATATCTAGCTGAGGTACAAGGTATCTTTTAGCATGTGCAATGAACAATCGATTGGCGAGTAGTTTTTCGTTATCTAGTGTATGCTCAGACTCCCACTGATCCTCAACTTGGTGTATTGTATCCTCGAGATCAAGCATTGAATCAGCAATATCTTCTACCAAATGAGAGCATATTTTCCATAAAAGCTGTTGCGTGGAATCATGCCGAGCATTGGCTTTCGCACTATTCTCAAAGAGCTTTCGAATGGCACTGGTATGATGGTTTCCTAGTGTAAATAGGATATTTTTTTGCATCAATATCCTTAAAGAGACTAATTCCGGTAGATCATCTTCTTCATGATTCAATCCACGAGTGATTGCAACAAGATCGCTTTGATCATTCAAAAAAGCCCGTGGCCGCGTGCTATCTTCACAAAGTGCAGCAATGCTATGGGTATCTAGCTGGAGGCGCTGAGACAACCACTCTTCAGCCATCTCTAAATTACCGATATGATAGATCCAATAAATACAGTCAGTCGACTTCTTGGGATCAAACTCATCCAATGAGATCAATTCATTTCCCTCTTTGTTGATCCTTAATATCTGCATATTGCACCAACCTTCACATAGATAAAAACCAATAGATAAAAACGATTAGAGACTATTACTCTCTACGCTACCCTGCTTAGCCTGTTCAGGCGTCACAAACTGATGCACATAGGTAGATCCCAAGCGCAAAATAGTGAGCACCAGCAAAAACGCGCTTAAGGCATACAACATACTTTCTGAGACTTTATGTTGAAATAACTGAATCATCACCTCGCGTATAACAAATACGATGGTTGCATCAACTAAAAATGTGATACGAAACCGATGCGTTTCAAAAAAATCAATCAATGAACGAGACAGCTCAACCAGAATAAAGAGTGTGAGCACATCTGAAATGATAGAGACGTAATTTCCGGTAATTCCGCCTTGTCCCCACAAATCACCCAGATGCGCAAACAGCTTTATTGTGCCATTAATCATGCTCAGCACAAGAAAAATCAATATCACCGCAAACGTCATTTGCACCGCATAGTTGAATCCTTTCTTTAATACTGTGTCATTAAAACGCTCTAAATTAATTGCCATAGTCTTTATCTCGCACATTACTCTATGATGAAGCCGATGTATTAGTAACTTCACCAGATTCTGGAGTACTATCCTGAACCAATTTCATCGGCATGGGAAGTGTTTGCTCACCAGTGTAAAGCGTACGATGAGGGAAAGGAATTTCGATATTGTGTTCATCAAAAGCTTTCTTCACTCGCTCAATCATACCATTCTTCAATTTCAGAAAGTTCTCTCTTTTTGTCCAAACTGAAAATTGAATATCAATGGACGACTCGCCAAAACCCTGTAAAATGTAGAGTGGTTCAGGATCATCAAGACAGAGGTTAAAGTCCTCTGCTACCTGAGCGAGTACAGCTTTTACTTTTGATAGATCCTCTTTATATGCCACGCCCACCAATAAATCAAAACGCCGTATTGGAAATTTCGTTAAGGTCGTGACTTCTGACTTGATAATGGTTTCATTGGGTATACGAACAAAAAGGTTATCCATTGTTCTTAATTTGATTGACCACCAATCAATACTCAACACCTCTCCTCTAGTGGACCCAACCTGGATGAGATCTCCTACACCAAATGGCTTTTCCCCAATTAAGAAAAGACCGCTGATAATATTTGAGGCAGATGTTTGTGAAGCAAACCCAATCGCAACCGATAAAATGCCAGCTGCACCAAGCAATACACTCAGGTTAACGCCAATTTGTTGAAGCGCGGTAAATGTGAATATTCCAGCTGTCAAGTAGTAGGCAAGCCTCTGAAACAACTGCATCTGATGGGTGCTCAGCCGGTCTTTACCAATGATTTCGACAGCCTTTCTTGCGAGCTTCGCTAAAATGAAGCCCGCTATTAGAAACAGAATACTGAAAACAACCTGGCGTATACTGAGTGTTTGCATAAATTCCATAATCTACCTCTCGATCAGATGAGCAGTTTGTACGCTAACTCACTGTAAAAAATGTTGAAATAGCTTTGTTAATAAAGCTCCCTTTAATAGGCTGCCTTGGCTCACTGATCTTTTGCCACTCCTTAAAGCCTGTAATATCTTCATTGAGCTTTTCGGTACTTAACTGAACACCTTGAGCATCCTTCAAGTGTGTAAACTCTACCCGAGAACTCCAAAGACCACCGACATTATTCTCATATAAAGAAAGGGTTAGCGAGGGAATACTGAACTTGCTCAGTTCTAGTGTTTCACTGTTCTTGTTGTATATCGTCACTGGGATAATTGCTCTGTTGGCTGAGGTGATAAGAGCGGTTTTATCTGTTCTTGCTCTGGTTTTGCTGGAATAGCACATCTCTCCCATTAATGGGTTCGCTCCAAACCAGGTATCCGACAGCTCTCTTATTGGAATTTCACAAAGCATTTGCTCTGATGGCCTGGCCATCAGCCTTACCCATAGGGAGACACTCACAAACAGGGTGATCTGTTTTCCCGGCAATAGATAAATCGTATCAATGGTTTTCACGACAATGGATCTGTCTGGCAAGCAAGGCGCAAAATAAAGCTTGTTTTCTTCATTAGAGATATATCGCTTTAGCTTCATGCTTGAGAGATCCACAGCCTTATTAGTAAGAGGAAGACATTTAACCTCATTAGGCTCATCTTCAATAGCGCAAGGCTTATGCTCATATCTAATTTGCCACTCATTTGTTTTACTGTGCAAACAAAGAAAAAGCGAGCCAAAATCCCAGCACGCTTGTTCATTCTCAAGTGTTACATCTTGATTCCATAGTCTCAAAGTGTCTCTCATCTTGTATCCGTTTCCCATTTAATCCTACATTAGTTGCAAACAGCCAAATATCATAAAACCATTAAGCTTGGTTCAACAAGGGTCGAGAAAGCGGCCCTTTGATCAGACACCCCTTACCCCCCTCAAAAACAGCCCTGAAAAGACTAGCACGCAGCCTAAATTCCTATCTCATTTTTCTAGGCTTCTAGATTAAGAGCCTGTCAATTGAAAGTTAACAGGGATTCTCATGACCACTAGCTGTGAGCTCTGCTTCCCTAAGGGCTTAAATCTCCACTGTTTCACCGCTCTTAATGCCGACCGGTCTAAAGCTTTGTAGCCTGATGAACGAAACACCTTAATGGATCTCACCAAACCACTTGTATCCACTGTCGCATCAAGAATCACTCTGCCTTCTTGCTTCCTTTGTTGCGCTCTGCGTGGATATAAGGGCTTCACTTTGGACAAATAACCTGGGTTTTCGATAATAGGCAGGCCTGATTCCGTATACTGCTTTGGCATCACTGGTTTAGCATCAGAATCAGCTGGATCCTTTTTCGGCAAGCTATCTGCTACGACTGGCGGTTTTTTAGGTGCTACCTCTATCTTTTTGTTAGGTTTTTCCAATTCCTTGGGTTTGAGTTTTTCCATGGCCACTTTTTGCAAGGGTGCTTTTTTCACTGCTTCATTTTTGGCAACTGATTTTTTCGCAAGGTCTTTTTTATTGGCTGCCCTATTCTTTTGTGGGAGGCTCTTTTGCACAAGCGGCATTGGTTTTTTTAGCTCGGGTTGTGGTTGTGGTTGTGGTTGTGGTTGTGGTTGTGGTTGTGGTTGTGGTTGTGGTTGTG
>JAYPYM010000002.1:38970-43224 GCA_038135915.1 Gammaproteobacteria bacterium
GTTCAGGCGGATGATGAGCCTCCACTAGTTGCGAGGTCAGTGAGCTTTGCTGCTGCGTTTCATTTGCAAAGTAATGCACAGAAAGATTCAATGACGAGGTCAATTCGATCTTGTTTGGCAAGGCTTCCCTTTTTTGGGACAGAAAAAACACTGACACCAAGCTCAGGTGTAGAACGAATGAGAGAAAAACTGCAACAAACCATCGATTCATCATGACTGTGGCAATTGAGTCTCTATTGAAAAATTCTCAAGCTCATAAGCCTTTAAATCATTTACGATTTGAATAAAACCTTTAAATTGAGCAGATTGATCAATTCTAAGTTGAATTTGAACGCTTTTATCTAAGCCCACTAAGTGCTCACCAAGATCAATTACATCGATTTCTTGGTCATTAAAATAAAGTTGACCCTCTGCAGTCAAAGCAATTTCGATTGGCTGCTTCAACTCTTCGATCACTAGCGATTGATCTGCGCTTGGTAAATCAACCTCGATCAAGCCTTTGCTTACAAAAGAAGCAGTCGTGAGCACAATTGCCAATAACACCAACATTATATCAATGAATGGAATCATATTAATTTGGTCAAACTTTTTCACGCTGATTGCCCCCAACTCATTATTTTGCACTAAGCCTGTGTAGCCCTTAACGCTTTCCACTCTGAGATCATGGTTTCCGCTTTTCTAGATAAGGCGTTATAAAGCATCATCGCAGGAATGGCGACCAATAAGCCTGCAGCCGTCGCTTTCAAGGCCATCGCTAAGCCCACCATAATTTTTCCTACCTCAATGTTCCCAGCCACTCCCATTTCGTTGAATGTAATCAGAATACCAATTACCGTACCAAGCAAACCAACATAGGGGGCATTAGAACCAATGGTCGCGATGGACGTCAGGTGCTTTGTTAGGGCAACCTGTAAACGATCATATTGGTGGAACTCTCTCAAATTAATGCGCTTAAAAAATATCAGCCGCTCAAAAGAAAGGGTCAGCATGATAAAACTCATGAATCCCAGCGTACCGAAAATCATGGGATCCAAATACTTTGTCATCAGTTCCATATTGGTCTAACCCTCTAGGTTTGTGCTCAATACATTTGTATTACTTAATGCTGGGCGTTTTAAATGTCGGAAGGGCTCAGAATATAACCTAACCAAGGTGTGTTTACAATCATCCTCACACCCAAACTCAATGCTTGATTGATGCTTTTTCAAGTTTGGACTAGCACTAAAACTACCTGCCAGTTTATCCCAAATGGCCAAACAAGATCCAAAGTTCTTATTATAATGACTTGGCGCTTTAGAATGGTGTATTTGATGCATTAACGGACTGATAAAAACGTGATTCATTGGGCCAAAGGAAATCGGAAAAGGCGAATGACGCAAATTCGCACCCAATGCATTAAATAAAAAACCAAAAGCATCAACACCCAAAATTTCTAATGCGGTCACCTGACCAGGGAATAAGTAAACAAAAAACCCCGTTATTGTGCCAAGCACCAGAACACTACGCCAACTGGAAAACATGATCTCTATTGGGTGTATACGATACAGCGTCAATGGTGTTAAGACTTCTGCTTGATGATGCACCTTATGTATCCGCCATAAGAAAGGAACATGATGCATCAGCCAATGTTGCAAAAACCGGCTGGCATCTTCAGCGACAAAGAGTGTGAGACTGAAGATCAGAACAATCAGCCCATGGTGCATTTGTATGGTTGAAGCACCAAACTGATGATAACAAAAACCAGACACGGCCAACACCACCACCATTTTCCCCACAAGCCAAGGTGTAATGCATAGCCCTTTGATCAGACTATTTAAAAGCATCACACGCATATCCAACAAACTAGATGGATGTAGCCAAAGCCGCTTATGCCATATAGAGGAAAGGGGCACTTTTGTACTGTCTGCTCTGCGCGTCAGATTAAATATGACGACCATCAGCGCAGAAGTCAGCAGAAAGAGCAAAAATATTCTACGACTAGGGTCTAGTGGATACACTAGTGGCGCATATAAAAATTCAACAACCTCATTTAACACAGTCCGACCCTAATACCCTTCTCAAACATCACTTATTCAAACAAATATTGAACACCCAACTCAAAGCTTCGAGGCCTATTCGGCCTTGCGCCAAAGGGTCGTCGAGATACCAGGTTTACTTCATCAAAAAGATTGACCACTTTAAACTGCAACTTCACTGCATCATTTAAGAAATGGTTTGCTGTAAAATCCATCGTGAACTGGTCATCTATTTTATCGGCACTAGGTATCGAACCCTCACCAGCCACTTCACGCATTTCACTGATGTACTTTGCAGCCAAAGCAAATGCCCAGTATTCTATTTCATAACCTAGTTGCACACTTAAAACATGTTCAGGCAAATAAGGCAACTCAAAGCCACGTGAAACATTTCCCCACTGTGAAAAACCTGATTCAAAACTACTTTGAAAAGCTGATTCGGTATAGGTATAAACAAGCTTAAAGGGTACAAGTGCACTATCTCTAGTCCAGGTATGGGTTGCATTTAACTCTATGCCAGCTATTTCTACTTCGCCGCCATTAATCTCTTCGCCGTCAACGCAGTCTGAAGCAGCCGCATCTGAGGTACGACACCGACCCAGCAAGTTAGAATAATCACTAAAGAAAAAAATGCTCTCTACGCTCAAACTACCTTCTTGAAAGCGTAAGCCAGCCTCATAATTAACACTTGTTTCGGGCTCTGTATCCTCGCCTAGACCTACTGCTTTTGGGGCCGGCGCATTAGGCGAAAACCCCCGATTCACACCAGCCAACAAGCCTAGCGTCTCTGAAATTTGATAGAAAATACCGGCACCAGGAATCAGAATAGTCTCTGAGTTCGTATTACTTTGAGTGGGGTTCAAAAAATCTGTTAACTCCGAATCAATAGACTCTAGTCGCAGGCCAAGTGTATAGCGCCAATCAGCTTGCTCAATTTCATCCTTAACAAAAAACGACCAAGCCTGCGTTTCACCTTTATTAGATAGCCGCGGCGCTCTATCAATACCATCAAACACTAGCTCACCGTTCACCATATCATAAGCCCTTACCGAATGATGCCGTTCCACCTCATCCTCATGATACCTCAAACCAAGGGTCATCTTGTGTAATGCATCACCTCGCTGAAAACTAGGCTGTAATATCCACTCAACCCCTTGCGATACATAATCCCGATCATTGGTCACTATATCAATTTTCTGCTTTTCCACGCCCCCGGAGGAGTCTGAATCTCTTTCCCCTGTTAGGATCTGATAATACCGATTTTGAGCCAGCTCGTTCGGCTCTTCTAGAATTTCATCAATAGAAAAGTCTGCATTCAAGAGCGGGTTATCATCTTCAGTATTGTTTCGAAAACCATCTAGTCGACGCCAAGCCCGGTCAAAATTATTTCGGTAGGTGCGAGTGGTGAGTTTCAGAGCATCAGAAAATTGAACATGGTAGTCCAAATGCATTTTATTGTGATCCCAATTCACCTGATCCAATTGGCTAGCAGCATACCGGCGATAAGGTGTGCGATCAAAATCTTCATCTGTCAACCCCAAATAAGTCTCATCAGATTGCTCGCTTCCGACCCCTAGTTTTAACAAGAGACTGTGATCATATTTCGTTCCTGAAGAATCATAGGACAGTTTCACATCTAAATCATTGCGCTCAAAGCCAGTATCATCACCATTATCTAAATCTTTAAAACCATCACTGGCCATGGTGAAGCCTTCAATTAACCACCCCCACTGCCCTGACTCATCTTGACTACCGACATTCGCATGCAATCTTCTAAACGCATCGCTACCTACACCAGCATTGACTTCGCCACTGAAATACTCTGGTATCGGTGTCGTGATCAGGTTTAACGCACCACCCACCGTATTAGGGCCATAGGCAATTGAAACCGGCCCCTTGTACACTTCTACCGCACTCATCCGGGCAACATTAGGAAAATAATAGGCTGCAGGTGCCGAGTACGGCGCAGGTCCAATCAATATTCCGTCTTCCATAATGTTTATTTTTTGACTTCGTTCTGCTGGCGCACCACGCATACCAATATTTGGCCTTAGACCATATCCATCTTCATCACGGTCTAAATACACGATATCGCCTACGTCCTCATCGATCTCATCATTGCAATCGTTGTCCACCCCATCACAAACCTCTTCGGCAGAAGGATACACCGATGCATCATCATCATTACAGTCCGAAGGAAATGGCACATATCCATCTGGACTTTCACATGCCGTTACCG
>JAYPYM010000002.1:43234-48192 GCA_038135915.1 Gammaproteobacteria bacterium
GATGTAGACACGTGGGGGTTCATAAAGCACTTGATGAATGTCTACATGTTCGTATTTTTCCAGCGCAGATCCATCAATCCAAGTGGCAGAGCCCGGTAAGGTTTTTACTTCCTCGACACCGCCTGTGACAGTCACTTCCTCCATAATGATTGGTGCTTCCGCTAAAACCATTTGATTAAAGAGACATAAGCTCAAGAAAATACAAGCGTGTTTAGACAATCTAATCATTATCACCCTCCACTCTTTCAGGCAACGAAAGGGTCATTAATGTCAAAAAATCAGTTTTTAGCTTATCTGTGATCAATTTAACCATCCCATGCAAGGCACATACTTCTAACCCAGCTGATACTGCAACGTTTGTCGAAGCATTCACGCATGCTGCACTCAAGCCGGCATCCTCGATATCGGTCACGTAAGCATTCAGTGTTTGATCAAGCCCATCTATGAGCGCAATTGCTTCGTCTACTTGGCTGATAATCACTTGTGAAAGGTCCGGAAAATTTCGAATCGCTAACTGATAATCAAAACCAACCTGTTCAAATACATTGTTATTTTGTGCAGACAAAGACGCAATAAACACTTGTTTAAAGCCAAGTAGATTATTCTGAATGGCTTGCAGGGACACTTCACTCCAAGGGGATTCCCTCAACTCAACACAGGTGGTATTACTACAGCTACCACGGGTGTTGTTTAAGCCAAGCACTGCCGCAAGCTTTCGATCCTTAACGATTGTATCTAAATAAAACAATGCATCGGTGACTTCATTCAATGCAGTTGTGGCGCTGTCAAAGTCACTTTCTTCACTGCCTGCCTGACTGAAGTTAATTTGATAACTTTGCCAAGCTCGATTGAGGCTGTCGGCATTACTGACTAAATCTTCAACTGCTAACCGAGCAAAAGCGCACCTTTGTACTTGGCGTTCGCTCTCAGTTAAAGCATTCCAGCTCTGAGTTTCAGGAATAAAAGAACTACAGGTATGCGCCAAATTGGTGTTGTACAACAAATATTCTAACGCATCGAGACCCCTCGCTTGTCTCGGCCCAGATGTTATATCGTAATCTGCCTCCTGGCCCAAGACAATGTGACGATCTAGGGTACAGGTGCTGACCTGATCTGGCCAAGAATAAATCCGACCAGAAAGCAAATCTCCATTTTCAGTTGCTGGCCCAAACTGCGCAGCCAATATTCTTTGCCATATCGCTATTGCAGCTTGCCAAGCACTCTGCGCAGAAAAACGCGAACTCGACTCACTGCTAGAGCCTAGGTCAGAACAATATTGATCAACAGCCCCTTCAAGCACTTGTACCTGCTCCAAGAAGCTCGAATGGTTAACGACAAAAACATGATTCGCTAACGCAGTCAACGTACGATTTATTTCAACATCAAATCGAGCCTTCTCTCTTGAAAAGCTTCCAGAACCAGATACACTCTCTGAATCTGAGCCAGAGTCAACACACCCGACGATAAACATAATGCAAGTGAATAAAGCAAGTAAAATAGGTCTCACACCGAAATCCTCAAAGTAAAAACAACACTACCAATTCAAAACGTTTACCAGCGCAAACCCATAAATATTCTGTAAAATGGTTCGAGCTTCAATTAAATCAGCTTCATACGCCTCAACACCACCGGCAAACGCCTCACCATTTTGCGTATTATCTGGCAATACAGGCGCATCCCCCATCAGCGTTAACAGTGTTTTCAGCTGATTGGTGGTATCGGCATTCGCTCTAAAGGGTGAGTCAGGGTTAAACTGAAGGCCTAAGGCAAAACCTTTCATTTCTGCCCAGTGCTTTGCATGATTTCGGAACGCGGCTAAATCTTTATAACCATCCGCTTCAAATTGATCCATATCATTCAACACATCATTAATGTAGTGAACAACCGTAGCAGCAACACACTTTTCCCAGGTAACGGAAGCTATCAGGGCGACTTCTTGGAGGAGCGCTAGCGCATCTTCTTCTAGGTTGCCAGTGGTTGCGTTCAGAATAGTTCTACCAGCTAGGAAAGCATCAAATGCAGTTTTAGTAAAATCAGTGGGAACCACCGCACCAAGATCCCTCTTCGCACAGTTTGTCGAATTTCCTAGATTAATTTCTGACAAAATATCAATCAGGCCATCGCCATTCGCATCGTTATAGCCACTGGCAAATTCAGTTCTACCACCTTTTCCAGCAATTTCATTATCTGTATACTCATTATAATTTCTTGCAGCACCGAAGTAACCAAATGCTTCATCCCACTCATGCTCTACAATAGAATAGGGTTTATTGCCGTCTTCTTGAACATCATTGTTAATACTATAATCCGCTTTTAGGTAGTCACCCGTACCTTGAGAGAAGGCTACAGCACCTAGGAGAAACTTTTGAATCAATTGTCTTAGATCTAAACCACTAGCAGTGACATAAGGAACATCGATATCAGCCGTTATGCCGCCAGTTAATCCAATCACTTCACTTGATTCGTCAGTGCTAATAGCATCCAATAAACCAAAGAAATATTGAACCAGTTCTTCAGGAGTGGGCGTCGCATCTAAGCCAGCAGTCCAACCAAAAAACTCATCACCGATCAGCCCAGGATCGTTACCCGCTATTTTACCAACCAAGCTTTTTCCAGAGGCAATGTCACCGTAAGTAGGGCCTGGGGTCAGTGTTTCTCCCGCCAGAGAATACCCATAGTCCAAGCCATCTGAAGCGCTGCCGTCAAATTCAAAGAAAAAATTAAGATCGGTTAAAACATCTTGGTTCGCTGAGTCGGAAAGGCCCAAAATGTAATCTACCATCTCCTGAATCAAAACAAGACGTTTTGATTGGCCAGAATAGGAAACGCCCGATTCACCACTACCAAACTTATCGGTAAACTCATACTGTTCAGGTATTTTAAAATCATCGAGCGTTCGGTCGGTTGTTTGTTCCGAACCGCCCCCACTACTACCCCCACATCCATGCAATGCGATTAAAGAAATGACAGAAAAGAAAACCAGCTTATACCTATTCATTCAGTTTTAGCTCCAAATTACAAGTTCAATCATCCAAGGCAATTTAAATACGGAGGCTATTCTGGACTATAGGGATCGCAATGTAAATAGGAATTATTATTATTTGCATATGAGAATCTATCTCATATGCAATAGCGAAACATGAGTGAGCAGAGCGTTAAAGGTTAAAAAGAAGCCTGCCTTCTTTTAATCATGAGAAGCAACTCAATGCCAAAAGCATTGTAAGCAAACCAAGCAGAATAAACGCGGCTCAAACCGCTACGCTATTCACCTGCACATTGGCCTCATAGGGGCGTTGTGCCAATATTAAGGAAATATCATTATTTGCGGTAACAGGATACAAAGGCGCCAACATCAATTCGGCTGCTTTCAGCCAAGCCATTGAACCTATTCGCTTAACCCAGTAATAACGATTAAAATAAGTAGCAGCCCAGCCAGAGTGAATCGCCCAATTGTAGACATCATCTGCAGAGTTAAAAGACAAAAGCGGCCGATCATTGTGAGACGCTATTAGTTCAAATCCATGCGCTTGTATTTTTTTTTCGAAGCTTTTATGGTCTTTTGGTATTATCATCTCATTCACAGCAGCATTCACCTTGAGCACTTTTGCAGTGAAAGGAAAGTAGTCTGTGTGAATTTCAGACAGTGCTTGCTGGGTCGTTGATGCAATAGATATAAAACCACCCGGCTTTAACACCTCAAATGCTCGCTTTAGCACATCTTCTGGCTGCACAAAACCCATGATAAAGTGACATAGCACCAGATCTTGTGAAGCTGGCGCAATATGATTACCAATATTCAATAAGTTATCACATATGCCCGTAAATCCAGTTTTTAGCTTTTCAGCAGCACATTTTAGCATTTCGTTTGAAATATCCAGGCCTAAACGCTCTTCTATTTTTATGTGCTGAGAAAGATCTCGAAAAGCATTACCCGTACCTACAGCAAAATCGACCGCCCGCTCTAAACACTCGACATCTATGTGTTCTAATATCTGGTTAACATTGATTCTACGCGACCGACTATAAATGCCACTCCAATCGCTATCAAAAGTGTGCGCAACTCGATCATAAATACGAGATACCATACTATTTTACCCTCTTTAAGATATCTAAATGATTTTATATCAGCCGGTAACAACCTTTGCTTTAACATTTATAGCAATTATTGAATAAAGCGTTAAGACGGTCCACATAAGTTATAGCAATTTCAATGGTAAAGACTATTCTTTAGACACCACTGAAATTAACATCAATGATCATTTTTAGCCTCGCGGCAGTTGTATTTAGGAAAAAGATGCATTTTTCTCGGCTTTTACATTTAATGTCTTGTTTGTATTTTCTTTCACCATCACTGGGGTTCTCTGAATATTCAGTACTGGAAAATGATTTTAAATTTCAGTGTAGCCCTATCGAAGCCATCGGCTGCGAAAGCGTATTCCCGATCAACACAGATTCAAGCTCAAGATTTGCAGTCGTGAGGTCAGGAGAAGACGCCTTTGCCCTCAGAGCACAATCAATCGTCAATGCAAAAAAGTCCATTCGCATACAAGCATTCATTTTCAATGGCGATGAAGCCGGCCTGCACCTTGCCAACCTTTTAATAAAAAGAAAAAAAGAAGACAATCAGGATATCAAAATTATTGTAGATGCCTATTTTAATGCAAGCATGCAAACCCAAGCTATGTACTATGACTTAAAATTAAACGGTATCGAAGTTGAAGGCTATGAGACTGGTCCACTGGAATGGATCAATGAAATCGACTTAACCGATTGGTATCGCGGCAATAAGCGCTTTCATGACAAAATGTGGGTGGTGGATGCTGAAACAAAAGATGCATTTGCGCTCATTGGTGGTGTAAACATAGCCAACGAATATTTTAGAGTTGGACCTGCACCAAGTGACAAATGGAGAGATCAGGATATTGCTATAAAGGGTGACGTTATCAAGGATATAACAA
>JAYPYM010000003.1:0-2821 GCA_038135915.1 Gammaproteobacteria bacterium
AAAATGGTCATGACCCGAGGTAAGGATGACCCCAAAGCACTGTGGGACATGCTGGGTGACAAAAATGAGCGTAAAAAATTCGACATTCAATTTAAAAAGGCCAAATCCAATTTCAAAATCGCCATTGTTGTAGATATGTGGCTCACGGGCTTTGATGCCCCCCTTTTTAGATACCATCTACATCGACAAGCCGATCCAACGTCACAATCTCATACAGACCATCTCTCGGGTAAACCGAAAATATGAAGGCAAAGAGAAAGGCTTGGTCGTCGATTATATCGGCATCAAAAAACAGATGAACCTTGCCCTCGCCCACTACAACAAAGCAGATCAGCAGAACATCGAAGAAATTGAGCAGTCAGTAATTATCGTGAAAGATCACCTGGATCTACTGCGCAAAATGTTCCACAAATTCGATACCACAGCCTACTTCACTGGCTCCCCCATGGAGCAGCTTAATTGCCTGAATATGGCAGCGGAATTTGTGCAGCTAACCCAAGAACACGAGAAACGCTTCATGCACTTGGTCAAGCGCTTAAAAGCAGCATACGACATTTGCAGCGGCAGCGAAGCGCTCAGCCACGCTGAAAAAGATCAGGTTCATTTTTATATAGCGGTGCGATCCATCGTTTTTAAACTCACCAAGGGCGATGCGCCCGACACCGCTCAAATGAACAACAAAGTTCGAGATATGATCAAAGAAGCCCTCAAGGCCGATGGCGTTGAGGAGATCTTCAAGCTGGGCGAAGACAAAAGCGGTGAAACCGATCTATTTGATGATGACTACCTCGCTAAGATTGAAAAGATCAAATTACCGAATACCAAAATAAAACTGTTACAACAACTGCTAGCTAAGGCTATTAGTGATTTTAAGAAAACCAATAAGTCAAAGGGCTTGGACTTTTCAAAAAAATTCAAAGCCTTAGTGGATCTCTATAATGAACGCAAAGAAAGTGATGTTTTGCACAGTAACGTTCTTGAAGACTTCACCGATGAAATCATTGATCTTTGGCAGAAGATGAGGACAGAGCGAGATTCATACGCTGATCTTGGTATCGATTTTGAGGAAAAAGCTTTTTACGATATCCTCAAAGGACTCGCAATAAAATATGATTTTGAATACCCAGAAGACAAGCTAATAGAACTGTCGAAAGCAGTAAAAATTGAGGTGGATGACAAAGCCAAATACACAGATTGGCATAAAAAAGATGATATCAAGGCTGCATTGAAAGTAGGCTTAATTCTGCTTTTAGCTAAGCATGGCTACCCACCTGTCGACAGAGATGAGGTTTACAAAGAGATATTCGAGCAGGCAGAGAACTTTAAGAGGCATCACCATTCAACGACCTAGTATTTGTAAGGACTGATCATGAAAATGAAAAAATTCACGCTTCTGTATTGTAAAAGTTTTTTGTTGATTATTTGCTTCGTTTTGATGACAGCCTGTGTTTCCCAAGTGCCTAAAACTGGTAAACAAGGTTTAGATCGATTTATCACACCTCAATGTTTTGATCGAAAAAATGAACCCTATACAGCAATTGTCGATTCTCACGTTCACTTCCGCCCCTTCGGCGGTCAAGCAATCCCATTCCCTGAATTGAACGAATATTTTTTAAAAGCGGGGGTCTATTTCGTCAACATCTATGGTATTGGTCAAATGCTCCCCGCAGACTCTGACTGTACTTACTATCTAGACTGCATCGGTACCCCAGCATTGCCCACTATCAAAAATGACTTTGTCAATGCTGCAAATTTAGTTGAGTTTAAGTCCAAGGGCGTCCATATGACCTTATCGATGACATTTCCAGATCTTGCAAATCCAGAACATATAACAGAAACAATCGCTCTATACGATAAAGAATATCCTAATATGTTTAAATGGATGGGTGAAGTTAACATGATGAAGCAAGCACTATTGGGAAATGCCGCTGAGCCTGCCACTAAAAAAAGTATTGATAAATGGGCAAACTTTATGGCCCTGCTGGAAGAGCGTGGCATACCGATAAATATTCATGCTGATCTAGGAAACGATAGCAACCCAACACAGTTTTTATCACTGATAGAGTACGCTCTTTCAAAATATTCAAACAACAAAATCATTTGGGCTCACATGGGTTTATCAAAAGAGCTAACAACTATAGACCCCTTGGTTCATACCAATATATTATCTGCCATGTTCTATAAGTATCCCAATTTAATGGTAGACCTCTCTTGGCGAGTAATCCATGACAACTACTTTAATGATCCTGAAAAACGTACCATCTATGTTGAATTCATGAACCGGCATTCTGACCGTATACTACCTGGAACGGATTTTGTCGCTTCTAGAAAAAAAGACTTTTCAATATATTATCAAGAATTAGAGGTAACCAGCCGTATTTTACAATACCTAAGCGATGAAGCATTCAGAAATATAGCGCTGGGCAAAAACTATTTTAAATTAATGAAACTAACATACCAAGCACCTATGATCTGCCCATCGTAGGCGAAAAAATCATTAACCGTATCTGGGATTTTTCATCCACCGCTTAGGGGCAAACACAGGCATACGCCACTTGCTGATCATTCAACCTAATCTTTCAGGGCAGTTTCTAAAAGCGTTTAGGCTTTGCTAATTTAGAGCATGCCCCACTGACGACATCTCAGTAACTGTTGCTAATATCGTGGTCAACATTTCTGTCTGATCTCGCATATCGCTATTCACTTCCTGGAGTCGCGACGTCAGAAATACTGCCCACCCCAATAGCGCACCCACTGCGGTTGAAGCACCCAGCGCCATTGTCGTTGGAAACTCACCAATATCAAGTTTTGCTTTGATGAT
>JAYPYM010000003.1:2831-4096 GCA_038135915.1 Gammaproteobacteria bacterium
CAATTGATTTAAATCCAAACCACCAACTCTCAAGTCGATGTTGGTGTTACCGCCAACTTGAGCTGAACTGCCGTCTTTCAGTTCCAGCTTTAAATTCGAGAGCCGCTTATAGGTAGCATTCCAACCAACATAGGATGCCCCAAAAGTAGCGCCAAACCCAAGCGCAGCGAATATCAAGCTCTTTTTTAATGGGCTCTTCGGTGACCTTAGAGAGGGCGGCTGGGCACTTGTTCGCACTGAAGGCGGCGCACTTGAGCGATGATGTTGAGAGCGAGAAGAAGCCCTCGAGCGTACGCTGCTTAATTCTACATCCTGTATACTGGTGGGCAGCACTCCGCCAACAGCAAACTCATTTATCATTATTAGAACCTCATTGTTATTTTATCTGTGGTCTGAGAAAAATAGATGTATCAGGGGTTACAAACTATCAAGATCAATTATTACGCATTAAGAGGAGGATTGGAAACAAGACTAGCTATGAAGATTCTAATGAATTGCGCGGGTTGTGCTCAAACCTCGGTTTATTTATTAATAGAAAACTTAACCAGTATTTTATAGTATTTTTCAATCTTATAAAATTATCAGAAAACATGATCGGAATGCTTGAGAGATTAGATCAGTTTAGAAATAACGTGCAAGGCCAATAGGATGCTTACCAATGAACGCTTTGTAAGCATTTAGAAAAACGGAGGCCGTAAAAGGCCTCTGTTTTTCTAACGTACATTATATCTAGAAGGTATTAATTTAGAACCACACCTGCAAGGTCATCGGCTAAATCATCGATATCGTTAGTACTCTTATGACCACTCCGGTTAGACATAATCGCAATGACAAGACCATCATCTCGATAGACTCTTAAGAATGAACGAGCGCCGGTCCAAGAACCACCATGTTCTGCTACACGCCGACCACCATTTTTAGTACGCAGCCTCCAAGCCAAACCTTGCGAAGACCAAAAGCTCGAATCTGCACGTGTCCACAAACGATTATCACGCGTGTTTACATCGACAATGTCTGCATTCAATACTTTCCACCCGAATTTGGCAAGGTCGTATACATTGGTTTCAATACCACCACCTAACACTTTCCAACTGTTGTTACCATAGGAAGTTGGCCAATTACTGTTAGTATAGGGCACTGCTCGCTCATAGTTGCTGGGCAAGTTCGCAGAGGAGAATTGTGCTCGCATACTTCCGAGCCCATAAGGGGTAGCTAACTCACTGGCTATTAATTGATTAATCGTACGATTGGTAGCTTCTTCTAGC
>JAYPYM010000003.1:4106-48077 GCA_038135915.1 Gammaproteobacteria bacterium
GTAAATGCATGAGTAGAGTAATTTCGATCTGAGCCAATGGTGCAACCCGAAATTAAATTATTGTTCCAAATGCTTTGGACAGCAGATACTGCGCTAGTATAATGATTCGTCTGGTTAGCGATGCCTGGATTAGTATCGTAATGTGGGATACAAGCATAGTGCGACAATAATTCTTCCACTGTATGCGCGTGTCGAGCTGGCGCATTTGTCAAATAAAAATCTGTCCTATCAGATAAATCAAGGTAGAAAGTGCTCCCATTACGTAAAGCTAATTCACTTTCTAACTTTGCCGCTAAAGTCGCACCAATCACTTTTGATACTGAGGCTGCATTATATACTGTACCTGAGTGGGCAACTTTGTTGTTCCAGGTATCTGCAAAACCAAATCCACGACGATATCGCGTGACACCATTTTCTATAATCGCAACAGATATGCCTGGAAGATTATTATCATCACGATAATTATCCACAACACTGTCTAATTGTGACTTTCGATTGTAACGATATCTCGAATTATTCTCTAACCATATGCCTCCGTATTGATTGCCATGACGCTCAAAATCTACAAGACGATAGCCTTTATCACGATATTCACGCCAGAGATTCGCAAATTGTCGTTCAGAACGATTAGTACGAATCTGATAAGCATAACCTGGCTTTTTCTCCCAAATCGCCGCATAACGTGTCCCAGATGGCGTGCTATAACGTTCGTAGTCCACGACCATATATCCTTGAGCTCCGCGGCTACTGACTTCTTGCTGATATTTAGTGCGGGTCATGTTTCGAAGTTGTGCCCAAGGGCGATAAGGCGTATTTTTATACCAAATAGCTGAGTAACGTAGTCCACTGCTTGTTTGGTAAGCTTCCATATCGACCAATCGATACCCACTACTACTTTTTTCCGCAAAAATTTCTCCATATCTCTGACTTGTTAGGTTTCGATATGAAGACCAGCCTATATTCTCTTTATTTTTCACCCAAATTCCAGCAAATCTTAGCTGACCACCATATTGGTAGGCAGCAATGTCTAAGGGTCGATACCCACGACTTCGATAATACTGCCACTTACTACTATAACCTGAAGAAGTAAGATTCCTATGTTCTGCCCATGCCCGGCCGTCAGTATTCTTACGCCAAATCATAGAGTATCGCGTACTATTTCCAACTGAATAGCCGTCTACATCTATCATTAGGTAACCTTTGTTTTTATACTTATTAAATTCAGTAGTGAATTGACTACTGGTTAGGTCTCTTTTTGAAACCCAACCCAGTTCCTTTTGGTCTTTTAAAATCGTTGCAAATGTTGAAGTACTGAATAACACTGCCCCTAACCCGATTATCTGCCCCAATATCCAAAAGATAGATGAACGCTTATTCATACAAACCTCAGTAGGTAAAGTAAATATTGTCAGTTGAAATTTAAACCACAGCGATTGTGCGGCCATAGTATTGCTTATGTACCAGGAACAAATATATTAAAGAGGACACAAATATTTTGGTAATTTTACGATTTTACGAACAATGATTTGAGCGAGAGAGGCATTTAGGGAGCATATGTATTTCTTCGGAAAGGCCGAAATGATTTAGAAATAAATCTTCTGATACCTTTGCGATTTTTTTTCGTCGTCTTAGGTTCAGATGTGGACTCTGCAGATCCGTTTGCTCTATCTAAATCAGCTTGTATGATATCAAATGGCGAAGATCCAAGTGAAGGGTCGTTTGAATATTCAAATTGATAGGTAGAATATCGTTCAAGCAGCTCGGCATGTTTGTTTGGAGATACTGAAGGTTTAATCTCATCAAATAGTGCTGCAGATAACTGATCATCTCTAATATACTGAGGATGATCCTTATCAAATAACCTCTCCGAAAGCAAGGCGGCGGCGTGGCTTGTAAGAACTAATTTCGCAAGCCTAGACATTTTTAGTCTTGCCATAAAGCAGAGATTTTTTTGATCAATTTTTTCTTTAGGGCTTAGCTCACAAGTCATTATCCAACGTCGATCCGTGCCAGTATCGGTAATGAAATGTCGTGCTTTTGGCCCAGCATGTACAGAATTTCTAACACCTAGCGCTTGATTTAAACGTTGACCCGTATGAATAGTCGGACTACCGTTGAGTCCTGCTTGCCTTAGTTCGTCATCATTCAGGTTTTGAGCGGTCATAATATGATCGCGATCGATAAAAGGTAATCCTAATCCTTCAATTTCATCAGTAGGTTGGCCTGGATTTGGCGGTTTTACGTTGTTGAACCTATTGTCATAGAGAGTTCCTAGCTCACCCGGTTTATTTCTTCCAAGCTTCATCACTAAATTTAAACCATCGAAATCGATATGCCAGCCTCGATTATGAGGCTCGAGATTGTCAGGGCTCAAAAAACGAATCTGATTAAACTCAAACACTTCATCGAGTTTAGACCGGTTGTTAGGGTCATCCAGTAAATATGTCTTAACATTTTCTGGGAAAAGATCGAGTAATGCAGTGTACAATAACTGACGAGCCTTAGCAGTTAAGCACTGTTCCTCACTTGAAGATGAATCTGAGGATATTCCATAACCATCAAAGAATGCACCGTTCTGGTTTCTAGGATCAACTGCTCTCATTCTAGCATTTAATTTGTTTTCCTGAATAGCCTTCTCCAAAACGCTTGATGCTGCAGCTTCAAAATCAGGTACATATACTTCAAGGTTATCACTCCAACCTTTATCATCAAAATTTCTTGTGACTTCGAATGCTTCGGTTTCATTCATAGGTAATATTTCGAGTTCTTTGGTAGGCGATGCTTGTTCTTGCCCGGTCGGTGGCGTGAGCAATGCCGTCCAATCGTCTGAATACGGAGAATCAGAGTTAACATGAGTCATAGGCTTCGAGCTGAGGTTTATTTTTGGGGCTAGATCGATAGAGATGCTCTGCAACTCATGTTCAGCTGGCTGCCCGCTTAGTAACTTTTCTAAATCTATATGTCCGTCATCATCAAAATCTTCGATGTTAACTTGTTGAACTAAAGTGTCAGTACCAGAACCCCAGTCTCTTGTAATAGTTACTTGCAAGGGTTCTCTAAAGTCAAATCGCCTAGCTAAGAAATCATGCTTTTGAATTCCTTCCTTGACTTTTAAAGAAACTTTTCCAATATTAGTCGTAAAAAACCCGTCTGCATCGGCCTTGACGCGCTGACCATCGTACTGGAGATCAAAAAGATCGCTAGATACATTCCTTACCTGTATAAATTCTGGCATTGAAGGGTTACTCATTAGACTAAATTTTTTGCTCAGCTTAATGGCTTTTTTTACTGATATCTACTGACAATGAGTATCGTTTATATATTGGGCAACATCTATATTGTAAGCATGTGTTACTAAAGCTCCCTCTAACGACTATTAGTATATAAAGTAGCTAGAGCAGCTTTTTAAATGAAGGAGGGATTAAAAGAAAATCGTTCGATTCTACACTATCCTGCTGCAAATACCTGGCTTGCCAGGTATTCATCATAGGTACCCTGATAATCAATCAACTGTTTATCCTTAATCTCAAGAATACGGTTTGCAAGGGATGATACGAACTCTCGATCGTGGCTTACAAAAATCAAGGTCCCTTCGTAGTTTTCCAAAGCGAGGTTTAGGGCTTCTATGGATTCCATATCTAAGTGGTTGGTAGGTTCGTCCATAATCAAGATGTTGGGATCCATCATCATTAACTTACCAAACAAGAGACGGTTTTTTTCTCCTCCAGAACAAACCTTCGCTTGCTTCTTAAAGTCATCTGCTTTGAAAAGCAAGCGACCTAACATGGCTCTAACGGTCAAATCATCATGAGTAGGTTTTCGCCACTGACTCATCCACTCAAAAATAGTTTGATCGCCAGAAAATTCATCTGAACTATCTTGCGGGCAATACCCTAAAGCGGCATTTTCAGACCAGGTTATTTTACCTTTATTAACCTCTAGTTCATTCATCAAACATCTTAGCAAGGTGGTTTTACCTGACCCATTTTCTCCAATAACTGCTAACCGAGCACCAGCTTCAAGAATAATACTCCCGTTGCTGAATAACACCTCATTATCAAATCCATGTTCGATCTTTTCAAATACCAAAGCTTGCCTATGAAGTTTTTTTTCTTGTTGGAAACGAATATAAGGGCTGACCCGGCTAGAGGCTTTAATGTCTTCAAGTTTTATTTTACTCATTTGCCGCGCTCTTGAAGTAGCCTGCTTGGCTTTAGATGCATTAGCAGAGAACCGGCTCACAAACTGTTTTAACTCTTCAATCTGAGCAGTTTTTTTAGCATTAGCTTGTTCTAGCCGCTCTCTCGCTTGAGTGGATGCCAACATAAAGTCATCATAGTTCCCTGGATATACTCTTAGTTCACCATAGTCAATATCTGCCATATGTGTGCATACTGAATTTAAAAAATGGCGATCATGCGAAATAATGATCATGGTACTTTTTCGGCTATTCAGAACTGTTTCAAGCCATTGAATGGTATAAATATCCAAGTTATTGGTGGGCTCATCTAGCAAAAGAATATCTGGGTCTGAAAACAGAACTTGTGCCAATAGCACCCGCAACTTCCAACCCGGTGCCACTTCACTCATGAGCCCGTAATGTAACTCGCTTTCAATTCCTGCCTGCAAGAGTATTTCTTCCGCTCGGCTTTCCGCACTGTAACCATCTAACTCGGCAAACTCAACTTCTAGCTCAGCCACTTTTATCCCTTCTTCTTCAGACATTTCTGGCAAAGCATAGAGCCGATCTCGCTCTTGTTTAATCGCCCACAATTTGGTATCACCCATAATCACAGTATCAACAACAGTATATGCTTCAAAAGCAAATTGATCTTGATTAAGCGTACCTACTGTATCGCCAGGTGAAAAAGAAACATTACCGGAAGTAGGCGTTAACTCGCCGTTCAAGATTTTCATAAAGGTTGATTTGCCGCAACCATTAGCGCCGATCAAGCCATATCGATTTCCCTCGCCGAACTTCATAGAAATATTTTCAAATAAGGGCTTAGGTCCAAATTGCATGGTAATATTTGAGGCAATAATCAATGTGAGTCTTTCCTATAAAATGCATTGAGTGAAATTAGATGAGACACCGATATTGCGACAGGGGCACTTGGGTGGGAACATCTGAGGTGAGCCTGAAGGTCAGACTACTTACATTAGCAATGCCAGAGATAATAGTGAAAATAAGAAAAACTTTCAATGATCATGAGATGTTAATCTGGAATTAAATTCACTTTATACGCCTGTCAAGGGACCTTATTCAATAGTGAATTTTCTATCGAGTTTGAAAGAATTGAGTATTTTTTTAATCTGAGGCTTTGGATTTAAAATGCAGAACTTTTTAGAGCTCATAGATTTTCTCATTGCTATCAACGTACCTAATGCTGCACTATCAAGATGATCTGTGTCATTTAAGTCAACTACAAACTCTTGGCAACATTGGCTTGCCTCTTCGTCGAATAAGTTTTTAAACTCTTTCACTTGTTGAAAATCAAATCTACTGCCTAGGATAATAGTTAATTGACGCCCATCGGCCGAAACACTAGATTTCATTCTCATATATGATCCTCATCACACACTATAAGTAAGAGAATTTTAGTACAACTTACGAAAATATCAAAATGACTTATCTGGGTGACTGTTATAATGGCTAGAGTAGTTATATTTTGCACAACAAGCGTTAAATTCCTCCTCATCATGTGAGCAAATTAATCTTACTTCATGGCTATGCATCTTGGCTAAATGCGCTAACCGCTTTTGATTGTTAATCCGATCGGCACGCGCAACATCATCTAAGAATTGGATCGCTTTAATACCCAAAGGACGGGACCAGTTCATTTGACGAATTTCATTTCGATGAAAATAAGCGTCGCCACAATGAAGCAACCAACCTTCATGGGTAGACACTGCTACACCAGCATGTCCCCGACTATGGCCCACAAGCGGTATCAGCAATATTTCAAACAAAGCGTCTGACAATACCTGAACTGAATCAAAACCAAACCAAGTTTCACCTTGCACACGATGTAACGACCAATTAGGTGAGTGACGCCAATCACGTGGACTGTATCGCCATTTTTCAGCTATTGTGGATGGATCCATAGCCGCCGCCCATTCTTCCGCTAACAAATGTACTTGCGCACCAGGAAAATCTTTAATACCACCCACATGATCTCTATCTAAATGGGTAACAATAATATGCTTCACCTCTTCAGGCTGATATCCTAGCCCCCTAATTTGGTTAATAGCACACTCCTCCGGATCACAGCGCGCATTGAATGTTTTCAGCATCAACTTATCGATCATCAAACCCTTGGTAACATCCTGCAAACTAAATCCGGTATCGACCAAAATCAGTCCCTCATTGGTTTCAATTAAAAGGCAATGACAAATCAGTTTACCAGCTGCAAAATAGCTACCTCGGCCTTCCATCAGACGCCGTGTGCCGGGGCAAAGAGTTGCACAGTTTAAATGATGAACTTTGTGTGCCATCTATACCTCTTGTTATCCAAATAACATTGGTTTCATTAAATCAAATGCTATTCTATTTAGTTAATCTGTTGTAATAGGGCTGGTCAGTACCGAACGAATGATTGTAGCCCTATTATTCACAAAGGTAAGGGCGCTACGGCGCGCACCTGTCCAGCTAGCAAGATCTCCTGTTTCTCGATAAGCATCCAACATAGCACTAATTCTTGCGCTACCGAATCCGATCGGGGAAGCCACACTTGCATTATAACGTTCCACTGCATTAGCAATAGCAGCTGCCGTTCGACTGCCACTAGAAAGGTTATCTAACGCTTGTCTAACACCATTATTCAGATTCAATGGAGCCGTTTCTTCAACCTGCTCACCACCAACATCCTGTTGCGAATAGGTAGAAATAATATTGTCATTAAATGCCTCTCGTTCACTGCCATCCAAGTTCTTGATATGAGCTTCGCACTGGAAAGTCGCATTGATAAAGTTTTCTGGATGTTTTGCATTTGGATGTCTGATTGATTCTGTGATATTCCGAACACGTACACGATAGCTCACCCAGTACTGGCGATCAATCCAACTTTTGACACGACTTTCAACTCGAGAATGATGCGCACTATTAGCTGCACCAGTGATAGGATACATGTTAGTACTATCTCCAGGGCCACCAATATTGTGGTTTAGCAAATGCCCCTTAATATATTTCGACGCACTGCGGCGACTGGGATTAGTGACCAACTTACTCATAACGCCTCGCAACGCAGATGCTCTTGGCTCGCTGCCTGCATTTATTTTATCTCGCCCTAATGGGTCGGCTTCCATACTGATACCCACCGTATCCCCTGCTGCTGTACCAGTGTTATGCGTGATGCTAGAAGCCATATTAATGCCCGTAGTAGTGCCTCGATGAGCGACATTAACGTCGACCCTTTGTTCCCGACTTGCACGCAATTTTACCGCATATCTGTCACCATTTTGCTGATAACTGACTTCACTCAATGCAAACCGAGTACGAATTCGATCAAAATTGGTAGCCAAGGCCTCACTACCATCTGCTGTTTCTACCGCTAATAATAAAATTTGTCTGGCACCATTTAAATCAATCTGCTCTTCTTCTGGGCTTCTCGGCATCGTCACAGGCGGGTCATTTAGGGTATTCAAAGTTAAAGGACTCGGCAAACGACCATTAGTATCACCCACACCACCCAGCAATGGTGTTAAGTGCGTTGATAGCTCATTAATCTTCTGATTAAGTTGTGTTTGCAAACTGCTGGTATCGGCACCCCTTCTTTGCCGTGCAATATCTGTTTTAATACGATTAATCTCATTCAATTTAGCTTGCGCTCGCGTTTTATGGTTTTGCTTCTGAGCTCGCTGCGGATCCTCATTTGCAATCACTAGCGCACTCAAAAATCTACCGACAGGCGTTGGATCACTCTCAACAGTCAATTCACCACGCTCGCTTGGGAAATAAAGCTGGTGGGATTGCCCAGTTGAATCTCGAAAAGAATGACGATTTTCCCACCAATTCCTCACCGCCGCCACACCACTGCGAACCATATCCAAAAAGCCGCTCCCCAATCGTACGGCATTACCAATCAGCCAACTTAAAGCACCGTTTACTCGCTCTCTTAAACTTTCAACCAGTTCTCTAACACGACTACCTAAACGCCCTAAACCAAACTGATTGGCCAGAAAGCCAATCACGATGGGCAAAGATTCTGCCATGGTGGATTCGAGATAGTCAGCTGCACGCTGTATCATCCCTTGCGCAATTTCACCTAAACCGGCCACCACTGAATTGACCACTTCAAGCATTTGCACCAAATATTGTGCGAAAGATTCAATAGCACGGTAGACAGCAATCAAGGCATTAATGACAGGCGTGATACCCGTTGCATCTAATAATGACAGTAACCACCTAGACGCCGTGGTAACAATCGCCGAGTTAACCCAACTGGCAACACTGTCTAATACTAAATTCCACAAATCAGACAGCCTCTCCTGAATCATACGCCAAATACCTGGTAACCCTTCAGTGACTGCAACTCGGACAAACTCCCATGCACCGGTGGCAAACTCTAATGCCGATCGAATTCGATCCACCAGTGGTCTACCCACATGCTCAGCTAAAATTCTCCAGATGTTTTCAAGCGTGAGTCCCAGTAGATCAAATACAAACTCAACAATAGAGCGAAAGCTGGTAATGTCAGGCGGGGTTAATCCAGCTTCTTCGATTTGACCAAATAACCAACCCGTGACACCACCCAACAAATGACTCAAAATGTTACTAAAAAACTGTGTTGCCCCTTGCCACATGGAGCGAAGCAAATTATTCAGAAAACCAATAGGATTCATGATAATATCGGATATCGCCTGTGCCGCATTGGCAATGATACGCACCACTAATTGAGCCGGGATACCAATTAAGCCCAACATTTCCCGGAAGAAACGCCACGCGGCACCCATAAGGTCGCCATCGACAAAAATCTGTCTGAGTATACTCAGAGCGGTGGCTTGTACTCGTTGCCAAATATCCCCCGCTTCCATCAACTGCTGAAACAAAGGTATTCGCGCTAATATCTGCTCAATAAAGAAATTCTTAATCGGATTTTTGATACAGTCCGGCAACAACCACCAAATCGGCCCCAACAAAAAGTCAGGTAAGCGCCCTAATAGATTACCCACCACCTCCAGGATACGACGCAATGCATTTAATACGGGCTCAATAAATTGAGACAGCCAAACCAAGGCGTTACCGATATTGGTAAATAAGCCCTGTACAGTCTGTTGAGCCCAATGATTAAGATGATTCAACCCATCATTCAACCATCCGAAAGCAGCACCTATGCCTCGCACAATAGGCGACCGAGCAATCGCACTAATAAAACCCTGACCAACTTCAACCACCTGACCAATTTTTTCCCCAACCCAAACCCCTGTAGAAATCAAGCTGCCACGAAAACTTTGAATACTCTCTAAAATAGCCGGTAAAATGGCACGCAAACTATCTTGATTCTCAGCAACATCACCTCCTTCACCAGCATCCATGTTGCGCGCTGTTTCAGCAGCCTGTTGCAACCAACCGTTGAGGGTTTGACGAAAATGAAGGATTGCATCAAGAGGTAATACTTCTCTTACGCTTTGTATGACACCCTGGATAGGTTCGATAACAGGGGCCAGCTGCTCCCTGATCGCATGCCAAGCAGCTTGAGCCTGTTCCTGAATCCACTGTATCAACCCACCCTCATTACTCCCAGCTCCATCTGAAATACCCAACTGCTGTTTCATCCAAGACCAGGCATCCCCAACAAAGGTTCTTATGGCATTTATCACTGGACGTGACCATTCCCAAATTTGACGCCCCAGACCAGAAATAAATGCCCATGTATCCCCGGCCACTTCCCGTAACCAATCCACCACAGGCGCCCCAAAACGCTGCCAAAGATCTGAAAAGTAGTCTCCAATGGGCCTAAAAAAATTGCTAATCGCTGACCAGGCATCACCCGCTAATTCCGTTACCATATCTCGCATCTGTCTCAATGATGCAAACAGGGGCTCACAATTGCCTTGCGCCAATCCAACGAGAATATTTGCTACACTGCCAGCCAAGCGTGAAAACGTCTGAAATAATGTGCCAATGACGCCGCTCTGATTAGACAAGCCTGTAAAAATTGAATCCGCGGCTTCACTGATTTTCTCACGGATATAACCAAAGAAGCCTTTTTGCTGAACCTCACGAATAAGATTCATCAGTTGCCTCGGCGCAACTCGTTCCACCACTGACCAGATCATGTCAACACCCACTTCAGCAGCACCTGAAATCCTGTTGCCGATGTCGTTAACAGTGTTTAGAAATCGCCCTCCAAAACTGTCATCTTCATCCCTTTGAACTGAACTAACACTAGGATTCTGGGCGGTTGAAATCTGTGGCGATACAGCTGTTTCATGAACCTGGGGAGCAGCCCCTTGCTGGATCACGTGTGTTAATTCATGACCTAGTAGGTGCCGCCCCGCATGAGAATCAGGCTGATATGCATCTCGGGCAAACACCACATGATCCTGATAGGTATATGCACGCGCATTGATAGCCTCTGCAGTCTCTGCTGCCTGCTGGTCAGTATGAATGGTAACATTAGAAATATCATACCCCATTCGATCACTAAAAAACTGAGCGATCTTCCCTGGAATTTTCCGCCCTCCTCTAAACACTGCTTTAATTCGTTGCCATAACCCAGGTTTTTCTGCGCCTGGTTGATCTAAACTGGTTGTCTTTCGCTGAAATTCGACTTCTTGCTCACATTCATCACAAAGCCTTTGCAGCTCTTCTTCAGAGGTGCTTTCAGCAATAGCGTTAACCGGCAATGACTCAGTTGTCTCAGCCATTGGTTTTGCTTGCAAGACTTCGGTTGCTACGCGATCCGCCTCTTTCTCCAAGGGGTCATCCGGCTGACTGACCACCACAGCTCGTTGTAATTTGGATGCTTGAGGATCTACTTCATGATTACATTCGTCACAGAGACGATTTACCTGTTCCTTGTCTTCCTCAGCTGCGTCCCCGTGAAATACGTCCTCTTCACCATATTCGGATGTTTGGAGCTGTAGCGTTTCGTCTTGTTCATGTTCAGATATATCTCGTTGAAGGGAAACTTGTTCTTCATCGCAGGTGTCACACAAAGATTGGCTTGGGTCTTGTTCGGATCTTGCTAACACCTGGTGGGCCACACGATCTGCTTCTTGCTCTAACGCATCACTGGGTTGACTGACACTGACTTCTGGCTTGGCAGAAACAGGCCTGTGTTTAGCTTGAACACCAGCCTCTTTCAATGAAGCAGGATATTCATTACCCTGAATAACACGAAGCACTGCTTGATTTTGACGCAGACGACCCTGTTTGCGTGAAGTACGAGATGATCTCCCGTTCGTTGTCACCTTTGCTTTAACGCTGGTCTGAGCCCTTTCCATAGCTACCTTTTTTTACACCCTTGTATATGTACAAAAATATCACCGGGGTGCATTATCCCAATTTCGTTTCACATCTTTTTTAGTAAAAGCTTCATATTTAGCTCGCATGTTTGTATCAATACTTCCCGTAGCGGCAATGATAAAAGGCAAAAGCCGTTCAACACGTTTACGATCACGCGTTAGTTTAAGATAGGCACTGTCAACCACCAACCGCTTTTGTGGACCCGGGGAGCCAGACGCCCATTGCATTTGAGACCCCTTGCTCACATGAACGCCCTCCGACGCTGCCCTTCGCATCAATAGATAACGATCCAATACAGCAGCCATGTAACGTTGCTCAGCAAAAGTAGGCAAGGCTCGCGTATTGGGCCGATGAAGGTCGAACACGCGGGCAAAAGGAATGAACACTCGATGCTGATAATAGGTATTCGACCAACTGCCGTTTCGTCTACTTTTTTCAAGTGTTCGATAAGCGCCCGAAACATCCTGCCCAACCCATTGCAGCCAGCTTTCCAACCAAGCGAGCCCTCTGCGAACATCATGCTGATCATCAGCTCTGCTAATCTGCGTGGTATCAATTACATCATTAGCAGACATGCGAGGTGCACAAAAGCTCTGATGCCCTGATAAACAAAATACTAACCGCGTATAGCTGTCAGTATTCTTGAGTGCTAGATTCGGCTGACTAGCTAGAAATGCAACTAAGCGTCGATGGCCATACCCAAAGTCTTCTGTACCAATAGATCCATGACCAGCTTCATGAAGCACGACAAAAGCTTGCTTTTTTTGTTTATTAGACAATTCCTGTGGGATACTAAATGTACCAGCAAAATAGCGAGCACAAAGCGTCATCATTGCATGACTACCGAGACCACTATTGAAAGCAATTGCAGTACGACAACTACTGAGACAAGCAGTCCCCTTTTGATGGTTGTTACGCATCGTTCCATCTACATGACTTCGCCAGATAGTTAGATTTTTTCGCACTTTTCGACGGTGCCGTGTACTGCCAAAATACGCTTTTAATGCATCGTTACCATCCTGATGCCCACGTACTAATTTCCCCAGGGCAAGCGTGATAAAATCACGTGCCTGGTCTAAAGATTTCTCCAATACCGGCTTTTCGGTAAGCGCATCTAAAGGTTGAATTCTAACCGCCCCAGGCGGGCAGGGTGCAGTGGTAGAACGAGCGGTTTTAGGCACTACCTCTACTTTTCTTCGTTGACGGTAACTGCTGACACCACTGCTTACATTGGGTAGAGGCCTAGCAATTCTGGCTGGCGAGTCAGCCGGATCACACTTGCCAGGTGTTTGATGCTGAAGCAATTGCAAAGATCGTTCGACCTGCTGAATACGCTGAGTGGCAAGCTGACTACCAAACGCCCTGACTTCATCTTCACTTTGATACCCCTCAAGAGTCAATTGGCAGCCTTTATGCGCTTTCGCTAGACGAGCAATTTTAAGGAAAGTTTCTATATTGAGTAGATGGCTACCGCGATCAAAAAATAAATCCTCATCCCGGCCTCCTGTCTGGGCCGAATTGATTTGAAATTCACTAGCTGGTATAGCGCCTTGTTGGTGTTCAGGTACAAGTCGCTTGGAGCGAATTTCATCCAAACATTTTAAAGTATCTTGATTCATGACCCCTGTCGGAGTAATAGACCTAGTGTTTTGAAAGGCTCGTACACCAGATTCGGTATCAGGCCCATATTCTCGGTCGACACCATCTTTACGCGGCCCCCAGTGACCAATATCAAAACCTAAATCCACTAAAGCCTGCTGTATTAGCCCAACACTATCTTTCTTGGTTTGCGATTGAGTTAACGTACTGATTCCACGATATACATTCATTAAGCCCCTATCTTTCGGAAAAAAAACAGGTTCGGCACGACTGCCGAGCAAAGCGGGATCACAGCCTGTATGAATGACCTGATGCATTAAACGCTGATGAGATTGAGAAGACAACGGCGTTCGATGCCCTACTCCCTTAGCCCCTCCTGTTTTATGCCCTCTACCTTTGACCTGAAGCTTCATTGAAGTAAATTCAGCCGATCTTGGGCTCGCTTAATAATCACCCTGGCTTTGGCTTCATCAAGACCACTTTGTGTTAAGCGTGCTGTATCAGCAGTTGCGAGATCATTAATCGTGAGTATACCTTCAGATTTTAATTGAAGATTTGTTTCATCATCTACTTCTGATATTTCTTTAATCGGCCTTTCTTTAGTGACATCCAGCTTTATTCTATTCAGATTGGTGCTGAGTGTACTCAAACCGGCTTCCATAGATTGCAGATCTGCCCTCGTCTTCTCACGCTCTGTTTTCAGCTGTTGAATTTGCTCCTTAAGTGCAGCGACATCTTCTTCTGCTCTCGCTTTAGCCGTATTCATCTCTGTGATTTGATAACGAACCGAATGAAACTTTTCTAATGCCAATTTTCTGTTCTCAGAACGAGCAAGATCCAAATGAATTGCTTCCATATCCGACAAGGCTTGCTTACGCGCCTCAAGCGCTGCTAACTTTTCATCATCCAGAACAACATGATCTGTTTGTTTATCTAGCGTATAGAATAGGACTTTTCCTTTTTGTTGATATAAGGTGACATGACTGCCCTTAGGAATACTTTTTGGTGTCGAACGATACTGCGCCAAGGCTTCATCGGCTTGCGCTGTTTTATATTCTTTCACATTCACAGACATGCCTTTATTTTCGAGCATCAGCTTTGCGTCATCTGTCTTCATATTACGATACTGTTGCTTGCTGGCAGAGGCTTTATTCGAGGTATTTCGATCGTGAAGTAAGCGATCACGCCCTAATTTTCCAACAACAACAGCATCCTGGGTATTCTCTCGCCACAATACCTTCGTATCCGTTTTTTTAGCTCGTCGAACACCTTGCTTATAAGACTTACCTTTAAAAGGAGCAATAACACGTGTTGATGCTTGATATTTGCTGAGTTGTTCAGAAAATATATTTGGAATAATCGAACAGCAAAAGTTTGAGACACCTCGTTTAATCAATGGCAAGACAGGCACCATAGATAGCCAATATTTTACTTTTGGTATCGTCCATAACTCCTTTCGTTTACCAATGTTACAGATTTTGTAGACCTCATTACCTTGCATGTTAATCTTAGCTAACCAGACTTTATCTGTTTCACTACAATCAGGGCATTTCATTAATAAAAGGTGGCAGAAGCAATCTTTTAGATTTTGTAGTAGATTCCCAAAAAGCGCCAAGAACGCCATGAGTACAGCAAGGCGGTAATTGCTTAGCTGCTGCAATTGACTATTCGAAAAGTTCAATTCATTCGCACCGATGGCAGATACCGTATTGCTAAAGTAGTTGAGCGTATAGACATCGCCTGTTTTCTGGTTCACCGCTAGATCCGTTGGCATTAGCTGTACAGGAATACGTTCTACAGTTAAGGTGACGCCTTCAAACATTTGAAGCCTAAACTCATCTTGAAGAGATACCAATAAACGGTCAATTTGGTGATGATAAGTAAGACGAATTTCAGTATCGGGCAATTGTGAATAGCGGGATAAGGGCATTGGAACATCCGTTTCGAAAACGGCTGGATAGCACCAAATCGATTTATTTTGATTCGAACCGTCCACCACAATGTATACTTGGTTACCCTGATATGCTTCATCCCGATTGCCACTTTGTGAAACAGCAATATCATCTTCTCCATAAGCCTGCTGCCCATCTTCATCTATCAATGGGAATGTATTAGCAAGAATGGGGCTCGCATCAAGGTTGTTTCTCGCTTCGGTTAACCGGATATAAGCAATACGATCATAGTACTCTGGCGCCTCATCATCCATACTGGCTGCCGTTGCGAACAGGGTGTCATTATCGAAATCATAAGCCACCTGCCCTACTGCGTTAAATTCGATACTAGGGCTGGGCACAATTTTCTCGTTAGTAAATATTTTTTCAGTGTCCAACACGTACAAACCTGCATTCAAACCCACCAGGAACAGAGTTTGATTAAAACCAGGCGAAAATCGTAGATCTGCAACCGTTACATTACAAAGCACAGCGCTAGTCTCCCAAACAGGCTTGCTGTTCTCTAACCTAGCACGACTGAGGATAGCATCCGTACCATTGAGATCAACAGCTGCATAGAGAAGCTTTCCATCGTTTGACAAGCATAACGCAGTTACAGCACCACCCTGACCTGAAGGCACCTCTGTCTCTGCAACCAGTGTCTGCGTTTGCGTATCATAGATGTTAATGGTTGTATCGGCACTTTGATAAGTAAATACATATCGCCCTTCTGGATGAGCAAGAATACGCTCATGATGATGCTTACCAAAGTAGGTTGTTGCATTAAAACCTTTCGCAAAAGGATAGGCTGGAAAGTCTTGCCCCTTGAACATACCGCAAAATGTTTTACTTTGCATTAAGTCTCTGAGCTTGAGATAAAGGTCACGCAAAATGGCATGCTCTTTACGTGAAGTAAAAACATATTGGCCATGAGGTCGGTAAAATAGGTGAAAAATGAGATTAACTAATGTGACATATTTTTTACGTTGTGCTGAGATAAGCTCCCCATTTTCGGACTCAGCTGCATCGATATCATCTATGTCTAGCGCTCCCAAAACCTTCTTTATTTCTTCAAGTAGGTCCTGAATGCAGCTTTCATAAAAGTCCATCCAAATGGTGCCGTCTAGCCAATTGGGTTTCGCCTGACTCGGATCTTCATGGGTCACTCTAAGCACCGGCTCACCACTAACATCCAAGTCGATATATAAACAGACAGAACCGTTACCGTCTTCATCTAATATATTGACATCTGTACTGTCCTGAAGCTCATCGATGGCATCCATAATGTCTTTTGTACGCGGTAAATCTAAGACAATATCATCGCCTTCGCAGCCAATTGCATAACCGTCAGTCACCACCACAGAACGACGCCTTGGCGCTTCTAACTCATCAGTCGGTGCTGTATCCGGTCCACACTGCACCTTCAAACCACAAACGACCCCCATGCCATGCAAATGCTTGTTATGCCAACGTAGGTCACGCTCTCGACACAAATAATCGATAGCATCCTGGACGGTTCTCACTTCCGGCATGTCACACACATCATTCTTATAGCAAACATCTTTAGCACGAATGTCTGTGAGTTTCGGAAAATCAAAAGGCTTACAAATCGCTTGTCGTTCCGGATCAAACTGAACAATAGCACCAGCATCATCTACGTCGATCGTACCTAGCACAAAATACCGATGCTGAATGCCTTGGGGCAGCGACTCTTCCAAGAGTATTGACCCCGAATCGTGGATAGCATCTCTCACCGCTACCTGCCAGAAATCCCCAGCTACTGCCACCTTATCATTTAGCTCAACAGACAACACCAAGGCATTAAGATTAATTCGAATAGCACCACTCAAATCAATAAAAGCATGATCTGTATCAGCATAGGTATCACTGATAGCACGATTACGATCGGCTCCCCGAGAGACCGCCCAATCACCCGAAGATCGTGTCAAGTGAACAAAGCCATCCCAGCGTCTCACTAAAGGAAGATCAGCCGGCTCTGCAGCAGTGGGATAGCCATCAAATAGCACACCTCGCTCGGGAGAGAATCCAGAAAGCAAGTGGTGCCCAATATGCTTCTCAGTGGTCATATTCAATGCTTCGTTGGTCTCATCTGGCCCAGAGAAAAATTCATAACACCATTTACTGGATGCGAATCCTGGTGGTACCTGACCAACTCGGTACTGCTCAGCACCATTCTCACTTGACCACTTAAGCACAATCTCTGTCATTCTCGGCACAGGATCGTTTGACCAGGCTACATGATGAACCTCCAGGCGGAACAAATAATTGCCAACCGAATCTTGTAATGCCAACTCATTGGCACAAGGGTCGCAAGGATCTGGCGTGGTTTGCCCTTGGCGTACACTTAAATTTACAGGGATGTTTCCTACGCTTGGATTAATAGCCGGATTATTCTGAATATCATCAGGAGCAATACTCGTATCACAGGCTTTTATTTGAGCCATGATTTGTTTTCGCGTGCAGGTATCTGCTCCTTTTAGCCCTGGATCAAGTAGTGATGGTTCTTCCAATGCAGTCACTGACCGCTCCCAAACATCTGCGTACAGCCTATGCCTGCCGGCAGTCAACACCGGCGCAGACGGAAAGTCTGCCTGTTGTGCAAAATCAAAAGCAGGTGTAGTTACACTCGGAATGGGCACCACCCTAGCATGAACACCTTGCACATAAAGATGCCCCCAACGCAAACCGTAACTATCAGGACCTGTGGGGATCACCATGCCCCTGTTACGTGGGGCACCACTACCAACCACATCTTCTAAGGCGTCAAACAACTGGTGTTGAACTAAATCAGATAACTCATTCCAATCGGCATCAGTGATCATACGCCCCATTTGCTGATAAATTCCAGAGTAACGATGATCAGTTGAAAAAGTATTTTTTGAAATCTGTGTTTTCATGGTCCAACTCTCTATAAAAAACGGTGGATTCTATATGAACTACATTTCATCAGCTAAGTGAGCGAGATGCTCGTCGGGCACGACAATTGCCTCGTAACCCAAGGGTAAAAAATCTTTTAGTTTGTCTGTTACTGCTTCGAACCGAAGACTAAGTTGTAAAAAGTGGTAGCAGCCCACCTCAGTACCATCTTCTGCACCATAACGAATCTCTGGCTCTGTCGCTGGATGCAATACACCACAACCTGGTTCCCCAAAGGTATCTGAAAAAAACCATAGTGGAGCGCGCGTATTGTGAAACTTTGCGTCTAGATTTAACGGCATTTGATCTGAATGAATACGAGAATATCGTATACATTGCTTATCCGGCGGCACCAATGTCAAATGATCTTTCTGAATCAAACAAGTAAATAGCGTATCACTGGCTTGGAGAGATTCCACTAAACACTTTCTTAGCACCGTACAATATTCCAACCGAGCAAGGCTGGTTGCTGCCTGAATACTATGAAAAAGCGTATCTTTCGCATCAATCACAGGTTCTACCAAATGCCTGGGATCGTCACCAGCATATCGACTATGAACTTCAATATGTCTTACCGCACACCGATCCAGAGAAACTGTGCCAGAATCCACTTCCACGCTATTTTCCAACACCAATCCTGAAAAATGGTACCGACCCGCATCAGGAGAACCCACACCACTTCCTGGCACCTGACCAAGCTTAAAAATGCCTCGGATCTCTACAGGAAAAAATCGAGGCCCGCCTAGGTGCCGATTTTCAAATACCAGCGTGCGATCTAACCGAGTGTAGAGTGTTACCCAATTTAGGAAGTTATCACTGGGCAGAATCTCCTTATCTAACCATTGCTGACGCCACTGAACTCGAGGAGCTTGTGATGAAAAAAACCCTTCTGGTTGCACTACATACAACAGAATCTTACGGGGATGATAGTGCCCTACTCGCCAATCGCTTGAACGTAAGTCAGGCGTTCGTTTTGAAACATCATCAAAAGTAGAGGCTTGAAACTCACCAGCCAAATCAATTCTTTGATGATTGCATGGAATACCATGAGGATACTGTTGACGCCAGCGAACCGTTTTTCCTCGCACACTACTCACTTGGCTATTGGGGTGATGATCCTCATCAGCCACTGCTCGACTACCTAGCCGAAAATCTGGCGTAACTGCTGGCAACCCAGGGTGCTTTGCCATATCAGAGAATATTGTTGGTTCAACAGTCTCATCTAATCCATAATAACTTTCGGGCAACAAGGGTTCGTCCAATCTAGGGGTTTGCGCAATTCTCTGCCAGGCCTCTTGAACCACCACCTCCCACTGCCCAACTGCCTGAGCTACCTCATCCACTACGGTCCGAGTGCCTTTACGCTGTCGCCAACGCACCGCATGATTGACCTCATCACGCTTACCTTCTATCAAAGGCGACACTAAGCGCGCATTCAATAAATCAGCAAAATAAGGCAACAGCCAAGGTTGTGATTCTTGTTCTTCACTCCCATCAGGAAAGTTATCAGCATAATACTGCCGCAGGGTTTGGTGAATTTTACCCAATAGGCTGTCAGCCGCAGTGAGATACTCTCGAGTATGGGCATTTTCATCTTTTAAACGAATATATTGCGGCAATACATCATAGAGTTTTAAACCAGGTTTAGCCATGATCAGCCTCCCATCCGATATCCAACCCCACTAGGCTTGTATTGAGGTAAATTAACTGACGGTCGGTAGGTGTGATTCGGCGAAGGCTACCGTCATCTGCAATGTAGGTATCCTTAGGCGAAATAATTAACCCTTGCTCATCAACAAAGCCTTCTGGATTCATGTTTACCTCTACATTTTCCACACCTTCCACTTGTTCTATTATTTGATAGATACTAGCGCGATACAGTGATTCGCCTAAGGTTACTTTCTGTAAGCTCAAGGCATTCTTTAATGCAGCTTCTACCGCTGCCCTGACCAGTTCTCCATCATAAGCTTGAGCATCTACTCGAATGGTCACTCGTAGATCTAAAAGAAGCGCCTGATATCGACTGACAGTCACCTCAACACCTGGACGAGAATATTTTGTTAGATAGTCACGCAAGCTATTTTGTAATTCGCCTAGATCTCCTCCCTCTGCAGGTACAAGGACGACTTCTACTCGATCTGTTGCACCCGGTATATCAGGTAACGCAAAAGCCCTGGCTTGCCAAATACTACTTTGGCGTTGTGCAAGGTGCGCATAGTCGGAAACGGATACTGCTCGATCAAGTGACAATACTGATGCAGGAGCGAGCGTCTTCAATGACCTTGTATTTTCCATATCACCGCCACCCGTTGCTTGAACGGGTTGACATACGCCACCCACCAATGCATGGTTCTTTTTTAATTTATTCAGACTACCTGCAGATAAATTACCTTGCACGCCATTGCCAAAGCGCGCTTGGATAGTCACATTATTTATACCGGTGGGGAGCCGTTGCCCATGAGCACCGTCACCAAAAGTGATTTCTAACGCTGCATCTTCATTAAGCTTTGTTTCAAAGAAGGTATCGGTGGCATTAGCATTACGCAGGCTATCCACCTGTTTCCAGCGACGATTATCAACACAAACTTCTATCGCTGCGCTGACACCACTGCTAAACTCACTATCCTGCTCAAAAGCTAAACCAGTTTTTTTGTAGGTGAAACGCTGATTTTTTTTAACTCGATTCCCGTCACCTAAAACGTTCTTAGCACGCGTTTCACCATGACCTGCTTTGACTACATTACCATAAATCCAGGTGTCATATTTAGGAAAGGTTTGGCCAGCCAAACTTGGCGTGACAATCAAGGTAGTCGTGCCTGAGATTGGATCAGTGGATAACACCTTAACAAGCGTAACCCTGGTCGCGCTAGTG
Organism: Gammaproteobacteria bacterium; assembly: GCA_038135915.1. Lineage (GTDB taxonomy): Bacteria > Pseudomonadota > Gammaproteobacteria > Pseudomonadales > UBA6940 > JAYPYM01. Next base: position 24,916 of record JAYPYM010000003.1, read on the forward strand.
CTGCTCACCACCCAGAGCATACGCCCAGTGACCAAGACTTCAGGCAAGTCATTCAATAGTAACGTCAGTTGACAGCTAGTATTTGTTGCATCTGTAAAGGCTGGCGTCTCATTTTTATCATAAGACCGATGATGTAAGCTATCCGTAAAATGACCACTTGAATACTGCCAGACATCACCACCTAAACTATCAAGCATATCTAGCTCATAAAAACCATCTTTAGTGTCAACTGAATTCACTTGGTGACTGACCCAGTCTCCATCGGCATTGTGTAACAAAACCCAATCGTCAGTCAGTATGTCGCCGGGCTTACCTGGATATTGTAAAGCTGCAGGATGTATGTTAACTGCAGAAAAAGTTGAGGGCGAACCCTGTGGCAGGTAATATACTTCTGTTGCTAAATGATCCCATACATAGTGAAATAAATGATCAGAAGTAGCGTCACCGTCTGCATCCACGACATATTCGTAGTCTGGCGTAACCTCATTCAGGTCTTGGTCCCAAAGCGTATCAACTTCACGCTCTAGCGGTGCGACAAATACTTGGTAATGATCTCCATAGCTTTGCAAAGGGATACTCTGTGCCCTGAAGAATATTGGAGCACCAATTACACTAGCGTTAAGCTGAATCCGCTTTCCCTGTATCGCAATAACTTTTCTTGGATGCCAGCTTCCATCCATTTGGTAAGCTAACACATCGCCTACAGCCACTAGCATATTGGGCTGGTCAACTTCGATCACAGTAGAACCATTCAGGTTTGGTGCTGAATCCCATTTAGGTGTCAAATGCAGCTGGATACCCGATTTTTTCCATATAGCACCAGAAAAATCCTTTTCAATAATGGTCAGGTCAATCGTATCTTGACTAAAATCACTGACCATGACAGCAACATGATCTAACCCAAAAGACAGCACACCTCGATCACCCACTGAAATTCCTTTGGGTAAGACATGCTGATCAGGTATAGCATAGGTAAAGGTTTCACCTTTTGAAGGAATACTTAGCTCATCTACAGATTGATCGAATCCTGCTACCCTGAGTTGGTTAATACGATAATCTACCCTGATATCTTCTAAAGTTTCAAAGGTAAGAGGCGTACCTCCATCACCTGGTTGATTCTTTATTGCAAGCCCTTTTTCAACACTGCCTACAGCTTGGTTGTCAACTTTGGCCATTAAGGCGAGGTAAGTCTCAGCCGAAGCAGGCGGTGCCGGACGGTAATCCAACATACTCACCAAGCGCCGGACATTATCCCACTGGGTTGCAGTACGAATATAACGCTCATTAGCATAGGCATTAATAGTCTGAGTCAGCACATGAGCAGCGCGTACAAAGCTCCGGATCATTTCCCACGCATAATCACGCCGCTCAGCAGTGTATTGCGCGATCAAGCGCTCAAGCCACGCTTGTTGATTTTTATCAGTGACGGCCTCTCCTAACCAGTTCAAGACAGCTGGTTCGCTAGCAAACTGAGTACGCAACGCTAAGCGCAAGTCTTCAAGATAGGTCGCCGCATTACCTTCTATGTAATCTAGTTGAGACAAACCTGCCCGATTCCACCGTGTTAAGTCTGACACACTCATCCCCGTTGGCCTCCATGCAATACTAGTCTCCAATAGCCGTACATGGGATTTCCTATTTGGTTATCACAGCGAGCAATTTCAGTATCATGAAGCTGAACAACACCTGATCCAGACTCATCTGGATAACGATCTCCTACGCGTTTAAACCGGTTCAAACAAACAGTTTTCACACCTTCTAAAGACATCAGCTTCTCGATCAGGTCACTGGCATACACATCTTCTCCAAATGCCAACTGGCCTGGCTCGAAAAACCCACCCGGTTGCGTACTCATGGCTTCGCCAATGGCTTGACGCACCTCAGATTGAAAATAAGTCGATGCCACTTGGACTGACAAGCTAATGCTCAACCCGATCGGTGTTGCATCACTCAACCAAACCTCCTGTCCCACCATACGATATCGTTCCACGTAGGCTTGGATAACACTTCGAAAACTTGGTTTAAGATGCCAATCAATACTGGGTAGCGCATGGCGCCAGTGAAAATTATCCACTTCATACTGCATCTGAATGAACGCCTCCTCATTGAATAGCGCCTCAATTGGGCTATCCAATTGTCCATTTCCCCTCAGCACCATTACAATCTTGACGGTCGCCCATGAACCCGTCCAATTTTGCCGACTAGTCGCCCTGAGCACCAAGGGATGATCCTCGGTACGTTCAGCATAATCTGACAAGGTAACCATTCGATGATTCGTATGAATCGCAGCGGGTCCCGCTTGTCGCGCACTGTCCATCAAATCCGTTTGTGCATACCAGGCTTTATCTAAAGCTTTTTCCGCAAATTCTCGATGCACGGGGATATCCAAATTGAACGCTTCTCTAAGCGTATCTGCATCATAGCCAATCAGACTTAACCATTGTCGCTCAGTATCACGATCAGCCAAATTGGGATCAGGCCCCAACGCATTTGCAGGTTGGCCTAAAAAGACCAGCAAGCGTTGCAGCGTTGCCGGATCCATCAGGTCAAGGGTAAAATTCAACGCAGATACATCATAACCCCGATAGATAAGCAAATGCTTAACCAAGGAAGCATCAGACCAGCTCAACCGATAATGATGCCTGACTGCATCATATCCAATCAAGGATAAGAGCTTCCTGACACTTTCCGGCCTTCGAGCTGAATCCAAAAATGCCTCAGTATGCACACGATCTAAAGTATCAGATAATTGATCCAAAACAACAGCAAAAGCCTCGACAAAAATAACTTCTATATCTGCAGGCGTCCAATGGCGACGTTCAGGAAATCTGCCTGCTAGTTCCTCCAACATAGAAAGGCGAAAACCATCATAATCTCTAACGAACCAATCAAAGTCGTCACCAATATCAGGCATAGATTTAGGCAGCTGCACTTGTCTCTGACCACAATCACCACAACTGTCAGAAAAATAAAGTGAAGATTTAGGCGTGTTAGACATCAGACACCCCCTGACACTTCAAACTCAAGGGTTTCACTGTGATTCAATGCTGACAACCGATAGCCCACCTGAATCATTAAACGCTCTGGGAAATCATCATCGGCCCGGACATCAATCTCTAAGTCCCGAGGAGCCACTTCTCCTTGCAAGGCATCAGAAAGGCTTGCCTGCAATCGTTGTTTGGTGATTTGCCAAAGTGGTGAGCCATTGGGTTCAAATACCAATGTCCGTATACCCGCGCCAAACTCTGGTCGGAACCAACGCTCGCCAGGGTCAGTAAATAAGACCTGCTCTATTTGATGTCGAATATGTGCAATACGCTGTGTAGTTTTTGCCCCTTCACGCCCAATTGAAAAGGGAAAGTCGGTGTACACAAATTGATTGAGTTTACTCATGAATGCCCCCTTCTAAGTGGCAGTGGTCTTCGTGGTTAAAGTTGACATCTCACCTTGAGGGATAGGCGGCGATGAAGGAGAACCCGGTGCAGTACAGGTATGCATGTGGGTGGCAAACAGCGTCAGGAAACTGGTACCTTTGATCAGAGGCTCACCGCCAGCGCCTCCCACAGCAACCTGACTACCATCAATGGTAATCATTTGCCCCTTCACGTTAATCTGCCCAGCCGACATACTGATCTCATTACCGTTACTGTCTTTTATCAAGGTACCACTTGAATCCATCACCATACTGTTACCATTTCCGTCTTTTAATTCCACGCTATTACTTGATGCATCCAAGGTTAACTGAGCATCATTGGTGTCGTTCAAGATAATAGTCCCGTTCTCGTCGATGTTTAACTCTGATCCAGCTTGATGACCAAGACGAATTTTTTCCGCCCCTTCCTCATCATCAAATTGCAACAAGTGCCCGCTAGCGGTTTTAATCAAGCGTGTAGTCGGCGGTGTCTTCTGTGCTTCACCTGGAACTGGCTCTGACGGTTGCCAAAAGACGCCAACCCAAATTGGCAAATCCTTATTGCCTTCTTCAAATTCAATCCAAACTTGTGCGCCTAACTCGGGTACCATAAACAACCCTTGCTCGGCTAGACCACCAAATGGAGAGCAGGGCAATGCCCAATAGGTCTCTTGCTGACCAAAAACAGAAGGAACTCTGACACGCACACGTCCTCTCTGCTCTGGATCTTCGTTATCAACGATAAAGCCACGGTATTTACCATAATATCGCTGTTGTACTTGACGAACTGTTTGTTCTAATACGTTTGTCATGACTCTATACTTTTCCTTAAGCGACCCTAACATCTGGAGCAACGCGCTACATAATCGGTGAACGAAGTCGCCGCTGACTTTATATCTCTGCCGACTTTATATCTCTGCCGATTTTAAACTACCGACGATAAAGGATTAGACATGCTACCTAAATCATCTCCAGTTGCATTACGTACGACTTCAAATGTCTGCTTATAACCGTTTGCATCAAATTTATGCGTTACTTTGGTGACATACCATCGACCTGCATAGCGCTCACCAACCCCATCAACACCAACTGGATCACCAGGTAATAGAACGTGCCCATAAATGACGCCATCAAGCTCGCCATTTGCCTTTATTTTCAGGGAGGCTTCATTGGCCTGAGCCTGGGCACGCTGTTGCGCTTGAGCATCACTACTCAGGCCCTCGCGATTCAATCTCCAAGCAAACTCGCCCTCTCCACCACTGGTGCTATCAATACGTTGAGTACCCAGCGCAGGCCAATCAGGCGATACGCTGGTTTCTTGCGTTTCGTCACCATCATCTGTGGCAATCTCATAAACCACAGCATCAGGGTGATGACCATCATCATCCAGCTCGAACCGAATACAGGAGGTATGCGTTCCACCGTAAACCAAAATTGAGGGCTGAGGACTACGATCAAAACGTGGCTCACCGAAATAGAGGGCGCCTTCTCGAAAAAATAGATCATAGGCACTTTCTTGCGCTCGCTTAGCCAGAAATTTTATATCTGTCTCATTTTGCTGAACAACTAAATCCGTCATACCTTCTCCAGGCACATCTAGAAAGCTCAGGCCAGACTCCTGAATAATTTGGCTCACAATCTCACGATCAGTCACAGGAACTTCGTCACCCCAACGATGATTACGCTGGCTGCGGTCTAACAACAAAGAAGTATCTTGACAGGTCAAGGTGACGGCTGCTGCACCCTTCTCTTCCGGAAAATCCACTTTCACTTGCCGAATAAAACCTTGAAATATCTCATCTTCACGATCACCAAATGTCGCTGAAATCTGAATCGGTTTCCATGGGCGAATACGATCATCATCATGCACATTCCAATTTCCATCTTCTAATCGACGAGTTTCAAAGACTAGTGTTGCTTCAGCCGCTTCACGATGCAGCAACATAGCATTTGCCTCCACTAAATTCGGATAAAGATCAGTAATTTCTTGACCGTCCACACGAACCACGCAAGCTGCTGGATCTCGGATTAGGTCGTCAAACCAGTTAAGCATCAGCAGTTTCCTTTGCCTGAGGGATCAGTATGACCTCCCCCACATAGTCAGGCCCTAATACATTATCTGCAAATAACAATCTCGGATTTGCATCTAATATTCGCCACCATAATCGGTTATCATTGTAATAATGTTGCGCGAGATGATCTAATCGATCCGTTTCAGTAACCGTATGCTCTATCATGCCTTCCAGCGTGCTCACTTGACGTGGACGAATACCGCGAAACACGCCCAGCTCATTTTGAGGCTCAAAAAGCCTAAGATTTTTTCTATAGCGTGAATTTTTTAATAACATACAAAGCCCCAATTACACTAGCCAAATATTTTACTCAGCACATTCGCTGCTCCTGAAGCGAAATTCATCGAAGCACCAACCGCCTGCCTTACTTTCTCAACTTTATAAAAGGGATTATTACCCTCAATGACTTGAAAACTCAGATTCACGTTCGCACGATAGGGTTTGAGATTTGGCAAATGCGATACTTCTTCTACCTGCACACTGGTTAGAAACACAGGCAGGATATGGCTGCCCCATACCAATAGCAACACTGAAGGGTATTCATCTCTTTGAAAAGCACGCTCACCACCTAAACCTAATCCAGCCAACATCTGCATGCCGCCAGGACCCTGTATTTTTGGCTCAACCATAGAACGTAATGTGTCTAGATCTGGCTCTATACCAAACTCATTAGCAATCGTATGCACAGGATGATTGGCATCGCCCATACGATCCGTTGCATCTACTAAAATGTCAATACTAAACTGCTCTGGATCTACACTCACACCCTGAGCAACACGACTGGTTTCCCACGGGAATGAAAAATCATACCCCCCTCTGGTACCCGGCGCGTTACCCGTAGTGATAGACACTGAGCGTGTTCTGCTAAGCGACTGCGGATTAAATTCGAACTCCAATATGAGGGGCGGGACACTCAACCCATACTCTACTAACGCTCCTTTGGTCATGTTAGGAATCACCGGTCTTACGCCCCCTCATCTTTCAGGCGAGAAGCCTGTTCAATTTGAATTTTCGCACTACGGTATAATTGTTCTGCAACCTGGCGCGCAATAGACAAGTTTGTCTCTTGTTTAGAGAACGCCAAAGGCGGAACAATGAGATTGTTAACTTGACCACTGGGCCAATCGAAATGCTTTAATTCAGCACGCAAGTGTTGAACAATCGCATGACGTCTAGAACCCAAGGATATTGGCAACTCTAAACTCATATGATCGATACTCAGTTTCATATCCAATCGCCTCAATCTAGCGCCTGACCAAGATATTGTGCAAGCACACCCATTTGACTCAGTGAAACTTGACTTTGTTCTTTTGCCAACTCACGGTGAACAGCCACTGCAATGCATTGCCAACCTATCTCGGAATGATTTGCAGCGGCAAGATAAGCAGCATGAAGCGCTGCATTACGTATCTGCCCACCTGTAAAATTAATTGCCTTAGCCAAAATGACAAAATCAAGATCCGGGGCAAGTGGCGCACGTGGTGGTAAGAGCTGTTTCCACAAAGTGACCCGCTGCTCCACACCTGGGCGCGGAAACTCAACCACCATCTGAAACCTACGACAAAATGCTTTATCTATTTGACTACGCAAATTAGTGGTCAATACACAGGGCCCTTCATGCTCTTCGATTCGCGCTAGCAAGTAGCTGACCTCCATGTTTGCATAACGATCCTTAGCTTCTCTTAGTTCTCCACGTTTCCCCATTAACGCATCAACTTCATCGAACTGTAGAATGATCTTTCGCCCATGTGTAGCATCAAACAGTTGGCCAATGTTTTTTTCCGTTTCTCCCACATACTTGCTGACCAAAGCTGCCAGGTCTACTCGAAAAAGCGGCCAATTAAGTTCCTTCGCCAACACGCTGGCAGCCATCGTCTTTCCCGTACCGGACGGGCCGGCGAACAAGGCAACAGGGCCACCAGTAGCTTGACCACCCCATTCACCAACTACCCGGTGTTTTTGTTGAATCCAATACAAATATTCTCTGAGCATTGCCTTCTGCGCACTGGGTAAAATGAGCTCATCCCACCGGGCTCGTCGCTTCACCGAATAAGAACCTGGCGGCGCAGCTTCATCTAAGGACCATTTCATTAGACCAGACAATAAAAGACGGTCAGGAAACAGAGGAGAAAATGGTGTAGCTTGGTCACGCTTGATATATCCAGCTGCCTCTAGTCGGGCAATCACTTTTCGAGTTAAATGTAAAAGAGCGTCTGGTATTGCTAGCACAGAAAGGATCAGCGCTTCGCTCGGTGCAGGTGTTTTATCGCTCTGTAGGTCTTGATACAACCATCCAACTCTAGGCAAAACATGAGGCGCAAAAACACAAGCGATAATATCCTGCGTTAGAGCTATTTCTTGAGCAGACATAGATGGGTCTCTCGTCAAGGGAAGCGCATGCCAATAGGTACTAGCACGCACCTGATTAACCTTGGACTGGGCACGCTTTAGTTCAGATAGCAAGTCATCTGACGGACCTTCTGCCGCACTCAGTAAACAGAGACAAAGCAATTCAATACGATGCCACTCAGCCAAGTCTTCCAATTCAGGGCTAGCCTCATGAGGCTCTACCTCAACGCCATCTATTTGTTCAAGATTGGTAGCTTGTTCAAGATGGGCAGCTTGCTCAAGACTGATAGCACGCTCTGTCATAGGGTACTCCCCCTATACAAACTCATCAGCAAGGGATTACTGCGTAACACCAGGGTAGGCCCACCTGGATAAGCTTGATCATTTCTAGTTGCGAACAAGAGTAACTGCCAACGATCCTGATCAACGGTGTTCAAAGTAGGCAAGGCTAGAGTCGGCAAGCCCACGGGGATTTGATCAGGATTAATTGCCGCGGAACTAATAGTGATGGTGGGTCCTATCTGGCTCGACCATCGTGATGATTCCCAAATCTGCCATTCTATATTAACGGACTCTCCACTTCGCCCAGCGATCCATATCTCAGGCATCACCGTGGCAGGATCCATGACATCAACATCTATACTCACTGATGTTTGACACTCACCTGACACCACCCAGCAAACGATTGGCGCCCATGCCGGATTCAATGGATTCACCGTTTCAGTATTAACACCGGGGGAATAGATAGTACCCGCAAATGGGTCGTAACGCCCCCTCATCAAAGCAGTTGTTTCCAACCCGGTAAATCCAACCCGAGGGGGTTCCCCTCGAAGATTCTCTGGCATCACAGGCACCAAAGCTATTTCATAAATAACAGATGGTCGAAACGTTAAATCGCCCTGCGTGGCCCATATTTGATTGATTTGCTCATCGGTAGCCGGTGCAAATATGGCCTGCAATCGCACAGTCTCTTCACCAATTGTCAGTGCTGGTAAGACAGGTGACTCATGCAAGTAAGAAAGCACCAAACCCAACAAGCGTATATCATCCCTACCCTGATCTTCACCAGTTTCCGCCATACAGGTGATCATACAAAACATCCGAATACGCCACGGATCGTTTGGGTGTGCATCTGATTGAAACCCTGAGGGTTCAAATCGATAAAAAAATAAATTCAGCCGATTTTCATCTGTTTTCTTGCTAATATCTGCAGGTGCACCCATATAGATTTTTATGGCATGCGTAGTTGCTTGAATACCCTGACTGATTGCATCCGAGACCGCATTACAGGCATGATAGAGGGCGCTATCGGGAATGGCCATATCAGAGTGTCCTTAAGAATTGACGGCTGTCGTGTTTACCTAGCGCAACTTCAGGCGAATCTTGCTTACTGCCTCTTTTGCTCGCCCCTGAGTTAGCTCGTCCTTTCTTTGAAAATGGCTCAGTATCCATAATACGAATTTGCACCGAATTAATATGAAGCCCCTGCTTTGCTTGTACGCTATCCTGTCGAGAGCGAAAATAGCTGTTCGCTTTTTCCTGATCTCTGGTTTTAACCACGCTCGACGGACTTGACTTGTTCACAGAAACAACATCACCTTCATCCCCGGCTTCCTTTCTAACTGTTCTATCTAGATTAATAGAGGATTTGGTAACCCTTAACTGCTCTGTCAATTCTAATCCAGGTTGATCAAATACATCTTCAGCATGTCTTTGCTGATTTGGCGTTCCGGATGCTTTCTGAAATTCATCATAACCTCTCGCCATGTTTGATGCTCTCTCGTTCTGATGACCATCATGGAGCATCTTTTTTTCAATTAGAGCACGGCTAGGGCTGCTATCTATACCAGGTGCATTCACCTTTTGATTAGATTTAACATCTACATTCAACTCAACCTCTTTTGCACAATGCCTATCACTGACATCAGCCTTATGATCTTCAGGTCCTGTCGTTTTTTGTTTAAAAAATTTAATTTAGATAAAATGTGTTTTGTTAAATTTAGATGCTTGCAGCTGCTTGTTTCACTTCTTGCTTTTTAGCAATCGCATTTGGCCTATCTATTTTGTTCACCCGGGAAACATCACTTTTCTGCAATATAGGATCAGCATTCATAATGAGAGCCTCTTCGCTTGAATGACAGACCTTATGCTGACTTGCTCGCTCACTGAGAGGCACTGTTTCTGACCCCATCATTACCATATCATCCAGCAGTTCGATAGCCTCATCTGAAGCTATCGCATTAGGCAAGGGCCTCAGAGTGTCCGCCAAAATGCGTTCAAAGTAAGCATTTACATGATCAGTCTTCATGCATACATCTCCCTCATGCCTCGATCTCGATCCAATCGAGACAAGTAGGCTTTTCGTCTTCTTGTTGGCAGCTGTAATATTACATCCTCACCCCAATGATAATTTAAAGCAAGCCTATGCACATCATCCAAAAGCGTATTAATTGATTGAGCTAGACCACTGTAAAAATCAAGCGCCACACTTTTAGGCTCACCACAGTCGGGGCAGTTCGTATTGATATGATCTGCACATTCTGGCGCTACCGCCTCTACAGCTGATTCAATTCGGTCCACATCATCAATTGTTAGCGCCTTAAGCCGACACTGATCGACTTTCAAAATCAAACGCATCGCAAAGGCTTTTCGTATATCTGTAAATGACATGCTAGCATGTTCAGCTAACCACACCTGGTCTTCACCATTAGGTACACGAACTAGGCAATCACCTAAACTAGTTTTCACTGTTGCAAATGGAAAACTTGGCCCTGCAGATTTGATTGGCAACTGACTCCAATCAACTGAAACATCAAATCTAGCATCACAGGCTTTACAAGATTCAGTCAACCATTGCACAGATTCACCATGTTGCAAACGCCACTGCAGTACCAAATACTGCCTGTCCGCAATGCAAAGCCGATGAACATCACGTGACGACGTCACCATTTCATGGTCAAAAGAAATAGTACGAAATAAAAATTCGCCGATCCATGCTGGGTGAGACAAGCCCTTATCATGGCTCTGTTGCAATAGCTCAAACAAACTCATCTCGAGTGCACCGGACATTCTGACAAAACGGAATTGCTGACGAAGGTTCGCCGACCAGCCATGTTGGTCACCAGCAGATAAGCTTTTCACTTGATGAACGTTAAGGTCATCCTCAAACGCTTGTGTCAGTAACCCACCTGGCAATAACATGAATCAAGACTCGGCTGGCTCGTTTACGCTGGCGTCCCTTTCCCAGCCTTCATGTTGAAGCGTGACAGTCTGAATACCCACAGTATTCATGGCACCCGCATCGAATTCAGGTAACGCTTGAAATTCTGATACCCAGGCACGATAGATTTTATATGAAATAGCTACCGTTCCTTGTAAATTCAGGACATTAATGACTATGTCTTTTCGATAATTTGCCAAGGACATGGCAGCACTACCTTGTATATTATTCACCAGATTTGCCCAGTTTTCGAATACCGGATCGTGCGTTAAACCCTGCTCTAGCGTGATGGGCTCCCAGCTGGTTCCGCCTGGCATCACTCGCTCATGAGCCGGATCACCTGCACTGCGCCATTTAACGGCTTCAGTACTTTTTTTCAATACACTCATTTTTTTTAACCCAGCCACAGGTTGACCATCAATTAACACTTGGAATTTAAAGGTGCGATAGGGGTCAAATCGGTGTGCATTCACTGGAAAGGTCGGCGCAGCCATAGACGTTTCTCCTAATTGTCTAACGGTTTCATACAGGGCAACTTACAAGCTCACAGCATCACCGGAAAGACCTATCTCTTTAAGGTGACACTTGCTGTATTCACTGTATGACTATTCTTGGTTTATTTTTTGTTGAAGCCGTAAAATTACAAACTCAGCTGGCTTAAGCGGAGCGAACCCGACTACAATTATCACTTGACCACGATCAATATCGCCCTGCGTCATGGTGTCACCTAATCCGCAGCGAACAAAGTAGGCTTCATCAGCTGTTGCGCCCTGGAACGCACCAGCACGAAACATCCCATTCATAAAGGAACCAATGTTAACGCGTAAAGCACTCCATAAAGGGTGATCATTGGGTTCAAAAACAGACCACTGAATACCATTATAAATACTTTGCTCAATGTAAATTGCCGTTCTCCGCACAGGCACATATCGCCATTCAGGATCAGCCTTGGTAGCAAGGGTACGGCTACCCCAAAATACAGAACCATAACCGGGACGATTACGGATACAGTTCACGCCACGGGGATTCAAGTAATCTTGCTCCAAATCTTCTACATTTTCCTCAAGCCCAGAAACACTGATACGCGTTTCCACACCAGCAGGGGCTTTCCATACACCCCGTTTTCCGTCAACCTTTGTCCACATACCAGCAGCAATAGCAGATGGTGGTATAGCTATCGTTGCACTGGCCGTGGGATTATTATCCACACTGTATAAGGGGTTTGGCACTTGAACCCAAGGATAATAAAGCGTGGTATAAGTGGAAGTAGGTAGATTCATGCCGTCGACCTGTGCGCCATCGGTAAACTCAGTGTTTTCCGGATCAATAATAAGCACCCTACTCATGGTGGACTCACAATGGGTAATGGTATTAGTAATAAACTGATTACCTGTACCAGCGGCAGGCCAAGTTTGTCCGGGCAATACAATCACCGAAACATCACGGACTTTCCGCAGGCTATTGTTATAAAAATTCATGTAATCAGTGGCAGTAGCAGCTGCATTCGCACCAGCCGTGTTGTTATCCAGCGGCGTACCGGCAGGGGCTGAATTGTCAGGTAAAGTCGTAGGCGTGCCTACGATGCTAGCCTGTATCAGCTTGGAACTAGCATTAACAATTTTTTCAACAAAATTATCATCTGTTGCCTCCATGCTCAGACCAAGAAATTTCTCTCCGCTCAAGGGAATTAAATCTCCGTTGCTGTCAGTTTCATAACCAACTTCTAAATCAAACGTACCAAGGCTTGCATTACCTGTGACACGAATTTCAATATCATTAGCCCAAGCACCTTCGCTACTCGCCGTAATGGTGAGCACATCAGTCGCACCACTGTCTTGCAACGTCACGGAAGCCGCTACCGGTGCTGGCGAGGCTTGAACCATACGGCATATGTAAGCGGCCTTCCCGCCATTCTGATAAAAAGACAAGACTGCTAACCCCATGCTGTCCTGACCGCCAGACACATCTTCAATACCGGTGCTTTGGCGATAGTCACCAAACTGAGCAACATATTCGTCCCAACTGCCAATCAATATAGGTGTGTTGGCAGGGCCACGAAAAGCAGGGCCAACAAAGGCTGTAACTGAGGTGGACACCCCTTCAATTGGCTTAGAACCACTGGGAATTTCTTCTATATAAACGCCGGGGTGCAAATAGCTTGGCATGATTGCAGTCTCCGTTTGCATGAACCACATGGAAATCATATTTCCAATGCAGCTCTTGAGTTGATTGGATGAGATTCTACTGTATTCAAAAAAAACGGGTGTTTAAAGCAAAACTGGTCACACTTTTATCATGAAATAGTGACCAACCCATTCCCATACTTTCTTCGTATTGCAGCATTTTCGCCAAATAGTTCAACCATAACGAAACATACTGAAATTTTCTATTGTTTAAAACTTAATCTTAACAGGCGTTAAAAACCGTCTGAATTTCCAGACTATATCGAACCTAACTAATCCATTCAACCGCTTTATTAAAAGTTTAACCCTCTCGACACTTACGTCATATACGTAGAAAAACCTTAACATAGCTTTTTTATCCATTTTCGACAACAGGTCATAGGAAAACTTAGCGTTCTCAACATTCAGCATTCATTCATACGAGCACTGATAATATTTATTCTGTAGTCAAGTATTCCTAACCATATTTGGTGGAGTACTGAAAGTAGTCATCTCTAGTAACGAGGTATATATATGAAAACCAATACTTTATGTAAAACATGCTTAAGCCTAATTGCGCTAGCACTCAGCCTAAACAGCTATGCACAAGACAACTATGTAGGCATTAATTACGGGTCGATAGATTTTGAAGAAGCAGGCGACAGTTTAGATCTTGACACCATAAATTTTACAATAGGCAGCAACCTCAACGAGCACATAGCCGGCGAATTACGTGGTGGTGTTGGTATTTCAAATGAAGATGAAGCAGGTGTTTCTATAGGTATTGACTCTTTAATTGGTGCCTATGGGCGCATTAATCTTCCAAACAGCTCTCCAGTCACTCCTTATGTTGTAGCTGGTGTGACACAAGTTAAACTAGAAGTTGATTTTTTGGGTTTAGGTAGCGCCACAGCAGATGAAACAGATGCATCCTACGGTCTAGGTGCAGACTTCAATGTCTCAGACAACACGAAGTTGAACCTTGAATACATGAAGTATCTAGATAAAGATGGTGCAGAGATTGCGGGACTCAATGTGGGCATCGCTGTTAAGTTTTAAAACCGCCATCCATTTGGCCTTCTAAAGAAGGCCAAAACCTTTTAGCGGATTCGAGCGCTCTCTGATGATTTAACAAGCTCTTGGATAGTCTGTATATCCTTTTGAACCACTCGTATACCAATCAGACATATCATCCCAAGGTGTTAAGGCTTTTCCTGCTTCAATACGACTAGGAAAATCTGGATTCGTAATAAATGGTCGACCAAAGGCAATTGCACTCGCATACCCTTCCGCGATCTGTTTTTCGGCAGCTTCTGCATCATAACCACAGTTTCCAATCAGGTTTCCTGAATAAATACTGCTAGCCTCGCTTAATGAAAAAGGGGCACCTTGCTCATGAAAACCAAATGCTAGCCCATCCATCACATGCAGATAAGCAAGATTCATATTATCTAGCAACTTAATCACATACGTGTATATTTCTCTAAAATCTGAACCGCCCATATCATTAAACAGGCCATTAGGAGACAGCCTGACACCAACTTGCTCGGATGGAAAAACAGCACATACTTGTTGTAAAATTTCATGCAACAGCCTACACCGATTCTCTAACGAGCCACCATACTCATCAGTGCGCTTGTTCGTCTTTGAGTCCAAAAACTGATTAATTAAGTACCCGTTTGCAGCATGCACTTCTACCCCGGAAAACTCTGCTTCTTTGGCCCGCTCGGCTGCTCGCCCATAACTCAATACAACATCCTTAACTTCTGCGGTGGTCAGTGCTCGAGGGGTTTCATAGTCCTTCTTCCCATAAGGAGTACGCACCATATCGCCTTGTATTTTAACTGCACTAGCAGACACTGGTAGCTTACCTTGATGGAAGTCACTGTGTGACGCTCGGCCGCAATGCCACATCTGCAATACCAGTGGAGTATTGAAAGGCCTCAAACGCCGGTTAATTTTAAACCAACCCTCAGTCATTTCATCTGTGTAAATACCAGGTGAGTTAACCCAACCATTACCCTGCTCAGAAATAACCGTCGCTTCAGAAATGAGCATGCCAGCTTCTGCTCTCTGCAAATAATAATCCCCCATCATATGATTCGGAATTCTCTGTGGCCCAGCCCTACCACGGGTCAGCGGCGCTAAAACAATTCTGTTTTTTAAAGATAAAAGCCCTAACTGAGCAGGAGAAAACAAGTGATGATATGACATATAACAATCCTTAGACCATCAAGTGGCCAGCAACAAAAGAACAAGATACCCCTAAATATCAATATTTAATCTGATTTGGATGAAGTGCTATTATCCCAGATCAGCCCAATGTATAATCCCTAAATACTGATGCAATTTTAGAGATTTCTACTATACATGTTTAATGTTTGCAAATTAGACTAAATTTCCACTCCATCTAAGGCAGTTTCAATACAAACTCAGCAAGTGAAACTAACATGAATTCTATGTCTAACTAAACTTAAACAACAGCATTTTCATTCATGATGATGGTAATAGCCTAATGGCTCGAAGCGACCCAAAAACCTTCAATTTTAAAGCTATTATCATTGCCTTTGTCGCTTTAATATTTTTCTTAGCTGTCAGTTTTGGGTTTCATATTTTAGAAAATAAAACTCAAAGCAGAGTAAAGCACACACTGGAAGTGAAATCTGAAATTAGATTAGTTCTATCACTTTTAAAAGATGCGGAAACCGGACAGCGCGGCTTTTTAATTACCCAAAAAGATGAGTATTTAACACCCTACCATAATGCATTAGAACAAGTACCAAAGGCCTTAGCATACCTAACCGAAATCACCACCTACGATGATCGCCACCAACAATCGTTAGCCAAAATCAAGACTTTGTCACAACAAAAGTTCAACGAACTTGGTGAAACAATAGCGTTAATTCGAGAAGGAAGAATCAAAGAGTCCTATGCGCTTGTAGACACCGATCTCGGCAAACAACTTATGAATCAAATGCGCCTGGAAATGCGCGAGATGGAGGATTTAGCAGACAAGCTACTAGATCAACTCAGTTATATTAGCTTCCTGATAGAAGCCATCTCCATACTATTATTCCTGATTGCACTATTTTATGTGAAGATGTCCTACCGTTTAGCAGCAAAGCTGAAACAAAGCACATCTATAATCGAAGCCAGTGAAGCAAAATTTCGAGCAATGTATGAAAACTCTCCAGATGCATATTTAATCATGGAGCTTGAACACCCTCAGATTACTGATTGCAATGCAGCAGCGGAGCAAATGTTACATGGTAAGAAAGAACAAATTATCGGTTTAACCCCGGATCAACTCTCCCCGAAGCTACAGCCAAATGGCAGAACATCAGAAGAAGGTGTTAAAGAAAATATGGAAGTCATTCTCAAACAAGGTGGACATCGATTTGAATGGATGCATACAAAAATAACTGGAGAACAATTACCTTGTGATGTAAACATCTCTCTCATTGATTACGAAGAACGCAAGGTTCTTCTGGTTAGTTGGCGGGATATAACCGAGCGCAAACAAGCCGAAGCGGAACGCGAAGCGTTCATTGAAAGGTTAACCGACTCCAATGAAGAGTTAGAACGCTTTGCCTTCGTATGTTCACACGACTTGCAAGAACCATTACGTATGATTCGCAGCTTTACTGATAGACTTCAAACCTATATGGGCGATACCTTTGAAAAGGATGAAAAATGTAAAAAATATTTTCGTTTTATCACCAATGGTGCAGAGCACGCCCAAAATCTAATCAACGATATTCTTACATACTCTAGCATTGACAAAGATATTCAACATTTGGAAAAGATAGACCCAGAAGCGCTGATTTTGTTAATGAAAGAAAACATGTATCTTGATTTCGAAAAGAGAGGCGGTCGAATTACCCATGATAAACTACCAAAACTAGTAGGTAATAAAACACAGCTGTTTCAATTATTCCAAAATCTTATCAATAATGGCATGAAATATCAGATACCGAGCAATAACCCGCATGTGCATATCGGTGTTGAAGACAAAGAAAGTCATTGGGAGTTTTATGTCAGAGATAATGGTATTGGCATAGAAGGACGCCATCTGAAGAAAATTTTTAATGTATTCCAGAGGCTTCACAAGAAAAGTCAATATGCCGGCACAGGAGTAGGACTTTCAATCTGCAAGAAAGTAGTAGAACGTCACGGCGGAAAAATCTGGGTGGAATCAGAGAAAGGAAAAGGCTCTACTTTTTATTTTACTCTTTTAAAACCAACCAACATGGAGACAGCGGATGACCAACAAAGCAAAGCTAGCTGAGATACTACTTGTAGAGGACAACGAAGGCGATATAGAACTCACTAAAGAAGCATTCGAAGATGCTAAATTTCGCAATAACTTACATGTCGCCGAAGATGGTGATGAAGCACTTGATTTTTTATTTAAACGCAATGGACAGGAAAAAGCTGCAACACCAGACATCATCTTACTTGATTTAAACTTACCTGGAACCGACGGACGGGAAGTGCTTGAAATCATTAAAGGGGACGAAATACTTAAAAGAATTCCTGTCATCGTACTCACTAGCTCAAAAGCTGATAAGGATATTATTGAAAGCTACGACCTTCATGCCAACTGTTATATTGTAAAACCTGTCAATGCCACCAAATTCATGGATGTTGTACAGCATGTAGAGAATTTTTGGGTAGAAATTGTTTGCCTACCTTCTCATTTAGCTGATGCCAAGCATTAGGGTGATTAAATGGAGCCGATTGAACAACAACTGGCACGGGTAGCGCGCGAACTTGAAGAATTGAGAGAAGAATATCATGACTTTGCCTATGCGGTATCACATGATTTGAGCGGCCCAATGCGTGCCATCGAAGGGTTTTCGGCCATTATTGCTGAAGATCATGCAGAAGACTTCGATGAAGCTACTCAAAAGCACTTTGACTACATCATAGCAAACGCTGATGAAGCACAAAAAATACTTGCAGCACTACTTGAATATGCCTATCTCAACACCAGAAAATTGCCTTTCAAAGAATGCAACTTTAATGAGATATTTAACAATGTGAAGGAAAGCTTATCTGTACTCATAGAAGACAATCAAGCACAGATTCAATGCAACACATTACCCACTACTTTTGCTGACAAAAATCAAATGAACCAACTATTCTTTCACCTCCTACAGAACGCGCTGCTCTATCAAAAAAATGATGGAACAAGCTCACCAGAGGTCGATATTAACTGTAAAGAACGCAAAGAACATTGGGAATTTTCAATTAAAGATAATGGTATTGGCATAAAAGAAAATCAAATTGACAGAATCTTCAAACCATTACGCAGAGCTGTTTCTAGTAAAAAATATACTGGTATTGGCATGGGTCTAGCGATCGCTAAAAAAATACTGCAACATCACCAGGGAAAGATTTGGGTAGACTCTATACCAGATGAAGGGACGACTTTTTATTTCACCATCTCAAAACACTTGAATGACAATCACCTCGTTTAATATGATTGGACTGTATAATTGATTTCATTCATAATTTCTCGGGTTTACGCAAGGTACTAACACTCATCATACTAACACCTCATCGCACCAACACCTCATCAACTGGAGCAAGAAAATGGGCATATACTCAATGGGCTTGGGAGAAGAACTACAAAAATACCTACTTGATGTTTCATTAAACGAACCCGCAGCCTGCAAAACATTAAGGCAATACACACTTTCACGCACAGATTCCAACATGATTAGCTCTCCCGAACAAGTACAGCTGCTATCCTTGGTCGGAAAATTAATCGGGGCTAAGCGCGGTTTAGAAATTGGGACATTTACTGGCTATACCAGCCTCCGCCTCACGCTAGACATCCCTCAGCTAAACATGGTTTGTTGCGATATTAACGATGAGTGTACTGCCATCGCTCGTAACCACTGGCAGGGTGCTGGTGTAGATAACCGTATCGATCTATTCATAGCACCTGCACTAGAAACACTCAATAGGCTTATCAATGAGGGACAGGAGAAATCATTCGACTTTGCATACATTGATGCCGATAAAACAAACTACCTACACTACATCGCCGCATGTATGAAATTAGTGCGAAGCAATGGCGTTATCGCCATTGATAATGTGTTGTGGGGTGGCGCTGTAGCAAACCAGGCTGACACAAGCGAAGATACCATTGCCCTGCGGGAAACCAACCAGTGGTTATTTGAACAAGCACCTAACCAGTTTGACCTCTCCATGATTCCGATTGGGGATGGTCTAACGTTACTACGGATGTTTTAACCTGAACACTGATAACACTCAAAACTAGAGTCATATTGACACTTTACCAAAGTTAATGTAACTTCGCTCTCATTCTAAATGATCGAATATGAACACCTATTGTATCATCTTGGAGAGCAGTTTCTTGAATCCTCATAATGTCGTTTGCTTAGACACATATAAGATAAAAAAAAGCATAGAATCATGCAGTTATGATCATAGCCTTTACTACAACCTGTCTTTGAAGCTTTCAGAGAACTGTGTGGTAGAAGTGGATATTGATGGTGCTAAAAACGCCTTCACAAAACAAGCGTTACTGATAAAGTCCATAGAACTTGAGCCTAGCAATGCATTTGCATTAAATAATTTAGCCAATAGCATTAGCATGCATGAAGTGGTCAATGTAAAGATGGGCGGCATGACATTGCAACTCTCAGCAACATCTCTTTACGAGCGCGCTATTTCTGCTGATCCTAACTACGCAAATGCTTACTGTAGCTTAGGTGCTCGCATGCAAGAAATTGGATTGAGTGAAATCACCTTATGCATTCAAGGAGCAGAAGCGGTCTTCACCACGAAATCACTATTCTCCAAAGCAATCGAATGCGATAAAACGCACGCTATTGCCTACAACAACCTTGGACTTTGTCTCAATAAAGAAGAGTATTATGAATTAAGTGATGGTGTACGTTTAAATGCAGAAGCGCTATTTTTAAAATCGATTGAGTGTGACAACACCAATGCAGATGCCTATTATAATCTATCCACCATACTCAAAAGTGATCAGCACAAGGTTATCACCCAAATCGGAGAAAACACCCTACGCTTCGACAAACAATCTTTGCTGGCTGCTGCGATCAAACACAACCCAAACCATGCTTCAGCTTATTATAACTTAGCACTCTTACTTTACTCGCTTCAATTACCAAATATTGAAATTGAAATAGATGGGCACAAACAAACTTTTTCAGAATCAGACTTATACATAAAATCGATTGAATCGGACCACCATAACCCTTTCGCTTATTTTAACCTTGCCTCTATCACTGAGCCTAATCAGACTGTTGAAATTAAAATTGACGGCAAGAACAAGGTATTCTCAAAAAGGGACTTATATATCAAAACCATTGAGCATCAACCAGATTATGCCGCAGCTTACGCGAATCTATCCAACCAGCTTAACCAAAAAGAAAGTGTTCGCATCAAAATCAATGGCAACATCAATATTATGACCAAAGATCAACTACAACATGCAGCTATTTTGCTAAGCGACGGATAGCCCAAACCCTATCACGCCTGCAGGCTATCCGAAGTCAAGACCTAAAGATTGCAAAAAATCATCTGAAACATCAGCATGTTTTCGACCAGCTATCGCAAAATAAAATAACGGTTCTCCGTCAATGGATAATCGATGGCGATAACGCTCAATATGATAAACGTCGAGGTACTTCGAAAAGATCAACTCTCGAATCAGCCTTGAAAAGCCAGTTTCATCCGCTCGATCTAGAAAAGTTTCTTTGATATTAAATGCCACCCAACCCTCAGTGCTGATCATATTGAACGCTTCAATAAATGCTTTCGAGGGAATATCACCAAACCCCAATGCAGCAACACAGACCATACAAGTCAGCCCCCACGAGCTAATCTCTTGCTGAGTAGCATCTTCCAATGCAGTAAAGTCTTGCGTGAAATAAGCATCGTAAATACCTGGCCTATCTCTAATTACTGCCTCATATGCCTCTGGGATAATATCAACGCCCACGAGGCGACAAGCACCTCGTTTTTTCAGCTCTTCTCCAACAATCCCATTACCGGCACCTAGCTCGAGTATACGCAACTCGGTAAACGCATCATTAGACTGCTTAACTGCAGCCTCTAATATTGCGGACACTTTAGTAGGCGATGAACATTTGAGTCGATCATAATAAAGTTGGTCATAAAGACCTGGCACTTTATATAGCTCATCATAATCATGGAAGCGAATTTTTTGATTACCATCAGGTGTTTGCAGGTAAAAGTAGGCCTCATCTTGATCAAGCTTAGTTGAATCTTGCTTAGGAAACTGAATCCGGTGTCTTCTATACATTTTTTCCTCAATTGTTTAGCGCTATTGAATGTCAATGGGTGAACAGAGAAGTTAAAGAAAAGCGCATATCAGCATAGCAGTGCAAGTGAGAAAATGTCAAAATGGGTTACATTGCTCGAGGGTTACCGGTAACTGCTTTCAGGCAAGAAAGGCTTAATTTTCAACTGAAGCGCTTTAGGCCAATCTAAAATGTGCTTAGCTGTTAGCAATTCATTATCTTCATACTCGAACCCAGGTGACACCGCTTCACTTAATAAGCCATACTCACCTGAACTAAGCCTTGCCAACTTCCAATCACCTCCCTTGACCAAAAGCTGTGGTACCTCACCCTTAGCTAAGCTTGGTCCTAAGGTGAGCTCTTCATATTGCCCGCTTGGTTTAATGATCAAATAGTTAATAGAAGATCCCTGGTGATGATAGTGCAGTATATCCGATTTATTCCTGTGCAACGTACCAATTGGACTATCATCAGTGAGCATATAATAAATAGAAGTCATCGCTCTCCGGGACTCTTCCGAAACAGAAACCATGAAGCTAGATTCATAGGTTCGCCTAAAATACCCCCCTTCTGTCGGGTGAGCTGTTAGGCCAAGCTGTTGAATAATGTCCGCTTTGGTCACAGATTACCCTCTTTGGAATTAGCTCTAGCTTTCTACATATAGAGCCATGCCTTGATCAGCAAACTCTTTAGACTTTTCTTTCATCCCTTGCTCAATCAATTGCTCTGCATCGACCTTTTCCTTTACATCAACACCAGCCTGATTAGCATCCAACTCGGAGGCGTAGTCCCTCACTTCCTGAGAAATTTTCATAGAGCAAAACTTAGGCCCACACATGGAGCAAAAATGAGCAACCTTATGAGCATCTTTAGGTAACGTCTCGTCATGATAAGCGCGCGCCGTATCTGGATCCAAGGAAAGATTAAACTGATCTTCCCAACGAAATTCAAAGCGAGCTTTCGATAAAGCGTTATCCCGCTCTTGCGCGCCAGGGTGACCTTTCGCCAAATCAGCAGCATGCGCAGCAATTTTATAGGCAATTAACCCTTGTTTAACGTCATCTTTATTCGGTAAGCCGAGATGCTCCTTTGGTGTTACGTAGCAAAGCATTGCAGTTCCATACCAACCAATCATGGCTGCACCAATCGATGAAGCAATATGATCATAGCCAGGGGAAACATCTGTGGTCAAAGGCCCTAAGGTATAAAAAGGTGCTTCGTCACAACAAGCCAGTTGTTTATCCATATTTTCTTTAATCAAATGCATCGGCACATGCCCAGGCCCTTCAATCATAACCTGCGCACCTTTACGCCAGGCTATTTGGGTTAACTCACCGAGTGTTTCCAACTCAGCAAACTGGGCTTCATCGTTTGCATCTGCAATCGAGCCTGGTCGCAGTCCATCCCCTAAAGAGAAGGTAACATCATAGGCTGTCATGATCTCACAGATTTCTTCAAAGTGTGTATATAGAAAATTTTCTTTATGGTGCGCCAAACACCACTTGGCCATAATAGACCCGCCACGCGACACAATACCAGTCACTCGTTTTGCAGTCATGGGCACGTAAGCAAGTCGAACCCCCGCATGCAGAGTAAAGTAGTCTACGCCCTGCTCCGCTT
>JAYPYM010000004.1:0-1055 GCA_038135915.1 Gammaproteobacteria bacterium
GGATAAAGGAGTCCAAAATCGATCACCTGACTTTACAATTTTTACAGCTTCTTCAGCGCTGGTTGCGGTATGATTGCTTTCCATGGCTCACCTCCAAGTAGAGCTTGTGATCAGATAAATCATGATTTATGCGTGCGAGACCTGTATTCGGCTCTTAGGTTTCTTCATATCTTTCTTATGATCACCCGATGGGCGAATATTAACCAACCAACCAAATATTGCGCCTGTTGCAAACATTAATAAGCTATAGGTGACGGCGGGAATCGTCATGATGGGGTCTCCCAGAATAGTACCGGCAACTAAGAGTGCAATTGTCCCATTTTGTATGCCAATCTCTATTCCTAGGGTAATGGATTCTGGGTGAGTTGATTTGCTTAGTTTTGCAATGAAAAAGCCTGAAGCGATAGCGATCACATTGAGTGCCAAGGTTGCGATACCGGTGTCCATAAAAAATCCGAGCATACTGCTTTTGTTCTTGATGACAATGCCTGCGATGATGAGAAAAAGAAATAATAAAGAGATAACTTTGACGGGCTTATCTGCTCGGGTGGCTAAGTCAGGCTTGTGGTGATGAATGAGCATGCCGATGGTGACAGGAATGATGGTGATTAGGGTTAGCTGTAGAATCGTTTTAAGAATGGGTAAATGGAAGGGGTGGGCATCACCCAAATAATGATCCAAAGCAATTGCTGTTAAAATTGGGATCGTAAAAGGTGTGATCAAACTGACAATTGACGTTAAGCTGATCGATAATGCGACATCTCCCCTGGAGAGATAGCTGATCATATTCGACGTTGAGCCGCCTGGGCAAAAGGTGAGAATTAGTAAGCCAACGGCCAATGCACCCTCTAACCCTACCAGGTTGATCACCATCACTCCTAAAATAGGTAGCAAGAGAAGTTGACAGCTTAAACCAATCAATACGGCTTTGGGTGATTTAATGACATGTTCAAAATCAGATAGCTTAAGGGAAAGCCCCATCCCCAACATAATGATAAATAATGAGATTGGCAGTATGATTTGAGTAAGAAGATATGCTTGCATAACAAAGAATC
>JAYPYM010000004.1:1065-29916 GCA_038135915.1 Gammaproteobacteria bacterium
TCCTTGATTGGATGTAGCTTGCAATGAGCGCGAGTTTTTCATTCTAACAAAAAAAATAATATCTTCACGCTTTTATTTTGGTGTAAGGTGTTATTCATGCTTTTTTCTGATGCCTGTTCAGCTATATGGGAATCAGTGCGTCAAAGAAGCGGCGTTTGAAATAGTTTTAAGACACCTCTAATAACCTGCTAAATTGCATAACCTGGTTCTGCTTTGTATACTCTTTCCGATACTAATTTAAATCGCTGCCATTGGCTTTTGTCAGTCTGGCGAATCTTTATAATTGACTTATTTTGTTGGGCTTATCAATGAAATTACTGCCTATAGCCGCTGCCAGTTTGGTTGCTTTTTGTAGATCATCAAATGCTTTAGCTTATCCCGATTTGGTGCAATCCATTTCTGATACAAAGGTAGTTCAAATTGTTAAGAAGCTTGAAAAGCCTTTGATGGATGCTACACCTAATTTAGTTGGAGCAAAATTTTTTTCTGAGCCCAGTAACAAAAAATTAGAACCAATTTTTTCAATTGGGGATTTTCAACTAAGCCCTATTGGTAAAAATCAGAATAATCAATGGTTTAATATCAAGAGGCTAAGTTCAGACAATCAGAGTAAAAATTACTTCGCGTCTGTGAGCATTCCTGATGGTATACAGCCTGAGGCGGTGGTGATTGCGGCTCATGGTCTAAATAATGATCCTCGCAAGTTTAGTGAATCAGTTTCAGAAATATGCGAAGGTATAAATTTGATTTTGATTGTGCCTGCATACTCAGGGCATGATAATAAGCTTTTGGCGCAAAGTGACAGCGAATTTGGTGTTTCACATGGCCCAGTAGCCAAGGAGGATTGGTTGGATGAGCATGCGCTGATGTATGAACTGGCAGAAGCGTTTTCCATTGAATATACTGAAGCACAAGCTGAAAAACTACCAAAGTTTTTGCTCGCTTTCTCTCTAGGCGCAGCGATTAGCCTAGCGGATTTTTCAATGCATACTGATGATCGTGATTATCAAGGTGCACTATTACTGTCGCCTGCTATCGAAATTACTAAAGCGGCGGGAATGGGCATGTTTCTATTTCAAAATTTGCATTATTTACTGAATACGCTGATAGGTGATCGATTTGAAGATTATAGAGCGATACCTAGCGCAAATTTGGAGGATTACCGTGATTCGCGTGCAACAACACTCGCGGCTTATACTGGTCTCGCCGAGTTAAATAAGGATGTTAACTCAACACAGTTGGCAAAACTAAATAATGTAAAAATAATTGTATCAATTGGAGATGAGTTGGTGTCGGCAACGGGTATTCAAGCTAGAATTGATCATAATAACCTGAGTTGGCAGCTGAGTGAGATGAAAAAAGATCCAGGTGCAAAGGGAGCGAAACACTTATTCTTTTCTAAAGAAACAGCAGGCCAGAATTTATTTGCCTCGATTCAGGAGCAATTTTTGGAAGTGATCCGATTTGATAGGTTTGATTCTGAACTGAACTGAACTTAGCGCCTTGGTTAGATTAGAGCCACCCAAGGGGCTAATGCAGTAGTTTTAGTGATCGCATCTATTACGTTAACCAAAGGGTTTGGTCCGCTGAAGGGGCCTAAATCAGGATTAACACCGTCTGAGCAAAAGCCTTTAGTTTCATCCCAGGTGTCAGCCATCGCATTTTTTTCTGTACAGATAACCTTGGTGCTTTCTTCATAAATGCCTGCTCTGATTGTTCCATTTTTGACATCATCGATGTAGTCTTCGGACATAAAATATTCCATTTGCCTAGCCATAAGGTGCCAATTTATGCCCAAGCTTGTCAGGAATTTACAGCTATCCTTAAGTGGCTTACCGGTATAAGCGGAAAAATAGGTTGAATATCCTTCTTTTAAACAAGACACCAACGCTTCATGGGACTCATCTGAGCTATTGATTGAAAGCTGGTGGTGCTCAAGAAACCAACGTCCGACAGTCATTGTCCATTCGTAAAGTGTATCGCCCATGAGGCTGGTTTTCTCAGCAAGCAATTTTTCCTTATCATCAGGATCTAAATTTGAATCGAAAAAGAAAAAGTGTTTTAAATCTCGATTGCCTGTGATCCCAAGGTTAGTATACTCGATGGATTTCGACCAAGCGTGGTGTCGACCGGTACCAAAACGGGCACCAAATTTCAGAATAGCTGCCCCTCTGCGATCGGCGTCCCAATGGTATACTCTACCCTGATCATTATGAAACATAGATGAAATCACGTATGGCAGAAACCCCTTTCTGGCAAGGTAACCCCTATCATGTAGATTTTTTACTGATGCTTCCTTAAACTCCTCAAGTGTTGAGGCTTCGAAAATATGTTGATGGTATTCAGGGTTTGCATAATAAGCGTACGCATCTATCAACTTTGATGAATCTAGATCAATATCTATATCGGGTGAGCTAGCAATATTATTTAATACATTTTCTGAGACTGAAATGGGCTGAATACCAATTGGTGTTGGAATGAAGCTTTTCAATGCTTGAATATTCGCGAGGAATAGTCTGGTATTTTTCTCCTCTCTTAGAAATGAGTTGGGATCTTCATTTCGTTTTGGGAGTTTATGGCATATGTTTCCATTGTAGATTGTTCTGCCGTGAACCTTTAAAGGCTCTATCTCTTCAAGGCTTTCGCTTGTGTCTTGATCATCAGGTTTTTTTATCACCTCAATGCTTTCATATTGTTTTTTCAAAGTTTCAGAGCTTGTAATGGTTAATTTTTGACACCAAGCCTTTAAGAAACTAGCAAATGTAGTGTGCGCATCACCGCCAGGCGAAATATCAATTGTTGATACCTGTGCAGTGTGACCAATTGCTGAGGCAACTGATTCTTCACGCCAAGCTAAGGAAACTAATTCTTTAATGTCTTCTACGTCTGATTGATCCAAGTAAGACCGAAGTAACTCGACAGCTAATATACCATTGCCCTTTTGGTCAGCAAGATGGAGTAGGCGGAGAAAATTATTTAAAGAGGTATTCCTGCTAGTTAGATGTGGTTCAGTTAGATCTTGGCTATTGCCTTCTTCGAAAGTTGAAATGTCATTAGCCAAAAAATAATTTACTAAAATTCGAAACTTTGATGAAGTTATATTAGATAAAAATTTATTTGTTTCTTTTTTAGCTGGGCTACTTTCAAAGAATGATTTGCTCTCCTCGGCTGTTAACAAGCATGATAGTGCAGTTACCGTCAAAGGAGTGCCTTCCGTAATCGCTTCGTTGATTGCCTCTTTCAACTCATCAATTGGCAGTTCACTAAATGATTGGATATTTTTGATAGAGATCACTTGGCACATAATCTCCAATATTTTTGATTTTACTTTCAGCGAATAATTTTTTTTAAGATCACTGATGCTGTCAGTTAAAAGGCGATTGATTTTTTTTAAATAAGCATCTGGGATTAGATTATGCTCATCTTTGTTATCTCTTTGACAATGTAGTTTAATGCTGCTCAGTGCCATGCTTAAACACAGTATTTTTTGGCTTGTCGATTTGTCATAGAACAAATATTGCCCACCAATCAGCTTGGCATGATCAAAAGCAGATAGTATTTGGTCTGTGATAGCGTCTATTTCTTTTCTAGGAGAGATACTAGACCAACTTTGAAATATCCTGCGTAGGGTGATAGTTAGTGCTCTGTAATTTCTATACTCAAAATTAGCTAGTCGTTCTGGAATGCTGGCTAGGATCCTGCGTCGTTCTGCATTGTTAAGACTTGGCAAACATCGTTCAAGTGCAATTGCATAACCCCTTGGGCTGGCAGGTCGGGTACCGGTAAGAACATCCCAATCTGATTTCCTTTGCTCTTCTGTATATGCTGTCGTGCTTGTTTGTTTTTCTGCTAAAAAACTTTCCTTGTCTTTATGAACTTTGCTTTTCTCTAAAGATTTCCTGACGGTTTTGCTTTGCTGAGCATCTAGCTTGGAAAAGGATGAAATATTCTGATTGTAAAAATGATTGGCAATGTCGAGTAACTTTTTTCTATCTTCGCTCTCTGTGAACTGATCAGCTGCTGACAGCAATTGATTACCAACGGATCCCAGTTGTGTTGGGTGGTTTGATTGGGTAAACGCTATTGCCCAATCAAAGACCTGCTTGAAAAATTCTAATCGGCCAGATTCCCATTCCTCATTGCCAGCCATTGAAAGAACACTAATGATATTTACTGCCGATTTAACAGGGCTGTGATCAAATGCTGAACTGTCATTTAGCGCAATCAGATCAATGATTCTAGGAATGAATGAAAGGTTTTTTTCGTCTTCTAATCGCTGTAATAGGGTATCTATTAACTTGAGTGATTCGTGTCTATTTTGTATTGTATGAAAAATGCAGCTGTCTAATAGAGGTAATCTTAAATCCTGATGATCATCATGTGATAAAAAGGTAGAGGTGTCTCTTTTGAATGAGTTGGTTTCTGATGGGTTTAGCTTAAATAAATGAGCAGGCTTCCTTCCGAAATTTAAAAAACTTCCGCTAGGGCCTTGGAAGGCAAGGCAAGTTGTTGCAAAAGCTGATAGCGCTGCAAATTTCATTTTTTATGATCCAATATGTATTCTGTTTGGTGTCTATTAGAGGGTGGAATTATATTGTATTTGAAATTATCTGACTAACGCTAATATCATGGATTTCTATTATAGATTAATTGATTAGTGTTTTCGGCAACCTGGATTTGTCTTCATTCTTTTTTTATCAATAGATTGAAGTAAATCGTTTGCTTAATGAAGTCTAGTTAAACTATATTAAGGTCTGCTTAATCCTAAATTTAGCCCAGTAGTTCTTTATTATTTTGTATGCTATAAAGAGGCGCACTAATGACTTATATACTCACTTATGCATTGCCTACTTCGCTGACATTTAAGTTAGGAGGACAGGAGGATTCAAAACCTAAGTCAAAGACAGTACAAAACCCTGAACAATACAATAAATATGATGCTCGTGCTGCAGGGCGGCTTGTAACAGATGGAGAGACGCTACGAGTGTCTGTAACATCGACAGGTCACTTAGTGCAAATTAAGCCAGATGTAGAAACCTGTCAGCATGGAAGGGTATATGTGTTTGAGGATCCAAATAGTGTGACTTTAGATGGAGACCTAATCAATGTCAGTCGTGGTGATGTATACGAAGTTCCTTTTGAACAAGATGGCGAGTTTGGGCCAAGTATATCTGGTATGTTGTCCGGTATTGTTAGACGTCCGGACTACAAGCCAAAACAGGATGTGGCGAGCAGATATAATCTAGCAGACGAACATTTTAATGAGATTCGTAGGGCCATGGATACTCCGGCTAAGGGGTGTCTTATCATGATCTCGGATAAGCTTACAAACCCGAATTTAAATTCAGTTGAAGCGCTCTTTGGTCTGTATCAACGGCAAAGACAAGCTTCAACACCTGCACCCGCAACAACTGCTAAGAGGTCTAGGTCTGATTTGGAGGCTAGCCAGTCACCCGCTGCACTTGCTAAGCATATTAGAACTGATTCGCAGGTAGGTCAATCATCAAGATCAGGGGCGTTTCACTCTAAAGAATCCGAGCGCTTTGAGAGTGATAGTTCAGAAAGCTCAGTTGAACCAGGTTTTGGAGAATGGACTCCAGAACAGGACAAGATATTAAAGCGTTTTTTAAGTTCAGTTTTCTATAACGCCGAAACATCAATTCCTGTCATAGCTAAACATTTAGATAAATCAGAGCGTGATGTAGAATGTAGAATAAATTATTTTCAATATATAACGGAGAGTTAAGTAAGTCGAGCAATCATAGAATGTTCCATAGTAATTGCTGCTACAGTTGGCTCAATTGTTCAACGACTTCAGCGAATCGAGGCGCTTTCACTCCTAGGTTACTAGCAACACGCATTGGCTCTTTGAAGATGGCATCAAGCTCAATCGGCTTGCCTGATCGGTAATCAAGCAATGTAGATGGCGCGTAATCGACCATCTTATCGGTATTCTTCAACATTTCTTCAGCCAGGGTCATTGGCAGCTCATGCCCATCAACGACGGCAATTTGGATGACTTCCTGCATCAGCTGTTTCAAGTGATGTCGATGGGTGGGGTCAGATAGTAGCGCCTGTGTTGTGCAATTGTTAATGACACACAAACTGGCAAAAGGAACATTCCAAACCAGTTTCTCCCATCGAGTGTAAGATAGGTTGGGTGTAACAGTACAGGTTATACCGCATGCTTCAAATAGGGACCGCAGTTCATTTAAATCGGTATTTGATGTTTTATGATAGTTTCCAATTTTCAATGTCCCATAGTCTTGGTGCTCAACCCATCCAGGCCCTTTTTTTTGAGCGCATATGAAAGCAAGCCCTCCTACCAACCGGGTATTAGGCAAGTGGCGATGAAAAGTTTCTTCAACGTGTAGACCATTTTGAATAATCAGTACGACTGTCGAGGTATGTATCAATGCGCTCAATTGAGCAGCAATTTCTAGATTGGACGTGGTTTTTACCGCTACAATGATTAGGTCAAACGGCTCTGTAGGCTCCTCCAGTGTGCTAGCACTTAGTTTTGGTAAAATAAAATCGCCTTGGACTGAGTCGACTTTTAGACCGTATTGACGCAAATGTGTTACGTCGCTTCTCGCAAAAAAATGCGTGTCATATTGTTTTGCCAATCGACCTCCATAATAACCACCTATGGCACCGGTTCCCACCACAGCTATGCGAAGACTATTTTTAAATTGAGATGATTGTGGCATTTGATATCACTGTTTCGTGGCTAGGAGCTAGTCTGCAAACTGTCTGTGGCTTTGGTTGGCTCTCATTGGGATTACTATGAAAGGCGCATTATGAAACATATTTGCTTTTTCTGCAAAGATCGATTTGCATGCATCAAACATGTTTTTTCCTAAATTAAAACAGTTAGGCAGCAGTAGTAATTTGTGCTCATGATTTTTTCTGGTAATTCAATTAAACTAAGCCTTGTTGGTAATATAGGGCTTCTTAATTGGATAAGGAGAATTTATGTCCATTAAAGAGCAGGCTTACACTTTTTTAATGAGCTATCGATCTGCGGTGCTTTCTTCTCATTCGGCGGAGTGCCCGGGCTATCCTTTTGGGTCAGTGATTCCTTATGTGATAGCAGATGACGGGACCCTTGTCACATTGATCAGTCGTTTGGCTCAGCATACTAAGAACATACTGGACAATCCAAAAATTTCACTTTTTGTTCAAGCGGTTTCGAATGATGAACCACAGGCTTCTGCAAGGTTGACTGTACTTTGTGATGCAGTGCGCATAGAGGGTGAATCAGATATTCAGTCGGCAGCTGGGCGATTTTATGCTTACTGGCCCAGTAACAAAGATTATCATCTGAACTTGGATTTTGATTTCTTTCGTTTAAGCATTCTAAAATTACGTTTTATTGCAGGTTTTTCGAAAATGGGTTGGATAGTGCCCGAGGTCCAAGATTTGCGTAATCCATTGAGTACTGAAGATCAGCAAAGTATTATTGATCATATGAATCAAGATCATAGAGATGCGATGATACGTTATGCCCAGACGGCCGGCCTTGTTTTGGATGATGGTGGGCCGACTATGGTGGGCGTGAATGCTTATGGCTTTGATGTGGCTTGGGGTGATCGGACCGCTCGTTTCTTTTTTGACGAACCGGTAGCTGAACCAATGGATGTCCGAAAACGAATGATTGCGATGTCAAAAGCAACTGAGATAAAGGCTTGTTTATTACACTAATTTTGATAGGAGCACCCTGTGACTGAAAGTTCGGCGATCAATAAGATCATACCTATTAACGAGTTGAAAACCTTAGTAGAAAATACTTGGAATTGGGTAGACACCAATTTATTGGTATTTGGTGTTGGCATTCAAATTATTGCTATTCTTGCAGCGCTTGTACCTGCTGTTATTTTTAGCCCTCAGTTGCAAAGCTTCTTAAATGCAAGGGTAGTTGAGCGAGTACCAGAAGGCAGGTTGAGGAGCATCGTTCAAGCTTTCGCTATTATTGCTTTGCCTATCGCACTTTATTTGTCTCTAACAGTGATGAGAATTGGCTTCGGTAGTGCTGGGTTAGCCACTGGTTGGATAGCTGCTGCTTTGGCATTGATGAATGCATGGATTATTGTCCGCATTGTTACCTTGGTGATCCAATCTCCCTTTTGGTCTCGGTTAGCATTTTATGTGGCTTGGCCTATCGCTGCGCTGGATGCATTTGGTGCGTTAGGGCCAGTGATCGAACAGATTCAATCCTTAGGTGTACCGCTAGGAAAGGATGAGGATGGGCAACCAATTAAAATTAGCCTACTCGATGTGATACGAACCTTGTTGTACTTTGGGGTCTTATTTTGGCTAGCTAGCTTTTTCAGTAAGATCGCTGAGCAGCAACTGAGTAAAATTGATGAGTTAAGCCCAGCCTTAAAAGCCTTAATCAGTAAAATTCTTAACATTGCACTGCCTGTTGTTGCCCTGTTGATCGCACTGCAGATTGCTGGGTTTAATTTAGCAACCTTAGCGGTCTTTAGTGGCGCGGTCGGTTTAGGCTTAGGGTTAGGTTTGCAGCGGATTGTTGCAAACTTTGTTGCTGGGTTTACACTCATAGCAGATCGGTCTATCAAGCCCAGTGATACTGTAGAGATTGATGGTGTGATGGGTTGGGTAACGGGGATGCACTCTCGTTACGTTGCTTTAAGAACTAGGGATGGAACTGAGTTGCTGATCCCAAATGATCGGTTTATGAGTGAGGGTGTGATCAATTGGTCGCGCTCTGATCGTGTGGTTAGACAGCATGCCGGTTTTGGTGTTTCTTATGCGACTCAGAACCTCAAGGAAATTCAGCGCTTAGCTATTCAAGCGGCTTCTGATGTAGATAGAGTAGTTTCGCAACCGGAACCAGTTTGTAATTTGGTTGAGTTTGGTGATAGTTCAGTTAATTTTGATTTATGTTATTGGATTAAAGACCCTCAAAATGGCTTAGCAAATGTACGTAGTTTGGTGTTGATGAATATCTGGGAGGCGCTCCAAGCAAATGATATTGAAATTCCCTTCCCGCAAAGAGATTTACACATTAAGACTTGGGCTGCCGAGACAGTCGATCCAGTAAAGAAAATAGCGGATAAAGAATAACTGGTAGAAAGAGAAATGTTAATTTTGGATGAAGATTTACTCTGCATCAATAGGCATTAAGACGTAAGAAAGCCTTAATAAGTAACGGTCACCCCTTTTTTCAATGCTTGGTGTCGCATGGGTGAGGCTATTGCTTCGGAACACGCTATTGGCTTTTGTGTTAGGTAAGCTACAGGTTGATTTAAGCAATATTAATGCCTTGTTAGCGTCGGCTTCTTTTACTCTCTCTGTGGGAACGGCGCTAGCGTCGATGGCGGTCGCGTATCTATTTTCGATTGATCGAGTAGATTGCTCCGTACACAGCTCTTTATCTTCGCGTGAAATGTAGTAGGTGCCTCGGTCGCTCGACAATGGAACCAATACCCTAATACATGGATGATTTTCTGATTCTCTACCATCAATATGGTAATAAGTGGTTCTTGGATTTATGACAACTTTGCTTTCCACTCGGATTGTCTGTTTATCAGGAAATATATGCTGTATCAGCAGGTCAAAATACGCTAATAAACTCGCAGGAATGTTCAGCTGTTTAGTGGCTCTCGTTGAGTGTGCATGACCCCCTAGCGCTTCGATGGTCAGTCTGATGTGTTCAGGTAATGTATATTCAACACAGCCTTTGTTTGTAATGGACTCTCGACTCAGTGCGTAGATATCGGATAGTCTATGGTTTAGGCTGCTTTGCTGCATGTCACCAGTCATGTTAGAATCTACTGGTGAACGGCATTTGTGAATATAATTTCGAGCCAGACGTTGAATTTTTTTTGCAGAATCATGATGGGCCGCCGTAGGTGTTGATTCATGATTTTCTACGCCTCGGAGTGCGCTGTTATTCACAGAATGTGGGTCAGTTTTTCTAAGGCTAGATTGTTGTATTCCCATCAGTAATTCTATATCTCTTCTA
Organism: Gammaproteobacteria bacterium; assembly: GCA_038135915.1. Lineage (GTDB taxonomy): Bacteria > Pseudomonadota > Gammaproteobacteria > Pseudomonadales > UBA6940 > JAYPYM01. Next base: position 11,057 of record JAYPYM010000004.1, read on the forward strand.
TATAAACAGGCTAAAAGATACTACATATTGGCAATTAAAACGACTAATGCAATGATCAAGTTTTAGAATAAACTATGGTTTTCTGTAATTGATAATGCCCGCACTCAAAATAAAGATGAAACCAATAATGGTGTAGTAGTTTAGGTGCTCTCCCCAAAACCACCAGCCCAGTAAACTGGCATAAATAATGGTCGAATAGGTGTATAAGCCTACTTTTCCTGGGGGTGAAATGCGATATGCTTCTGTGATGGTTAACTGACCTAAGGTGCCTAATAATCCGCTCAGCGCAAAGAGTCCCCAGGTGGTAAGGTTAACCGGCTGCCATTGGAATAAGGCAGGAAATAATGAAAAGAGTGTGCTGAAAAAAGCAAAATATATCACGATTCGAACAGCGTGTTCAGTGGAAGCCATTTTTCGTATCGTCACTTTTGCGATACTGGCGAGCAAGGCGGCTAGAAGTCCCCAGAGCACCACTGGATTAAAAGTTTCCGTACCTGGCCTTAGAATAATAACCACGCCGATAAAACCAATGACAATGCTTAGGCCGGTGCGTACCGATACGGTATCTTTTAACCAAAAGTAAGCAACTAGGGGTATAAAGAAAGGGGCGGACATCTTGACTAAGGTGGCTTCCGCTAAGGGTATATGTCGAATGATATAGAAGAACCCATACATGGCGCTTACACCGGTAGAGGCTTTAGGCAGGGTGTTTTTAGATCATCGAAGGTCTTCCCTTGTATTTTCATCAATGAAATTAAAAAAAATAGACCAAAGGCATTACGACAAAATACAAGCATGGTATGGGGTATATCGGTGTCGATGGCTTTAATGGTTGCAGCCATGGCAACTAGTAGAAACTCACCCAGTAATAATAAGAGTACACCTTGGCGGTAATGAGTTGGCATAGTAATAAATAAGGTTGTGGTTCATCCCTTGTATGCTAGTTAGGATAACTAGCTTGAAGGAAGCTCATTTATGATTCGCACTGCTGAAGTTGTGCCTAACGCTACATCACTGCTTCAAATACAGCGCAATACTCTACTGTGAATATGTATGGTTGTCCAGTGAGCTTTTTTAGAGAGGGTGGGTTTTCATTCTATCTAAGCTAACATATAACTGACCTTGCGGTATAGCAATTATTTTTTTCTGACTTTATTGTGTAGAATTTTTCTCCTTTTATCAAAAACAGATATTAGATAATCTAGTAATAGCCCTTCATGAGATATAATAGAAATGAGGTTCTCCATTAAATGTTTTCCAAACTGACTCGAAAACTGATCTTTTTCTGCATCTGAATTAATCAGTGGGTTGTCGGATAGGTTGGATTTTTGTATTTTACATAGCGCTATTAGTTTCTCTAAAACTATGATTTTTGCTCTCTGGCTAGAACAATTTTTTTTTGTGATTACTTCTGAGGTAAAATGGTCAATTAGTTTTTCTATGGCTTTTGGTTTGTCCTTGGATAAAAATGTTGTAGACTTTTTTGAGTCTTCTTTTAATATGCTTTCGGGCGTAATGAGTGCCCCCCATATTCCACTACAAATACTTGTTTGTGCTTCAACAAATCCATAGTTTGTATAATAATCATGTCCTGAATATTGGTATGATATATTGATTTCATCTCCTTCCTGAATAGGACGGTTGGATGTGATGCTGAATCCATTTTTGTCCTTGGTTGGTTGATATGAAAAAGTATTAGAAGCAGTTAGTTCATGGTTTGCCATATCAATAAAAGGTATCAATGCTGTTGCTTCAAAATTTAATGGCGCATAGTAATAGTTAAATGAACGACTTTGGAGTGTCATGCCTGCCCAAAGATACTCATCAAAGTTGTAGTGAAACCCTCTTACATGTTTCACTAAGCGTTGGAAACAGTTATGTTCATATTGTTGAGCACATTCTGTTTTTAATTTGAATCCAGTACCGTCGAGGTAGTTTAAAATCTCTGCATTAAATTGTACTGGAAATTGAAAGGGTTCATACTTTTGAGGAAGTGTATCAAGATATGGCCGCCAAATTGAATTCGGTTGATATTTTTCATAAAGAAGATTGGCGAGAATATAAACATCGCTATGAAATCTTTGATTGCTATTATCTATTGCTTGCCCTATTGGGCTGGAAACCGATTTTAAACTAGAAAATATGCAACTAGTAGGAATGAAAAGGTCTAATCTTGAGTGGTATCTTGTCGATTTTAGACATCTCATACCATCAGCACTTAGGTCAATGGTAACGCCTTCAAGCGATGCACCACAACCATTAAGCCAATATACCAATTTATTAACAACATCATGTATCATTTTTACAGCTCGAATGGCGTCTCAAAATGAGTATAGGCTAGAGTGGTAATGATTTCTTAATTGACGATTTTGTGTAGAAAAAATTAAAAACCTAAAATAGCTGTTTGAGTTAGAGCTTCAATTTTAAGAACAATAGAACAAGAGTTTACAACTGATAAAGCTTGATAACTAAATTCAACACTGATTATATTTTTTATCTTTTTAAGGGAATTATAATAATATCACTTTTTAATCTTGTGCTAGCCAAAAGGATCAACTGAAATGCCCAAAAGTTATGATGTTTGTCATGGTCATGGAAAAAAACACTGCCCTGAGCAATATGTGCCAACATGCCCTGTAGATCCTGGCAGTCAGCAAAGATTCGATAACCTAATTCATGGCGAAGAAGTCAGTGAGATTTTCTTCACTTTAGATACAGGAAAAGGAAAAGGAAAAGGAAAAGGAAAAGATGCTGGAGATGGCTACTTAAGTGGAGGAGAGATCAAAATTGATGGCTTAAGTGGAAAAGGTGGGAAGAAAAGCCGGGAAGTATTAATTGAAGGTATTGGAGATGGGGATAAAAAGTGGAGCCCTGAAGAAGTCGATTTTCTTATTGAGAATGACATTATTGTATTTGAGAACGGCGAGTTTGCTCTGACTGATAACGGAGAAGCATTACTCAATGAATTTCAAACGTATAAAAATAAAGATGGCATGATTAGTGTTGATGATCATCCTGAATTAGCTGGTTTGGATACAGATGGCGACAGCTATGTTACTTTCCAAGAGTTTGTCGAATTTAAAAATGGTTCATTTGGTTATCTAGATAAGATCCATGGAGGAGACGGATTAAGCACTACAGAATTAGAAACGTTAGAAGGCATGGGTATCATTAGAGAAGCTGGCCCAGATGAAACGCCAGACTATATCGACCCTGAAACCGGTAAAGGGTACGTAACAACTGAAAATGGAGAAGTTATTACACAGAGGTTTGCCGAGCTTGATTCAAATGGAGATGGAATCATAACGAAAGAAGAGTATGTCAATTATCGAATAGCGAATGGTGGGAGTGAAGAAGATAGAGCGCTTTACGAGCAAGCTTATGATGATAATTTTGGAGCGAATCTTAATACTGATGGGCAAGAAGGTGTATCATTTGTTGAGTATGTTGATCGGGCCAATAGATTCATTGAAGCTTCTGGTGGCGATAGTGATTTAAGCTTTGAAGATTTCTTAAATCTTATTGGGGCAACAGAGGATAGTCCTCATATTGAATACTATAGAAATCTCTACAATAACGTTATGGACTCTGATGGAAATGGAGGTGTGACGCTTGCTGAATACTTGGAATTTCAAGAATATGGATATAGTGAAAGAGATTTTAAGGCATATGATCATGATAAAAGTGGAGATTGGGATCGTACAGAATACAATGATTGGTTCGGGGATACATTTGGTGGCAGCGTTTTTGGAGCATTTGACCAATTGGATGGATCCGCAGATCAGAAAATTGGTAAGGATGCAGCCAGTGCAGTTGGCATTGATGGAGACACCTTTGATGCATATGATGTCGATGGTGATGGGTTCTGGAGTCGAGATGAATATAATCAATGGTTAGGTGATACAGCGGGAGAAGCTGCGTTTAGCAGTGCGGATGGCTTGCCTCAAGATGAATTGATCAGCTTTTATGAGTTCGTGGGTATTTTATAATCATTGATGTTAAGTGAGCTTGCAAATATACTCTTTCACATTGAAAAAGTCATGCTATAAATATCTTCAATTCTTAGGTGGCAGATAAGGAAACTATATTGAGTCCGTTATGCTTCTTTGTTAATGAACTCAGTAGAATTCTATAAGTATCCCGATCAAGCACATATTGACTCTTTGTCGAAGAGAGCGTTCTGTGACTGAGTTCTTTTGTAGGTGATGTTCCGAGATAGTTCCACTGATCAAATATGTAGGCATCGGTGGCTTGATTCTCAATAACCCCGATGGGGCCAGGAAATGGCCAATGATTAACGGCTTTTTTTTCAAGTGCCGTTGCTAATCTCAGATTATGCGACTCAAAACTTTCGAGACCTTTACAAGCGCCAAGACATTTTTTTAGTTGATAGGCAAAGCATGTGGATTTAACGCGCTCCAGTCCTAACACTTTTTTACATAGCATATGATCTGCAGCAATTTTTTCTAATGTATTTTTTGCTTGAGTAGCTGATCGATACAGTCCAGTATATCGGCTACCGCCCGCTGGTGGCCATGTTGCTTCAACCAATATTAAACGATGATAAGGCTTAGTGTTATCTAGTTTCCATGTTAATACTTTTTTTTGACGCCTCAATTGGCGGTTATAGACTGGTAGAAACTTCTTAACTTGTACGCTTTCTTGAATCAAGGCACCTAATTCACCAGAGGTGATCTCAAAGGAAATTGTTGAAGAAGATCTAGCAATTTTGTTCTCTTTTGAGTCTCGATTCGCAGCATAAAGGTGACTCAGAACGCGCTGCTTCAAATTAATACTTTTGCCAATATAGACGGGATATTGTTCATTATTGAGGAAATAATAGACGCCAGGCGACTCAGGCAGTTTCTTTGCCTGGATGGCCAGATCTGTGGTGTCAACTGCAGGTATTTCTTGCGTTCTCAAAGGTATCACTTGTTTTGCCTACAATCGATGGCCAAATAGCATTCTACATGACATACCAAAGTTTTACTGGTAGTTTATTTCTATAGATGACTTTGATTCGTATTTCATTCCTAGAAGGAGAGCACTTGTCTAACGCTATCTACTGGTTTAACAATGATCTCAGATTATCGGATAATCCTGCACTAAGTCATGCATTATGTCGAGAGCCTGTTATCGGCTTTGTTTACTGCTTTGATCCAAAGTTATTTAGCACTGGGCGTTTTTTGTCCAAGTCTATGGGTGCCATACGATATCGATTTCTGCGTGAATCCATCGATTGTCTTGATGCCCAGCTGAACCTTCATGGGCAACACTTGAACGTCTATTATCAGCACCCAGTCAAGCTGATTAAACAACTATACCAGGATTACAAGGTTACCAGAATATATGTCAGTGTTCATGCTGGTTACTATGAACGAAAAACCATAGGACAAGTACAACATCTTATACCTGATATTGAGTTCATTCGTCTGGATACGCATACGTTATACAAGTCTGATGAACTCCCTTTTCCTATAAATGACTTACCGGCCACCTTCTCAAAGTTTCGAAAGCTAATCGAACAGTCTGACTTAAAGGTTGCCGCTCCAATGCCTAGACCGTACGATTTTTCCAGGCCTCTGATTGAAAAAAAGGAATGGCGTGCGGCATTGCCCGATTACGCTTCAAGTACAGGTCAATTTAAGGGTGGAGAACGCGCCGGTCTGGTTCATCTCACGCAATACTTTAGTCAGAATCATGCGCAAACCTACAAGCATACGCGTAATGTGTTGGATGAGTGGGGTGCTTCAACCAAATTTTCTCCTTGGTTAGCCCATGGTTGTATCTCTCCTAAGCATGTTGCCCACCTTTTAAAGCAACATGAATCACGTAAAGGAGCGAATGAGTCTACCTATTGGATTTATTTTGAACTTCTATGGCGCGAATACTTTCAGTGGTATGCCCATAAGCACAGTTACAAGCTATTCACATTTAAGGGTATTCAGAATAGCAAACCACTCACTAGTTTCTATGATGAGCGATACCAGCGTTGGTGCCAAGGCAACACCTTATATCCCATCGTCAATGCATGCATGAAACAACTGAACGCTACCGGCTATATGTCCAATCGAGGTCGCCAATTGGTTGCAAGCTGTTTTGTAAACGAACTTAAATTAGATTGGCGATATGGCGCTGCTTACTTTGAAGAACAACTCGTTGACTATGATGTGGCCTCGAACTGGGGAAATTGGCAATATCTAGCAGGTACTGGGGCAGATCCGCGTGGATTACGGCATTTTAATTTGGAAAAGCAAACTGAAATTTATGATCCTCAGAAAATTTTTATTAACAAATGGAAAGGCAATGATACGTGTCTGAGTCATGATGCTATCGATGCGGTTGGGTGGCCGCTTGAGCCACCAATAGAAGAACTATCATGACTGATATCCTTAAAGTTGATTTCAAGAAAAAAGATAAAGCAATGATTAATATTGTTTGGTTTAAACGTGATTTGAGACTGTCAGATCATGCGCCGATCAAACAAGCATTTTCAACTGGTGTTCCCACCCTCATGATCTATAACTTTGAGCCGATGCTGATATCTGACCCACACTACTCAAATCGACATTGGCAATTTGTTAGGCAGTCTTTAATAGATCTGAATCAACAGTTGGAACGTTATGGCGGTAAGGTCTACCATTTCTCGGAGCCAATGGTTTCACTGCTCAACCGGCTGTCATTAAAGTATCAGTTCGACCTTTACAGTCACCAAGAAATTGGCTTAATCAATACATTTGATCGCGATAAAGAAGTCTTAGATTGGTGTAAGCATCACCATGTTAAATGGTTTGAACATCCCACTGGTGCTGTGATAAGGGGACTTACTCATCGGGGAAACTGGGAAACTAATTGGAATAAAATCATGACTGCCTCTACAGAAACACCAGACTGGGGCCGTTATCAACCGGTGGTTTTAGAGCAGTATAATGAGCCTGAACTATCTGAAAATTACCATTTAGCAAATCATCTCTTTCAAAGCGGTGGACCAAAAAAGGCTCGTGAAACACTGCATAGCTTTCTATCAGAAAGAAGCTTGGCTTACAGAAGATCAGTATCGAGCCCAAGTGAAAGCCGAATTCACTGTTCAAGACTCTCACCTTATCTTGCGTGGGGTAACCTCAGCCTTCGACAAGTGTATCAAGGTACGCAAAAGTATGTTCTTGATTCTGGAGGGTTTCGTAGCCAGTGGCACAAGCCCTTGACTGCTTTTAAATCAAGACTACATTGGCACTGCCATTTTATTCAGAAATTTGAAAGCCAGTCTAGTATGGAACATGAGCCTTTAAATCCAGGGTACAAAGATTATCCATATCGAACGGATGACCAGGTTAACAAGGATTTGGAGCGCTGGGCTGATGGAAACACTGGTATACCTCTTGTTGATGCAAGCATGCGATGTTTAAAAAATACAGGTTATGTTAACTTTCGTATGCGGGCAATGCTAGTGAGTTTTGTCACACATCATTTAAATATTGATTGGAGATTAGTGAGCCCACGCTTAGCGCAATATTTTCTTGATTTTGAACCTGGCATTCACTATCCACAAGTACAAATGCAAGCTTCGGTGACCGGTATCAATATTGTGAGAATCTATAATCCCATTAAACAATCCATGGACCGAGATGCTAAAGGGGTGTTCATTAAGCAATGGTGTCCTGAACTTGAATCGTTGAATGAAGAACAAATACATGAGCCATGGCAACATTTAGCAAAAAATAAATCTGCTATTACAACTTACCCAAAGCCAATGGTTGATTTAAAAAAAGCAGCGAAAGAGGCAAGAGAGAGACTGTGGTCTTACCGAAAACGAGATGAAGTCCAGGTGGCAATTCCTGAGATACTGTCTCGACATGTCAGCCCAAAATGATGAAATCTTTTTCAATTTACTTTGGATTACAGCATGCATAAAAAACCTTATCTTGAACAAAAGAGCTGTTTGATATGTAAGAAGCCTTTTAGTTGGCGAAAAAAGTGGGAGAGGGACTGGGAGCAAGTGAAGTACTGCTCTAAACGGTGCAAAAAGAATAGATCTACGAAAACGATGGTAGAGGATAAATCATGAAACCTATCTCTTCTATCTCTTATCCTCTGAATAAGGGTACAAACCGGTTAAGGCTAATATTAGGCGATCAGCTAGACATCAATCACTCTTGGTTCGAACAGAAGGATCCTGCCTGTGCTTATTTAATTGCTGAGCTCAAACAAGAACAAGAATACACGACGCACCATATCCAAAAAACATGTGCTTTCTTTTTGTCTATGCAGCATTTTGCGAATGCGTTAGCAACTAAAGGTCATCAGGTCATATATCTTACCCTTGATGAAACCAAAAACCACCAGACACTGGTTGATTTGCTTATCTCAATGATTAAACAGCATAACATTGGGTATTTTGACTACCAACGCCCGGATGAATATAGGCTGCTTCAACAGCTTGATCAATTTAGACCAGAGAATATCACTGTGAGTCGCCATGAAAGTGAACACTTTCTATTGCCTTACCCTGATATTAGAAAAGAGTTTAAAGCTAATAAGCACAGCAAAATGGAGTTCTTTTACCGACGCATGCGAAAGCGTCTCAACTTGCTGATGGAAGGCGATCAGCCGTTAGGGGGTAAATGGAATTATGATGCTGACAATCGTTCGGCATTAAAAGCCAAAGACCTGGAGAGCATTCCTCAACCAAAACTATTTGAAAACGATACGACTGAAATATTAGACAGAATTCATTGTCATAACATAAAGACCATTGGCCGATGTGGTGATCAACTTATCTGGCCAGTAAATCGTGAGCAAAGCTTGGCGTTGCTCGACTATTTTTGCAAACATCAGCTGGCTTGCTTTGGTCGATTTCAGGATGCAATGACGAGCAATACAGCTTATAAATGGAGTTTGTATCATTCAAGAATCTCATTTGCTTTAAATACTAAAATGATTAGTCCCTTAGAAGTCATCAATACTGCGATTCAGCATTGGGAGTCGCACCAAGAGCACATATCTTTACCTCAAATTGAAGGCTTTGTCAGACAGATCATTGGCTGGAGGGAGTTTATCCGGGGTATCTATTGGGTTAACATGCCTCTGTATGCTGAAAAAAACCATCTAGAAGCAAGGCATAAATTGCCCAACTTTTTCTGGACAGGAAAAACAAAGATGCATTGTTTGCATCAAGCAATCACTCAGTCATTGGACCATGCTTATGCGCATCATATTCAGCGCTTAATGATTACGGGTAATTTTTGTTTGTTAACAGGCATTCATCCCGATGAAGTTGATGAATGGTATTTGGGGATTTATATTGACGCCATTGAATGGGTGGAGATGCCCAATACACGTGGTATGACGCAGTTTGCTGATGGAGGAATTGTTGCTACCAAACCCTATGCTGCCAGCGGTAGCTATGTTAACAAGATGAGCGACTATTGCAAAAGCTGCTATTACAAAGTAAAACAAAAAACTGAAGATACTGCCTGCCCACTTAATAGTTTATATTGGTATTTTATTTCTCAGCATGTTGATCGATTTAAATCTAACCAAAGAATGAGCATGGTATATAAGAGTTGGAGTAAAATGGATGGAAATCAACAGAATGCTCTGAAGATAAAAGCTAGGCAAGTGTTAGAGAATATTGAAAATTTATAAGCATGTCCAAGCTCACTTGCTAGCCTGCCAGTTTAGATAGTGTTAAGCCTAGTAGCCTAATTTTTCTTTTTCCAGCTTCGGTTTTTAGCATCAGGCTTTTGGCGATATGAAAAATGACTTGCTCGCTGTTAGTACTTTTGCTGAGCGTTTTACTTCGGGTTATTTGATCAAAATTAGCGTATTTCACCTTTAAGGTGATGGTTTTACCGGAAAGATTTTTTAAACGAAGTTTTTCAGTTACTGATTGTGTTAAATGAGTGAGCTGTTCTTCCAATGCCGGTATATGAATCAAATCACTTTGGAAGGTTGTTTCTTCGCTTAAAGATTTTCTAACTCTGTTGTTTTGAACGCCCTTTTCATCAATACCCCGTGACTTCAGGTATAGCCATTCCCCCATTCGTGTCCCAAGCATTTTCTGTAGATCTTTTAAATCATAGGCCCATGCATCATGGCAAGCATGTAGCCCTAGAGCATTGAGCTTTTTTTCACTTGCCGGGCCAATGCCACTAATCTTTCTTAAAGGGAGAGGCCCTATAAATGTTGACACTTGTTCTGGTAGAACGAGAGTCATGCCATTGGGCTTTCTGAAATCTGAGGCAATTTTAGCAATGAGTTTATTGGGTGCAATGCCAGCGGAGCCTGTCAGACCAGTTGTTTGATATATTTCTTCTTGAATACGCTTAGCTATTTTTACTGCGTAGAGTTGCTGATGATTGTTAGTTACATCCAGGTAGGCTTCATCCAGAGATAGTGGTTCGATTAAATCAGTATAAGATTTGAAGATTGAATGGATTTGATTTGAAGCTGCTTTGTATTTCTCAAAGTTTGGTGAAATAAAGATTGTGTCATGGCATAATTTTTTTGCTTTAGCGCATGACATAGCAGAATGAATACCATATTGCCTGGCTTCATAGCTGGCAGTACAGACTACCCCACGAGAATTGGGAGAACCGCCAATAACAACTGGTCTTCCTTTTAGTTTGGGGTTATCACGAATCTCAACAGCGGCATAAAAGCAATCCATATCAAAGTGAATGATCTTTCTTTTCAAGAAAGAAGGGTGGGTTTCGTTTGGGGTTAAATGATAGCATTTCATATGAGCTGGTTTGGGTAAGAATATACAAAAAAGGGGTATGAAGCGCGAGGCTGCTATACCCCGACAGTGAAGACTGTCATCAATTGCCTACCTGACTAACTATACTGTATTTAAAACCAGTATTCCAGGCCGTTTCTTAATTTTTTGCCGTTTCTTAATTTTTTGCATAGTGGTTGAATCCACTATTCAGGCCTAACCTTAAACTAAGTTGACGCTGTTTAAATGTTAGGAATGTTTGATTGCAATGCAAGGCTAGATGCAAGTACTCATTGTGGATGATAGCAGCTTAGTTCGGAAATCTTTGGCGCGCATTATTGACGAGCTAGGCCATATCGCTTTCACTGTAGCCTCCGGTAAGGAGGCGATTGATTATTGCATGAAGCAAGAACCTGACTTAATGTTAATCGACGTCGAAATGCCGGGTCTGAGTGGTATTGAAACGACGCATAGGGTGCGCACCTTATCATGTGGCAAATGGTTTCCCATTATATTCCTCTCGGGAAATATGAAACCTGACACCTATTATAAAGCTATTGAGGCTGGTGGTGATGATTATATTACCAAACCAATTGATAGTATTATTATAAAGGCTAAGTTGTTAGCCATGTCCCGTATCGCTGAGATGCGTCGTGAATTGAAACTTGCTAACGAGAAGTTGCATGACTTGGCGCATCATGATCATCTAACAGGCATTACCAATCGTTTAGGTTTTGTCGAGCGCTTCGATATGGAGTGGCAGCGCGCTAAACGTGAAAAAAAGCCGCTGTCTATCATTATGCTCGATATTGATCACTTTAAACAGTTTAATGATCACTATGGTCATGGTGCAGGGGATGATTGCTTAGCTAAAGTAGCAGGCGCGATGGAGAAAAAAATTCAACCTTTAGGAAATTGTTTGGCTCGCTATGGTGGCGAAGAATTTGTCGTTACTTTGGCTGATACTGAAGTCGAAGAAGCGGTGAAGGTCTCAGAAGAGCTACTAGATGTAGTGAGATCGTTAAACATTAAGCATGAATATTCTAGTGCTGCCAATGTTGTAACCATTAGTGTAGGTATCGCAACACAAAATCAAGATGAAGCCTTTGATAATGCACAGACTTTATTAAAAGCAGCTGATGATAAACTCTACCAAGCCAAGGAATTAGGCCGAAACCAGTGTCAATTCTAGAAGCTTATTGACTCTTCATTTTTAAATCAATTAATCCCGGATATGGTGAGATGCGCAAAGGAGTAATTTGACTCCGGCGATGAGATAGGATCTTGCAGTGGGCTGGCGTTAGATTGCCCATGGTTTGATTGAGTGATATTATCGCGGCAATATAGAATACGCTTCGTGCTTTTCTCTGGTTTCGATGTTGTGAAACCTGTATACATTCAACCTGAACCTCCGTCTGTTAAATATTTATGGGACTATATAATGGAATCTGGTGATACATCTTCAGCGCTTAGAAAACAAGCTTCCTTCAAACATAGTTTACCGGTCAATCAGCTAACGGAGACTCAAAGCACATTCGCATCTGTAGGAGAAGGCTCTGAACCCGAGCCCCTAAAGTTGGATAGTACAAAAAGCTTGGCGCTTGACGAAGCAACAAGAGATGAGGAATCGAATCTACAACTTATCAACGATCTTCCTATTGATACCCTAGGTCATATGGTCAGTTTTCTGACAGTAAGCGATGAGGTTAATCTGGCTTTGACTTCAACAACAAACAAAGAAATGTTGGAATCGGCAATCAAATTGAAGCTCAGTCATGAAGTTCAGAGTGAATTCGGACAGTTGTTTGAAAGTTTTTCGCAAGAGCTGAAAGCGCTCCCTTTTAAAATAAAAATGTTAATGGAAACACTATTAGATAAGAAGGGCAGTTTAAGAACGCTAAAAGAATTAATAGATACGTTGGGTGGTCTCATTGAAGAGAAGAAGAATAATATTGTTCAATTAATTTTTAAACTGCCTAGATTTAGTAAATATAAGCTTGAACAGAGTCAAATTGTTGGATTGTTAGATAAGTCTATTCGTGCCCAGAATGCGACAATAACAAGGGACATTATGGATTTACCACAGTACAACAGAAATGACTTTGATCTAAATCAACTTGTCACATTAATTGCTAGTGCTTTGTCGGTAAAAAATGATGATTTAGTGAATTACTTTATAAATATCTGGCAATTTGATGAGGATCAGCTGAATCAAGACCAATTTTATCAGCTCCTCGTGTCGGCGATCATTGCTGCAGATCATCCATTTATCGACAGGTTGCTGAATGTGGAACACTTTAATATTGCAGACTTTGAAAACTGGCAGTTACAGGATTTGTTTAATAGAGCGAAAGAGGCTGAACTTGATGATCTTGCGCTAAAGTTTGCTCATCAATTTAGGATGGATGTTCATGAACTTAACTAGTGGTCAAGATATTTAATTCTATTTTCAATCAAACCCGTGGTCAGCAATTAGGATCAGCCGTCTCGCGCAAGCTGAGTAATAATTTAGGCTTCTAAAAGCAGTTTCAAAGTGTGATACTAAAACAGATCAATAGAAATATTGATAGCGTCAATGAATTAGAGATTATAGTGTTATTCAAATCATCAGCTGAAACAAATTCTACTCGAGATGAACGAATGAGAGGAAAACCATGACCTATTTGACACCGAGCACGCCTGTCACTTCAGGTGTAAGTACAATAGGCTCAACAACTCAAAGTGCTCGGCAAACTCAACCACTCGAGCGGTCTGAAACGAACCCATCTCACGTGACCTCCCAGATGCAAGCACCAATCCGTCATCTCACGAGTGTTGACTTAGCATTTGCGATGACCAATGACCTTGCGCCCGTGGGCCGTGTAGATTTTCTCAAGATATTACCTACAGCCAACTCAGTGATTGGTTACGAACGAAGCACCCTATTGCTGGAGATGATCAGTTACTGGTGAAAGTGCGTGACGCGGATGGTGCAGTGGAGAGTGCCTATCTTAGGACGGTCGACGTGAATTATGACGAACACATTGAAGAAGTGACCTTACGGGAAGAGGAGCTAAGCGGTAAACATGCAGAGTTATTGCAACAAACTTTGCCTGAAGGCAAGCCGCCGTGGAAAGTGGTACTTGCTCACATTGCACCTAAAGATGCGGATACACCCAGGTATGCAGTTCTCTTTCCGGTAGTTCATCACTCCTTGGCGGATGGGATGCGTGGTTTACAACAATTTCTAGAAAGCGCAGATGAACCTACTTCTATTCGTGGTGTAGGTTCTGCAGGGCAGTCGGCACCAAAAAGTTTGCTGCAGAACATACGCGATGTAGCTGGAATCTTAGTTGGATCCACTGGGTACCTCGGAAAGGTAGCCGATTTACTGATTCGACCTGCCGACATAGGCCCACTCAAGGCGCCGAATCGAGCAACTGATAGTACTCCAGCCGTGATTCGTGGCCAAAGTATCCCTTATGAATCGATACGCAAATATGCAAGAGATCACAAAGTACCTGTGTCAGCAGTCTTGTTGGGTTGTTTCGCACATGCCTGTGCGCAAATATATGCACAACATGAGAATTCCGAGGTGACATCAAACTCGCCACCCATTGTTCGTTTAGCCTTGGTTATGAAAACCGCCGCAGCGGAAAATAGTAACAATAATGTGTTATCGAATACGCTGAATCTTCCCATGGCAAGCTCTGATACCTTGCAACAAAGAGTTGAGGAAATGGCAAGCAGGTTAAAAAGTCCAGCCCAACATGTTGAGCGCTTGGTTAACGCTACCTTAATTAAACAACTTGCGCCATACCCCAAAGCGTTTGAAAGAGTCGTTCATAATCAAGGAAGCAGAGCGATTACGGGCGTCGTGAGCCCGCTACCTGGGCCTAAAGAAGAGATCAGTTTTTTCGGTGGCAATAAAGTGAAATGGGCAGGCTGGGGTATTCCATTAAAAGCGCCCTGGTGCCGAGATATTATTAGCGTGCAAAGCATTACCTTGGGCAACCAATTATTGCCTACATTCACCGTCCCTAGTGATCTCGAGAATGGTCAGCAACTCATGAATTTCTATGAACAAGCATTACTTGATATTGGTAAGGATTATCCGATTCGGTCTCGTTTATAGGATCCTCGGCGAAACGATTGTTACCAATGCCCAGCGATTTGGCTGCTTGAGCTACTGTATAACCTTGATCCAATACTAGAGAAACCGCTTCATTTTTAAATTCACGCGTATAATTTCTGTGAGTGCAGGAGAAACTTATGGATCCAAAGTCTTTTACAGTTTTGACTGAATATTCAACAGATCGAATTTGGTTGAAGGATTATCCAATTAAATTTGCTGGTTGCCGTTTCAATGCGCGAATGTCTATCATCTATCATTCGATTGAATGATGGTAGTCTATTTATTCATCCTCCAGCCCCAATCAATCCGGTGACAAAAGGTGAAATAGAGGCCCTTGGGTCTGTCTCCATTATCATTGCACCCGGTAACTATCATTACCTCAACGTAAAATTCGCTCAAGATGCCACAAGCTAAGACGCATATATGTCCAGGGGTTCAAAAGAAAGACCAACGCTTGTTTATTCAACAGTACGTAGTGATAAGCCCCATCCCTCTTGGACCGAAGAGTTCGACCAAGTACTCCTCCGCGGATCACGTTTCATCAGTGAAGTGGCTTTTTTTCATAAATAGACTAGAACGTTAGTCTTAGTCGAACTTATAGAAAATTATACATGTAAACCACCAAGCGGATTGTTGAAGTTTTGGTGGAAGGTTGTATTGCGCATGTGGAATAGCCGAAAACCAGCCTCACACGGAGGTATCATTAAAGATAACGCTAGCAAATCGCGAAAACGGCATGGAAAGCGGTTTTATGATGTTAAAATTCTGGCGACTGTACCTAAACTTGCCGAATTACCTTATTGAATGACCAAGAAACAGCTAATATTGCCAATTCA
Organism: Gammaproteobacteria bacterium; assembly: GCA_038135915.1. Lineage (GTDB taxonomy): Bacteria > Pseudomonadota > Gammaproteobacteria > Pseudomonadales > UBA6940 > JAYPYM01. The sequence continues at coordinate 26,724 of JAYPYM010000004.1, forward strand.
ATATAAACTACTCTGGCTGACTCAATTGATTTTTATATCCCAGCCCGATGAACGACTACTTAGCCAAAAGGATTTATCATAAGCTATAATTGAATGCCAGTGTAGCTTGTTTTTACAAGTGTTATCGGTTGAGATGCATAGCAACTCAAGCAGAAAATCCTGTAATAATGAGTTTTTGTAGATTCACTCATTTAAACAATCGTAAGGAAGCTTGTTTCTAACAGAGATGAGCTGTTAGTTGCCAAGATGCGTTTTAAAAGAAAGAATCGCGAACCATCTTTTTTTGAAAAAATTACATATAAATGGATTTGCATTCCCTGTTGTATTGCAGTACTCATTTTAGGCCACTTTAACAACGTCAGTGAGAAAGAGGACTGTGAAAATTACTGCTTAGAAGAAGGCTTCATCGGTTTTAAATATCGCACTCACCGATATCGAAGAGGGGGCGACGAACCAAAGTGCTACTGTTACCCAACTGAAGATACCTCTTGGGACGCAAACAAAAACCGTGTTGAAGCGAGCAATTGGATAAGAAATTAAACCTAAAAACTCACACGGCAGTAATGTAAACTCATATCACATTATTATTGAAAATTTAGGTGTATTAACTTATCCATAACATTGGTACACCATGCCCATAAATTTTAATTTAAAACACGATTTATGGTTGTTGGTATCCTTGTGCGTAGGCCAGTGCCTGGACACATGAACGAACCTGTTTGTGCAGTATTGGTTGAATGGTTTGCGCGGCAATCGGTGTCTGTATTTCTATTGTCTCGAAAACCCTTATTTAGTCCAAACTCAGGTTTTAGCGTACTTTAAATCTAAACAAAAATAGAAATCAGTTCTAGTGGTGTTAGAGATATATGGCTACGCGAACAAATGAATACGAGTGCTCTTTGAATTCAAATCTTCGTTTAATAGCTTTAGAGATGTGAGCATTGCCAAGGTTTATTTTGAATTTTATTCGTGAGCAATTGATATTCCCACTCAGGCATAAACTCATTGCAAAAGTCATCGACCAAACAAAATGATTCCTCTGAGATCATCCCTGCTGCCTTCCTTTTAATCAACCATTAGTTTTCGCAGACAAAATTAGATCAAAATGAAGGTGTATATTCCTTACTCCGAATTCACGTTATTGAGGTAGCTTAATTTTATTTAGCTGCATGACGCCGGTGTTACCAGTTGCAACGAAAATACTGTCTTCATGAAACGTTAAGCCGGTTGCCAATCCAGCTGTTTCTGCAGTGCCTAAGAGCTTAAGATCGACTGGGTTGCTGATATCATATATCGCTAAACCGTGCGTGTTTGTTGCTAGATATAATATATTTTGATCGATCAGTACGTCCATGGCTGTGCCTGGCGTGTCTAGCGCGTGTACCACGTATGGTGCCGTTTTATCTGCGGTGTTCACGACTCGTATGCCATCTATCCCACAGGCGACGAACGCATAGTTGCCATTAACGGCAATTGATCTAACATCTGCTGGGAAGTCCTGTATATCGATGAATCCAATTCGAGTTGGGCTAGCCGGGTTTTGCAGGTCATATATTTGAAAGCTGGGTACGTCTTTGATTAAGGACCCAGGTAGGGTGCCATCTGAAAATGCTAGTGTGTTTACTAAGGCGTAACCAATATCCCCATTGACTAAAAACTGTGTGCCGCCGACAAACTCTCCATCAAAGGTTGAGCTGTCGATACTGATGGGTGCGTCGGGTTGTGAGACGTCAATAATATCCAGGCCAGGAAATTGGCCGGTAAAAATAATGTTGCCCTTTTTTGCGAGTTTACCAGATAAGACGCTTGCCTCTATCTTAGCAATGATCAGGTTAAAGAGTGTAAATTTCGGTGGAGAGATGGAGCCAACTTCCAGAGGGCCAAACTCTTCGTTTGGGGTATAGATTTTCGTGCCATTAAAACCATCTGATAAGTAGATGAAGGGCGCGTCAATCAATAAATCATATGAATAGCCGTCAGTGTCTTTTCCTTTAGTAGACAGTGTCATCCTTTTGTTTTCATCGATAGAAGCGATTTGTAGCCCTGATCTTCCATCAGCTATATATACTGAATTATTCAATATGGAAACTGTGTGAGCGAAGCCCGGCGTATCTACTCGGTTGTCTGAGAATACTGGTTGGTTTGCTCGTAATTGATTATAAATAATGAGGTTCCCATGCTGGTTATCTATTGTATTCTTGTTGGTAACGAATATCGTATCATCTAACACTTGGATGTCGGTCATTTCATCTGGAGTGACGATGAAGGATTCGGTACTAGGAGAAGAATTTTCTTTATCTTTAGAGAGATATTCAGCTGCGTAGATTTCTATGCCGACACCTCGCGTACCAACATATAACTTTTCATTTTTGTACGCTATGCTTTCTATGAGGCTTGATGCATAGAAGGGGCCGCTTACCTCTCGAATGCCTGGGTTTGGGTGGCTAATGATATAAAAGTCAGTACCAGATGAGACATAGATAGATGTATCAGATACTGCCATAGATCTAACGAAACTAGAAACTTTTTCTACCGGTTCGGGTTCTCCTGGGCTTGTTGGGTTTGATATGTCTGAGATATATAGCCCTGTTGCCTTTAAAGGCCACCAGGGTATAACCCAGTCAACGTAAAGCTCTGCACCGCAATGAAGTCCAGCATAAACTTTGTCTTCTAATACTTTTACATGCCGAACCCCGTCCAAGCAGAAAATAGTTCTATCTATATTAATTTTAGTGGTAAAGCTCGGGTCATCTGGATTGCTGATGTTAATGACTTGAATACTATCTCCTGTTGCTACGTAGGCATAGTCTCCACTAACATCGATTGAAGAAGCTGAGCCAAACAACCCTGTTTTTGTTGCAAAAGTGCTGATCAAGGTTGGTGATTGAGGATTTGATATGTCGATAATTCCGATGCCTGCATTGCCCAATGCGACATAAGCTAGGTCATTTTTGACGACGATGTCTTTAATATCGCTTCCTAAATTTGTCAAAGCACTTAAAAAAATAGGTTTGGCTGGGTTAGTGATGTCGACAACTTGTAGCCCTGAGTCTGAAGCTAGATAGGCAATGTCGTTAGCTAAATAAATTGCCTCTGATGCAATATCAGTTGTTAGTTCGTAAACCACTGGGGTGAATAATGTTGATATTCTTTCACTGATGGTTTCGTTTACCTTTGGTGTTTCTTCGGCCTG
>JAYPYM010000004.1:29926-30769 GCA_038135915.1 Gammaproteobacteria bacterium
GCAATAATTGGTTGATGTCTTTGACGATATAGGGATAGTAGAGTGCTTTTCCTGATGTTGGCTGATTGAATGATTCAGTGGACCAAGATAGGAAATCAGTGTACGTAGCAGTCGCTTGGTTTGGATCCTCCTTAAAAATATACTGTGCAAGCAAGTCCATGTAAGGTGTCATTTCACTAACTGAATAACCTGCTAGCACATAGTATTGAAGCCGTCGATAGGCTGTTTCTGTTAATGCATTCGTCCGCCAATTGCCTGCGATAAATTGCTCGGGTGTTAGCACTGTGTGAACTGGTTGCTTTAATTGGCACTCAGGCGCATTTGTTGTAATTTCTGGACACTGAAAGGTTGCAATTAACAGTGTGATGTTTTGAGTATCGGTTCTGTTAAAAAGCCGAGCATCATAACTGATGGAAATGTTACCATTTTCATCAGTAAAGTACGCGGCCTGATTTGTATCCTGAACATTTAGATTTGTGGCAATGTTTAAGATTTCGATTGGATAGGTTTTCTCCCTGATAATCATATCTGAAAGCTCGACCTCTACTTGCTCAGATTTACCATTAAAGGAAGCGCTTTCACTGATCAAAATTTCCATGCCTGGTGAGCTAAGTGCTACGGGGTTACCAACGATACCTTGTAATTTTAGTTCAGCTCCCGATACATCAGTGCTTGTTCCTAAGTCTAAGTGAGCCTGAAGCTGCTTTACAGAAGCGCTATCGCAGTGAATGCTTAGCTCGATCATGTTTTCATCTGTTTCGCTTGCCGTATCAATGTCTGGTATCTGGCAGCTAATGCCATTTGGTAGGGTTTGAACCTGTAATTCAAGCGCGCCGGGTTCTA
>JAYPYM010000004.1:30779-40653 GCA_038135915.1 Gammaproteobacteria bacterium
CAGTGGTAGTTTGTGTGGTGGATAGGAAAATAGGGCCTTCGTTAACTAAATTGCCTGACGAATCTTTAATTGTTAAGTCTACTGTAATTTGTTGGCCTGCTAATAATCCGGATTGCTGAATGGTTAATTTTTTTTCTATTTGGCCTTCGTCCGTGAATCGGTCCTCTGTAATGCTGGAAGGGTTGTTGTTACTGCCGCCACTATCGCAGCTGATCAAGCTTAAGGTGAAAGCTAAGGTCAGTAGCAGTTGTAGGTACTGTCTAGAAACAGATTTGTGTTTAGGTTTTCTGTTTTGATTATAAAAAATATTAGTCTGATACAGCATGAGTTTAAAGCTCTCTAAAATGGGATTTGTTGTTTTGATAGTATCTTAATGGTTAATCGTTTTTTACTTATTATTTCTTTGCTATTGGTTAGGGTTTGTAAAAAGTTAGCGCCTATTTTTGAATCTATTCGAAATGTTTGTTTTAAGTAGGCGTCGAGCGACGAAGACCAATTTTTTAACGCCAGCGCATAGATTGTATCAGTGCCTAAAGGTTTTCTAGCCTGGATGAAATCTGCAAATTGATGAGTTATGTTTGCACTAAGCGGGACGACTTCATTCGGAAGATAGGGGTATAATATATTTGTTTTTCCGCTAGCGTCAATATTAAAAATAAGTAAGAAAGCAGGTTGCTTCGTGGTGACTGAAAAGCCTGCCGTTTCGCCTAGGAATAATTGATGCCTATTGGTTTCGATATTGCTAATGGAAAAGTCAAGTTCGGAAACATTGCTAGTAAATGCTTGTTCAAATGTATTTGTATACTCAGTAGCATTTGATATCGCTCTGCTTTTTAAAACCTTTTCTTGAAAAGGTGTTTGGGATAAAGCGTAAGTGTGTGCCGCTTTCATATTTATGTTTCGTAATGATCTACCAAACAACGGCTTATAAGGTATCTGGTTGTCAGTGGTGATGTCCGGTAACGCGTTAGGTGAGTGGTTAAAGCCCCTGGCGCTCATCCGATGCGAAATGAAATCTTTTAATTCGGTGTGTAGTAACATAGCGTCTTTATTGGTGTCAGCTAATCTTGGGTTTAGTAGTGCATAGAGTAGAGAGTCTGTAAAAGCGCCATGAGGTAAACCGTCAATAGTTGGATAGTAAGCTAAGAACCTGGCTGGTATTTCTTGAGCGACTTCAAATTCACTGCTCGCGGAGAGGTAGTAAACAGATTCGTAAGGATACAGAGCATTTGATTTGCTCTGCTTTTCCATAGGGATCTTTTTTGAATGGGTAGCCATGGTGTTATTTGGAATAGCGATATACCGAGTAGGTAAATGGTGGCTAGATTTGCTTTCTCTGACCGTATTACCAGAAAAACAGGCGTCCATAGTTACAAATACGGAGACTTTTTTGTTGTCTATTTTTTTTAAAATAGGTCTTAGGTCTCGCTTGCCAATAATTAGGCTATCCCAGGTAGTATTGGCGTTAGTAAGATTTACATCGTATGGTAGAAATGCGCCAGTGCTTGTCGGTAAGTTTGTATTCAGCTTGTCATCATAATAGCTGGTACCATGACCACTGAAATAAATAAATAGTTGGTCGCCTGGTCTTGATTTATCTGAAAGTGCTTTCAGAGCAGTTAATATGTTTTTTTTAGTCGCTTTTTTATTTAATAGACGGGTGACGTTTGATGGTTCAAATTTCCAATGTTGGGTGAGCACCTCAAAAAGTGCATTGACGTCATGGGGCGGACCTTCTAGTTTCTCTAATGTTGGATAGTTTCCAATGCCGACTAAGAGAGCATGAGAATTAGCCATAATTTTGGTTGGATGACTCAGCCAAAATATAAAAAGATAAATTGATAGAAATAGCTTTTGTTTGAACATCATAATTGCTTATTTAGAAATACATGTGACTATATCATTGGCTTTAAAATTGTTTCAGTGAATAAGCAGGCGCGTACTCGATCATTGAGATGTGTCGAATAAATTTCAGTTGAATTTGTTAAAATAGGCTCAAAAATTTTCTTTTTATCCCATAAAATCTTATTTGCAGATAAGAAGAAAGCCTGGTTGGCGTTCTTATTTTCGCAGTGAAAGTAGGTAATTGTGGCAAGGTAACCGGCAATGAAAAAGGGTTGTAGCTTTTGAGCTTTAGGTGGATTTAAGGGGATACCATTGTTAGAGAGTTTTTCTACTGTTATCTGTTTAATGCTGAATAAATTGCCTAGTTGGGTCAGGCCGGTGCCAATACCAGATAGGGTTGATGTTAGCTGTTCATTGTTTAGATCAATAACAACATTGTTCATGTACCTTCTAGTAGGTAAGCTAGGCTTAGTCTCAACTGAATAAGTTTGATATAGCGCACTTACATTTGTATATTGGAGTTGTCCATGGTTAGGTAGTGTTAGAAAAAGCGCCAGTGTGAAGCAGGCTGCTACAAGCGCACCACCCCAATTTGCAAGTTTGTAGTTGAAGAAATCAATGATATTTCTTTTTTTTACGACGACTAGGTTATTTAAGCGTTTTGGCTTAGGGACTTCTTTAAATTCTGCTTCTGACTCTACGAGGGTGATCCATTGCTGATATGTTTCTGGATCATTAGCAATATAACTAATAACCGTGTTGCGGTCTTTTTTTGTTAGCTCATTTTTATAAAAAGCAATAAGTGTTTCAAGATCAGGTCTTTCTTCACTATTAGACTCAGTCTCTGTGTGATGTTTTTGGAAAAATTGTAACGCCATTTTTGCGAGCATAGTGTTTTCAATGTTCATGGTTTGATCCTTTTCCGTTAATATAACAGGTCAAAGTCGAATGTTGCTTTCTTAAGTTATTAACTAGTTATGCCCCATGTTGGAGCGGTGCTATCTATGTTTTTAGGTAAATCTGTCAGGTTAAAGCCAAACTCTTTGATGAGTGCTCTGATTTTTTTAAGTGCTTTTTTTTCTATCATTGCTACTTCATACCTGTTTAAGTTCATTGATCTGGCAATGACAGCTTTTGAAAGCGAGCTTTGGTAAGTCATTCTCAGCAGAGCAATTTCTATATCATCCAGTGAAAGCCTTGATTGTATGGCTTCTAACTTTTTTAGCGTATCATCGGGTGCGAAGAAGTCGCGTGATAAGTTTTCAAGATGTTTATTGCCATTTTCAACCTCAAGTATTAGAGAAATGATTGCTAGCATTTCATTGGTCTCATTTCGATCTAGAAAGACATCAGGGCTTTCAAAAAAACTTGAGGTTGCTGTCTGCTCTTCTTTCCCTTCGTTGCCTGGTTGTAGGCAGGATTGGGGAATTTCTTGGTGGCTGTGGCCGCACCATGGCATTTTATGTCTAATGACACGTATGATATTCTCAATAAAAGAGGCGTCTTTTTGCTTGGTGTCACTGAAGCGTAAAATAACAGCATCTTTGTGTTGACGCTCGAGACACAAAGATTTCCAAATGTCTACCCACATTTCGCCCTGTCTTTTCAACCAGGTTGGGGGCCTTGGCCTACCAAATTTATTTCTAGCGAACTCCTCAATCAAGTTTTTAGTGGTTACATTGAGAAAGCTAGAGAGTTTTTTACTGTCTTTACATCGCTTTAAGCGGGCCCAATTGTTTTCAGATAGCTTGCTGATAACATATTCGGAAGCTTCTATAGCGAGGCTTTCCTGACCAAAGCGTTTATAAGTGAGCTTATCCAGAAGCGATATCCACTGGGGGCTCATGACACTGTTTATTATTTGATTGTTTATTGGGTCGTTAGCGGACACAGTTACCTCAAAATCTAGGTGGAATGATTAGATTCTGTTGCTTATTATTGGTATTTAGTTTTTTAATCGTTCTAACTTCGATTTTTTTCTTTTCACTTAATAGTTTATGATCAGGCGCTAGCTGTTCTAGTATTTTGTAGTGATTTAATAGATCGTATTGCTGATGAACGCTGTTTTCAGATAATGCCTGCTCTATGATTATTTTGTGTAGATTGGCAAGTATCTTATTTCTCTCTAGAAAGATTTCATAACCTCTATGGCTTTCTTGTTGTTCAATACGAGCAAATATTCTCTCCGCCTCGATGATGACTTCATTAGTCATTGGTCTAGTGTTTTCTAATTGGTTTAGCTTTGTTCTCAGCTTAATGCCTTTTGTTGGCATGGAGGTGTTGTCTGCGTAGCTAAAAATAAAGTCGCCAATTAACGAAGAAGACTCCCAAGGAATCTGCTCATTGCTGGTTTCCCTTGATACATTGACCCGCACCCTTTTTAAAACCAGTTCTATCGGTATGTTGGGACGCTGAATTTCTCTAATTAAGTGTTTGGTGTAGACACTGTTGCTGCCTTTACCATCGGTTGCGACTGAGCCAGGAGAAGTAGAGTATGCTATGACAGAGCCAACTGGCCCCTCGACGCGTGCTAATCCGCGCGTACCGGAGCGAAAACTGCTAGCGTAAGGGTTATTTCTGCAGGCATCCAAAATAATAATATTCAGTGAGTTACCTGCGCTTTGCATCTTTCTGATAATGAGGTCCACGCTTAATGCTTGATCTGGCACCTCACTTTCATCGGCAATATCTGCGTTGGTTGGAATGAGGTAATTCGTTCCATCTACCTGCACACCATGTCCGGCATAGAAAAACAGCCCAACCCCTCCTTTTTCTAATTGGTATCCAAAATTTCGAACAGCCTTTCTCATTTCGCTTTTATTTAGATTGTGCTTTTCTATTACTTCAAAATCTAACTTTTTCAACGTGTTTGCCATGTCTCTTGCGTCATTTGAGGTATTCTTCAGAGGGCTGGTGAGGTAGCTTGAATTACCAATAATCAGTGCAGTACGCTGGTAAGCATTACAGGGATTTGCAATGAAGAAGAAAGCTATTATAAAAAACCATGATTGATATTGTTTCATTTTTTTGTCTAAATGCCCGCGAGCAACAAATATAATGTTAAAATGATATTTTTTGTAGGTAGGATGTTACTTTAAAATACCCCTTGATGCAAATTGTTAAATAAGCACCAATTTAATATAAGCTCCCTTTGTCTAAAATCGTTTAAATATCAGTAGTATGGCGCTATTTAGTCTGCAACATAACGCCATACTTTTGTTTGCAGGGCTTAAATTTCAGACCCTTCTTGGTCCACAACCACTTTAGCTGAAACACTGAAACCAGCTAAATAAGCACCGTCGATAATTGCTCCGCAAGTAATATTTCTTTTTGATTTAAATTCGCTCAGCAAAGTGTTGCCTGCTGGGCTGACCTCAATGCTGCCTTTCGCAGAAAGTGATTTCGGTCCTACACAAAATGCAGCATTATTGGGCGTTGCGAAACCAGCTCCTGAGACTTTCAAAGAGTTTACAAACCATTTACCTGCTTTGTCTATATACATATTCTTTCCTTCGAAGTCTGTGCCATCAACAGTAGTCCCATAGTAAACGACTTTTTGTAGGCCCAATAGCCTTAGGAACCAATTCGTAGAGCCTTTAACATCTAAAGTCACATCGGTTGCCATTTGATTTTGTGCTTTTTCGATTGCGCCGACACTGACATCAGCGATAGCGTCTGAGATTGCGTCACAATTTACCCAGGATAAGTCTTGCTCTGAATCAGCAATATGTTGTTCGCAAGTCGCCTTAACCTCTTCAGCTAGGTTGTGTGGTTCATAGATGAGTGTATTGTCTTCACAGGTGATGGGTACTTCTAGCCTATCTTGGAAAGTAGTACCATCCAAAAGAACTTTTTCTGGGGTGTGTGTGATTTCCCCAATACCTGCGTCAATTGAAATTTGGTAGGTGGCGTCGCCTGTACAGGCTAGGTTGTAATTCCCATTATATTCGGACGCAAATGAAACGGTTGAGACTGCAAGTAGCGTAGCTGCGGGTAAAAGTGTAAGTTTTCTCATTTTTTTCTCTCTTATATGTCATGAGTGGTGTATTGAACATATTAAGTATGTTTATCTTGTTAGATGGACAGGAAGGATTTTTTAAAAAAAGTAAATAATCTTAAGGTTTCTTTATCCTGTTATTTGCGCTGCTACAAGAGAGCAAAAAAGAACAGCAAACGTGAGCTTTTGTCCATCTCTTTCTACCAGTAACAATATTCAGAAAAAGCGGAGGTAGCATGAAAAATAAATATATGAAAGCAGGCCTATTATTAATGAGCTTATCAGTGTTCTTTGCTCCAACATTCATCGCAGCGGAAGAGCGGCTAGATGAAAATAGCGCCGTTAAAGCTTGGTTTAAAGATCTATTGGGTGCTTGGGAGACACCTTGTCATGAGTTTGATGACGGCTTGTATGCAACTCAAAGTTGGCAGTTTAATTCTAACAAAAAATTCACAATAGATGCTGTTATATCAGCAGAATCTGATTGTAGTATTCAGCTCACAAAAAACAGGATCGATGGTGTCTTTAAGGTGGGTAGCCCAGTAGAAAATAAAGATGGGTATGATGTGTATGAGGTGGATATCAACATTAATGGTCAAATCAAGAAAGATATTTATACTATCATTGACGATGTGCTTTATTTTGGTGAAGAGGCTGGTAGTGCTCGGCCAGAGGAGATTAACTTCGATAGACTCAATTATCGAACCTCTTCTTAATACTTAGATTTCTACTTGCCCCTGTTTGCTATGGCGCTTCTCATAGGAGTTTCGAGCTAAAAGTGCCATAACAACCCAGCAGATAAGGTAGTAATCTCTTCTGTTGTTATCACACTATTATTCCGGAAAGCTCCAGATATATCGCGACCTTTTAGTTCGAACTCTTGGTAGCCAAGATTGAGGTCGTAGCTCATTTTATCGGTTAAAGGGCCTGTCCACCTTATTGCAATACTTGATCCTTTGGTGTCTCCTTCGAATCGAAATGATTGAGAGAAATAGTTATCAGTGTACTCTCCATCTAGTAACGCATACGCAACTCTAGTTGAAAGGCTGCCTAAGTTGTTGTTGATAAGACGGTAGTTTATGCCAAAAAAGAAGCCGTCTTCCCTGTATGTTTGAGTGTATTGGCCAAAGCCAGCGTCGGATTGACGCTGTGCTAAGTTTAAGTTTTGAGCATCGGGAGTTAATTCAGTTTTACCGCGCATATAGCCAACAAATAGGGCTAAATCAGATGCCGCCTGGTAGCCTAAAGCAAAATTATAATCGCGTCTTTGGACAGAAGTTTCTGTTTCAGTGTTCGAGTTAGTAGTATTCGTAAAAGGTACGCTTGAGTCTTCATTGGCTTCATTAATAGTGTCGTCAACAAAAAACGATAGAAAGTATTTTGACCTCATGCTCAAGGTTAGCCCGAGTGATAAAACGGGCAGTTGTGCTTCTATGCCGCCTGACAGCTTATTTGGGAAAGCAGTACCGAGGCCGGTTGGATAGTCTTGTTCGAAGGACAGTAATTTGTACTGGAAACCAACGGAAGGTGTTATATTGATTTTGCTTGCCGAACTAGCAGTAGCAGGCTGAATGCTGAATAGCGTTACAGCAATGAGTGTAATTATAATGTAATGAAAGAAGTCTTTCTGAGCTATGTTGTAGCGCTGTTTAATGTTGGATGCCTTCATTTTAATTATTTTGCCTTTTTTAGACTAAGATTCATGGCTATACGATGTTATTTTTAAATTTAAAGCATCCTATATTTTATAAGGCATGAAATCAAGCAATTCTTTCCTATTCTCAATAGTCCGAATCGGCTAGAATGCCTACTTTTAGTGGCTTTGAAGCGACAAAATTGGAGAGTTCTATCGGTGAAAAGAGTGTATTCAAAAAGGCGATTTTTATTTGGTGCGGTTTGTCTAGTAATGGCATGTATTGCAGGCTGTGCAACTGAAACACATCGTGTTTTAGTCCCTCAAAAAGTTGCTGCTTCGAGTGCTCCTAGTACTGGTTTGAAAGTCCGGCTTGTAGTGGCGAATTTCAATAATCGCTCATCTTACATGCAAGGCTTGTTTTCTTCTGATGTGGATCGATTGGGTAACCAGGCTAAAACGATTCTAAAAACTCACTTACAGCAAACGAACCGGTTCAGTGTGGTTGATCGAGAAAACCTCGATCAGTTAGCACAAGAAGCCGAGCTCAGATCGAAAAAACAAAAGTTATTGGGCGCTAATTTTGCGGTCACTGGTGATGTTTCTGAGTTTGGCCGAAAAGTGATTGGTGATAAGCAGCTGTTTGGGATCTTGGGTGCTGGAAAGAAACAAATTGCTTATGCCAAGGTCAGTTTGAATATTGTTGATGTTGTGTCTTCAGAGATAGTGCATTCTGTACAAGGAGCAGGTGAGTTTGTGATGTCCAATCGTGAAGTGATTGGTTTTGGTGGTACCGCTGGGTATGATGCGACCTTAAACGCGAAGGTGCTTAACCTTGCGATCACTGAAGCAGTAAACCGGTTGGTAAGCAGCATTGATTCCGGCGCTTGGCAAATACAGCAGTAGGCAATTTTAATGGGCGTTGTGAAAGGCGAATATTTCAAAGCATACTCCATGATTATTTTTGTTTGCGTGGGAATGGTCGGGTGTGTGCCCCAATCATCAAGCCTTTATTATTGGGGTGGCTATGAGCGCCTTATATATACAATGTATAAGCAGCCTGGAAGTGCGGATGCTGTGACACAGATACAGGTGCTTACTGCAGATATACAGCGAGCAGCAGGTACCGGAAAGCCTGTTGCTCCAGGCGTCTATGCGCATTTAGGTATGATGTATGCCTCTCAAGGAGATGTTGATAAAGCTGTGAATGCGCTAAACATGGAAAAGCAATTATACCCTGAGTCAACTGTCATGATCGATGGTATGATAGGCAGGGTAAAAAAACGCATAACTGGTGCTGCCAATGAGTAGACTAGTATTGATTAATGTGAGGCAGGCTTTACGCGGAATGAAGTCGAATCATATAACGATACTTTTCGTATCAATTTTCTTACATGGTTGTGTCACCCAGATACCTTATGACTACTCGGCTTTGCTAGCAAGCCAGCCTCGATCCATCTTGGTGATTCCGCCCAGGAATAATACAGTAGAGGTTGATGCTGAGTATACGTTTCTCTCGACTATTTCCAGGCCTCTTGCGGAAAAAGGTTATTATGTGTTCCCTGTTTCAGTAGTAGACTTTTTATTTAAAGAAAATGGTTTGCAGACATCTGAAGAAATGAATAGCGTGCCGTTAGATAAGCTGGACCAGGTGCTTGCGCCAGATGCGGTGCTCTATATTACGATTGATGATTGGGGGCAAAAGTATCAGTTGATTTCTTCAACATCTGTAGTAAATGCTAGAATGAAATTGGTTGATGTAAAAACCGGCGACATACTTTGGGCTGCGAAAGCTTATGCTGAGCGTTCTTCAGGTGATGGCGGTGGTGGGTTGTCTGGTGCTTTAGCTGCAGCGATTGTTGAGCAAGTGCTGGGCTCGATAAATGATCAAACGCCTGAGCTGTCGAGAGTGGCTAATACACGAGTCATCAATAATGCTAATAGCGGTCTGCTAAATGGTCCTTATCGGCCAGCTGACTGAATATGTAGTGTTACCTTGTTGATTAAATGAAGCATGAATTGAAAGAGGTCACAGTATGTTAGATTTGACACTTACGCTTTACCATACAAGGTTTTGTCCTTTTTGTATTATGGTTGTGCGAGTTATTAATGACCTAAAGCTCGATATCGAGCTGCGAGACACTGCTTCTAATCCAGCATTTCATAGTGAGCTAGTCGCTGGAGGTGGTAAGCAGCAGGTGCCCTGTCTGAAAATTCAAAGCACCAGTGGAGATGCTCAGTGGATGTACGAGTCGCGAGATATCATTGAATATCTAAAGCAGTATAAGGCTTCAATAGTTTGAGCTTTGCTTAGCGTTAACTTAGTTGATGCCTTTAGTGTTTGAGCATGATGGTTTTTTATGCTTTTAGCTTAAGCCAGGCTGAGGTAAGCTAGGTAG
>JAYPYM010000004.1:40663-41716 GCA_038135915.1 Gammaproteobacteria bacterium
CTCTTGAAGCTCTGTGCTGGTTTTATTGTCACCTAAGTTTGCGCTCAGTCGAGCAAGTTCAAAATAGCCATCGCTAGAAGGTTTTAGCTTCAAGCTTTTTTTGAAGTGAGCCTGGGCTTTGTCCCAATCTTTTCTATGCAGTGCAACTCTTCCAAGTGCTAAGTGTAGTGTCGCGTTTGAGGGTGAAATATTGAGCCATTCATTAAGTTTTTCCCACTTCTCTGATAAATCATGGGGTGCTAGCTGGCTGTAGAGCGTGAATAGCTCATCAGAACAGGCGGTATCTATCGCTTTCTCTATCTCCTTGCTTGCAAGGTCTTCTCTTTTAAATGTAATCAGGCTTTTTATATATAACTTGTTAATGTCTGCATCAGATTTGTGTTTCGCTGGTATGGATTTCCAGAGGTTTGTCAGGGCTAGCACTTGCTCTCCTGGCTCTTTGATCGAGGAGAGCTTTGAAAGAAGTCCAAGGTAAGTTCGTTTAGTCAAATTTTCGAAATCTTTGTTTGTGATGACATCGTATTTTTTCAGTTTTGGCAGCATTTCTTTTAGTTTTGGCCAGTCTTCCAGCTTAAAGTAAGTCCTTGCAAGCAACTTGAGGATAGCTATGTGTTTTGGTGCTTTGGAGGCTATAGATAGAAGCGTTGCTAGGCAGGGTTCCCATTCTTTTGCACTGAATTGCAATTGGGCTTGAGTAAGCCCTACTGCTATTTTTTGGCTTTCTTTTTTACAGTGTTGGGCTGCAAGGTTAAGGTATTCAGAACGCTTTTCTTTTTCCCCTCTTGCTTCGGCTGCTTGTGCCGCCCCTAAGAAATAGGCAGTTGGCGCGCCTGTCTTTTCTGCAAATTCGAGCAATGCTTCTTCTGCTTTCTGGTGCTCTCCTTCTGCCAGCCAAAGCCAGCCTTTAGCTCTCTCTTCATCGAGATTTTTCAACCGCTTCTTGTGTAGCCAGCCACGGGATAGAAGGATTGGTTTGATCAATTGCCAAAGTGTGAGCACGAGTATGAGTAGCCCAAGTAGCAGGAAGCCGAAAACACTGAGGCTGCTTTCAAT
>JAYPYM010000004.1:41726-43977 GCA_038135915.1 Gammaproteobacteria bacterium
ACACGTAGCCTGGGTCTTTGTTTAAAAACTCCGCTATGATGGTTACAAGGATGAGTATGAGGAAAATTTTGAGTGCAATTTGTCGCATCTAAGGCTTCACCTCGCGCTGGGTATCAGATAGCTTGTTCTGTAGCGCCTTTAACCTAGACTGTTTTCGTTTTCGGAGAATGATATATTCTTGGTATGCACTAATGCTAGGTTTAAGATTAACGCTTAGTGTTTTGAGATTGACTTCTAATAGCTCGTTTAGCTCTTGCGTAATAAATTTGATTTCATTGGATTGGTCATTAAGGTTTAGATCAATCAGGTTTATGGCTGACTCTAGTGTCTCTTGGTAGCCCTGGTGGTTGCGATTCAAGATATATAGTTGCGCTTGACTAACGAGTACGATGAGCTGTTGTTGGTTAAGCTTTTGATGTTCAAAGTTGGCCATAGGTGATATTTTTTCGTCTAGCTTGACGACTCTTACCAGAGACTCAGTAATTGCTTTCAGTACTTTATCTTTTGGTTCTGGGCTGCTAGCTTGGTTTGGGTAATTGGTGTTAGGCGGATCTAGTTTGGGTGTGGGTGAGATATTTAGGTCGAGCAATAATTGAACGATTACCTGTAGGCGGGTAACAAGCTGATTGCTACTATCCAGTGATTGTATTTTCAGGGCAGCCCGGTTTTTTGTCATCGCTTGTGTTAGGCCAAGGATATCAGGGTCTTTAATTTGTTCTGAAAGGTGGATGGCCTCTTCCAGTAAGACTGCAGCGCCTGCGCTGTCTTCAGTTAAAGAAAGCCGCTTTTGAGCCATTAATAGGTAGAATTCAAGTTGAGATAGTTGCCAATCAGTTAATTCGCTTGGTAGCAAGAGGTTGAGCTTAGCTTCTAGTTGTTCTGTTGCTTGCTGCTGAGCAGTTGCATGCATGCTTAGTTTCTTGGTCAATGATTCAATTGGAGCTTGCCAAGGTGTTTCCTGGCTAACGCGCGCAGACAGTTTGTTTAAACTTTGCTGGAGTGTGTTGACTTCAGCTTGCAATGAGTTGTTTTGAGCGTTCACCTGCTGGCTGATGCCCTCTTGCTGTTGGTAGATAAACCAGCCTGCGGTCAGTGTTCCGGCACTCATACAAAAGGTGAATATACAAAAGAGCCATAGCCCAACAGTGCTTTTTTGCTTTGGTGTGCTGGGCTTTTTATGATCAGTCGTGGTTGGCTTGGCTTCAGCTAGTGTTTGGCTCTGAGGTTTATTATTCGGAGTATCTGAGGAGTTGTTCATGATATAGTGTCTTCTTGCCTTAGGATGTCTAGCACTGCTTGAGTTTGGGATTCAACACTTGCGCCTTCTGAAATAGATAAGTTTCTAAATCCTAGCCGGTTGCCAATTAATGCGACACGCTTGCTTGGCACAACTAATGGATAACGCAAAATATCAATATCCGTGCTATTAATCAAATTTACTAGATGCTGTATCGCTTCGCCACTGGTGAAGCAAATGATTGAATAAGGTTTGAGTAGATTTCGGATAATATTATTTGGGTAGGATTCCGGTATTCTCTCGTAGACAGATATTATTTCGACATCCTTGTGTGTTTCCTTCAACCACATTTCAAGGTCTTTCCTGCCGCCTCGGCCTTTGATTAATAGGCATTTGCCGGTTTTTATATTAGATGTCTTGATTGATTCAATTAAGCCTTCTGTGGTTTCAGGTTGTGGTGGATTTTCTGGGTTAAAGCCGTATTTGATCAATGTCTCACACGTTTTCCTTCCTATTCCCCAAGTGATCCAGTTTTTAAAGTTTGCGCTTTTCTCTCCTGGGGTAAGGTGTTTGAAGAGGGGTAGGCTGAGCTCGACTGCATTTTGGCTGATAAAAATAAGTGTATGATAGTTTTGTAGGTTGTCTTTAATGCGTTGCCATCTAGCGCAGGGTTGAAGCGGTCTGATTTTGTACAGAGGTAGACAAGATATCTTTAATCCTGTTGCTAAGAGCCCATCCATCATTGCCTGGGCCTGCGGTAGTGGCCTAGTGACTAGTATCTGCTCGTATCTGCTCATGGCACAGTCTTAGGTAAAAAGTTTGTTAAAAATACTGATGGACTGAGTCGGTTAGGGCTCAGAGTATGACTCTCGTGCTTCTCTCAGTAGCCGCTGCGCACCGAGCTTGTCTAGCTTTTCGGCTACTTGATTGCCAAGTGCAACACACTGTTGCTCAAGTTGCTGGTGGTTTTCTGTGACATCGATGGTTATCTGGCCTCTAGCTCTAATGATCATT
>JAYPYM010000004.1:43987-45688 GCA_038135915.1 Gammaproteobacteria bacterium
TTGCTTACAAAAGCATCGAGCTGGAGGTGGCTTTCATCCAGCCACTGGGCATAGCCACCTACAGGTGCTTGGCACCCCCCATTTAGCGACTTGTTTAATGTTCGCTCAGCAAGGGTGGTTAAGTGACTTTTGGGGTCGTTAAAGCAAGCAATGAGTGACTTGGTTTCTGGGTCGTCAGTTCGGCATTCTATGCCGATCACGCCCTGGCATATAGCTGGTAGCCAGTCTTGGGCGAGCGTGAGCTCCATAGCTATTTCATTGGCTAAATCGAGCCGGATGAGGCCAGCAGCGGCTAGTATGATTGCGTCTAAGTTAGTTTCTTTCAGCTTTTTTAACCGTGTATTGACGTTACCACGGAGTGAGACGATGTTAAGGTCAGGGCGCGCAGCAATTAGTTGAACTTGACGTCTTAAACTAGATGTCCCTACTGTTGCTCCCTCAGGCAGGTCTATGATGCTAGAATATGGCCCGACTAAAGCGTCCCATGGGCATTCCCTTTTTCCAACGCAAGCTATGCTAAGCCCTTGGGGTAGTTCTACTGGAACATCTTTCATTGAGTGTACAGCAATATCAGCTTTATTATCGATTAAAGCCTGCTCTAGCTCCTTCACAAATAGCCCTTTCCCCCCAATTTTCGCCAATGGAGAGTCTAATAAAATATCACCTTGGGTACTAAAGGGTATTAGTTCAACCTCTAAACTGGGGTGGTGTTTTTTTAGTTCATGGCTTACGTGTTCGGATTGCCATAGTGCTAACTGACTTTTGCGTGTTGCGATTCTTATTTTTTGCACTGGCTAAAGGCCCGCCTTTACCGTTTTTGATTTCTGGTATGGAGAAAATACTAAATAATTCGGGTGAGTTTGCATGTTTATGCTTTATCGTTCAATATTCTAACCTATATTGAACGATAAAGCCTATAGGGTGATTCGGATCGGGATATAGATGACGAATTAGGATATTGAATTGGATGAAAAATATTAGATTGGCCTTGCTTTTTTTGTTCACAGTTTGTTTGGTTCCCGTTGCTTCTTTAAGCATGGATTGGGATACCTTTGTTCCGCCAAAGACCTACTCTCATCGATTAGACAATGGCTTGAAGGTTTTGGTTAGAGTAGATAGAAGAGCGCCAATCTTGGTGTCTCAGGTCTGGTATCGGGTAGGTTCCTCCTATGAGCCGCCTGGTATAACAGGTGTTTCACATGTTTTGGAGCATATGATGTTCCGTGGCACTCAGGCTATACCCCCAGGCCACTTTTCTAAACTGGTAGCCCTCTATGGTGGGGAAGAGAATGCATTTACCAACAGAGACTATACAGCCTATTACCAGGTCTGGGAAAAAAGCCGGTTACCAATCAGTTTTGAGCTTGAGGCTGATCGCATGCAAAACATGTTGCTTGAAGAGTCTGAGTTTCAAAAAGAGCTTAAAGTCGTGATGGAGGAGAGAAGGCTTCGCACTGATGATAAACCAAGTGGCAAGGCCTACGAGCAGTTCATGGCAACAGCTTATGTATCCAGTCCTTACAGGCAACCAGTGATTGGCTGGATGCACGATCTAGAGGGCTTAACGTTAGAGGATGTAAAAAGCTGGTATCAGCAATGGTATGCACCTAATAATGCTATTCTTGTGGTAGTGGGTGATGTAGACCCGGAGCAAGTGTTTTCATTGGCAGAAAAATATTTTGCTTCTATACCTTCAAAAGT
>JAYPYM010000005.1:0-4189 GCA_038135915.1 Gammaproteobacteria bacterium
ATTACTGGGTAACCGATGGATTCGGCAATTTGAAAGCAGCTCGAGATATCCTTTGGTAGCACGCCATCTGACCCTGGGATGGTTGGTAGGCCGAGGCTTTTTGCAGTGTTGATGGCGATAATTTTATCTGCCATTTTTCGAATGGTACTAGGGTTTGGGCCAATGAATGTGATACCTGAATTTTCTACTGCATCAGCAAAGTTGGCATTTTCCGAAAGAAAACCATAACCGGGATGAATGGCTTCTGCATCACTGATTTCTGCAGCACTAAGAATCGCTGCTGTATTTAAGTAGCTGTCTTTAGGCGAAGGAGGACCTATGCAGATCGCTTCATCCGCCAAGCGAACATGCATTAAGTTACGATCTGCTGTGCTGTAAATTGCAACGGTCTTTATGCCCATTTCTTTACAGCAGCGAAGCACTCGCAAAGCAATTTCTCCACGGTTAGCAATCAGAATTTTATCGAACAATTTTCCTGCCTCGTATTATTTGCCTATTGGTTTTGGTGTTGCTCTAGCTAGGATCCACGGTTGATATGATTTGTTTAGGGTTAGTTAATTAAAAACAGTGGCTGGTCAAACTCTACGGGTTCACCATTATCGACAAATATCTCTATGACTTTCCCAGATTTTGGCGCCTCGATTGGATTCATCATTTTCATGGCCTCTATAATACACAGTTGGTCTCCTTTATTGACTTGGGAACCAACCTTGACGTACGCGGGGGCTTCAGGAGATGGAGCGGTAAAAAATGTGCCAACAATCGGTGAACGAATGATATCTCCTTCTTGAGGTGCTGCTTGAGTCGCCTGTGGTTTTGCTGCATCAGGGCTGTTAGAAGCTGGGCTTTGTGGACTGCTGCTCGCCGTGGTTGCTACATCTATGTGCTGGTTCATTGAGCGACGAGCAGTTCGTGCTACGCGTATTTTGGTGTCTTTATTGGATATTTCAATTTCGTCAATATCGGATGTTTCTATAATAGCGACGAGTTGCTTGATTTCATCAATTTGCATCATGTTTTGCTCTATTATGTTATGTGTACGCTCAGATGTTAGTATCTAGACTATGCATCGCTGCATTAAGTGCCAACTCATAACCCAGGGGGCCGAACCCTAAGATGACACCATTCGAAATATCAGAAAAAAAAGATGATTGCCTAAACTTTTCTCTTTGATAGATATTAGAAAGATGGCATTCTATAAAAGGTATACTGACAGCCAATAGTGCGTCTCTCAAAGCAATGCTGGTGTGTGTATAGGCACCGGGATTAATAATAATAAAGTCTACTGCTTGGGTGCTTTGCTGAATTCTATCAATTAGTGCGCCTTCCGAGTTGCTTTGAAAAGTGATCAGTTTATGGCCTGAGTCTGCAGCAATCTTGCCCAGCCGGCTTTCAATGGAAGGCAATGTCTCTTTACCATATTTATGGGTTTCCCTGCTGCCAAGTAAGTTTAGGTTAGGCCCGTTGATCAATAAAATAGTTGCCATATGACAGGTTTCCAATTGTTTGTATTTTCGATGTCAATAATGCCGTATTTGAGGTAAATTTGGAATGCCCAAATGCTTGTTCGATTTTAGAGGACGAATAGTTATGAAGCAGATAAAAGTAGCAGTAGTGGGTGGTACTGGTTATACAGGCGCTGAGCTAATCAGGTTGCTAATTAGCCATCCGAATGTTGACTTGACCGTAGTGACATCGCGTTCTGAGGCCGGTGTTGCGCTCAGTCATTATTTTCCGAGCTTGCGTAACGTAGGCGCGGACATCAAGTTTAATCTGCCAGATCAAGAGGCATTTGCAGAGGTTGACTTAGTATTTTTTGCTACACCTCATGCTGCTGCAATGCGTACAGTACCAGCCTTATTGAGTGACGGTAAACGTGTGATAGATTTGTCGGCTGATTTTAGAATTCAGAATGTGGCCTTATGGGAGCAGTGGTATGGTGTAGAGCATGTATGCCCAGAGCTCCTGCCCAGCGCTGTTTATGGGCTACCTGAATTGAACAGAGACAAAATAAAAGGTGCTAACTTGATTGCAAACCCTGGTTGTTACCCAACTTCTGTTCAATTGGCGCTGTTACCTTTACTGAAGGCTGGCTTAATAGATATCGATGACATTGTAGCAGACTGTAAATCTGGCGTGAGTGGTGCTGGTCGTAATGCAAAAGTAGGTAATTTATTCTGTGAAGCAGGAGAAAACTTTAAAGCATATGGTGTAGCTGGTCATCGCCATTTGCCTGAGATTCTACAAGGTTTGGAGATAATAGCAAAAAAACCAGTTGCTATGACTTTTGTGCCACACTTGCTGCCTATGTCGCGAGGTATTGAGTCGAGTGTTTATGCCACATTAACCGAAGGTAGCTTGGCTTGCACTGAAAAAGATTTATACGATGTTTTTCAGGATAGCTATTCATCAGAGCCGTTTGTTGATGTGCTACCGAGTGGCATGATACCTGATACTCGCAGCGTAAGGGGCGTCAACACCTGTAGATTGTCTGTATTTAGGCCTCTGGGTAAGCGTAAGTTAGTGATTTCGTCGGTCATAGATAATCTCATTAAAGGTGCGGCAGGGCAAGCGGTGCAAAATATGAATATTTGTTATGGCTGGCCAGAAAGTATGGGTTTGAATGAGTTAGTGGTATGGCCCTGAAGTTAAACCTGTACTTAACTTAAACGATTATGGTTAATGCGTTACATCCAAGAGAAAGAAGAAGGCGGTCATCAGGTAGAAGACATTCTGATGCCAAAATTGTCGTTCATCGTCCTGTATGGCCATACGTTGTAATCTTCATATGCATTGTCTTAATATTTTTAGGTTCTTGGATTGGCTATCAGTATGGCCACAGTCGATATGAGCACTTACCAGTTCAAGACATAATGGATGAGCGTAAGTTCTTGGTTCGGAAGAATAAGGGGTTGCTGAAAAAAGTCGATGATTTGAATGCTAAAGTTTCAAATTTGGAAAAAGCTTTGGAAGTAAATGAGCACGCTCGGTCCCGCCTGCAACAAGAGTTTAAACAATATTACGATAAATTAGCAGCGTTAGAGAGTGAAATTACTTATTACAAGCGCGTGCTTAAGCCAGGTCTGGACGATAAAGGCATTGTGCTTGGTGTTTTGGAAATTAAAAAATTAAGCAAAGAACGAACTTTTCGAATTGAATTAGATGTTTTGCAAGTTAACAGCATGAAAAAAGTTAAAGGTCGTATAGAATTTATAGTAGGCGGTCATTTAAATGAGCGTAAAGAGAGTTTCACTTTTGGCGAGTTGCTTGCGACTGAACAATCTAGTTTCAAACTGAGCTTCAAAAACTATCAAACAGTGAGAAGTGAGGTAGAGTTGCCAGACGGATTTAGTCCAGATCAGCTAAGTGTAAATGCGCACTTTGTTAGTGGGAAAAAGTTGAAAGTTTCACGAATTTACGATTGGATTTTGCAGGAGTCTTAAATATGTGGAATAAAGAAAAGCGACCAGCGTTGGATCGAATCGATACGCTTATTGCGGCAAATGTTTGTATCGAGGGCAATGTCCATTATTCCGGTGGCATTCAAATTGATGGGCAAGTTAGAGGCAATATCATTGCAGATGATGATGCGGCAAGCTTAAGAATCACCAACAAGGGTAGTGTTTCCGGCGATATTAAAGGGCCTACAGTTATTATCAATGGAAAGGTTGATGGGAATGTATACTCGACAGACCATTTAGAGCTAGAATCAGATGCTGTAATCACCGGTGATGTGCATTACCACCTGATTGAGATGGTAATGGGTGCGGAAGTAAATGGTAAAATGGTGCATATTGAAGAAGCAAAAATAAACCCTGTTGTAGAGAACCACCAATTGAAAGACTCGCCAGTTGAGAGGCAGAATCTTTAGTGCTCGGAAAATTAGCTGACAAGAAGAATAAGTATATTGATGATAGCTACCAAACCATTTTCTCAGGCTTGTGAAAACAACAAACTACCTATTTTTGAGTGCTTATCTGCTTACATCCTGAATGGAACAAGTGAAGCGCAGCCTTCAAATCAACACAAGAAAAAGCTATTCGAAGTAGGTAGTGGCACTGGCCAACATGCTTGTTTTTTTGCTCAGCAGTTTCCTAACTTAGATTGGCAAGCCAGTGATCTTCCATCGAATATTCCAGGCATAGTTTCTTGGTTCGAAGATCAGGATCTAAGTAACTTGCTTGATCCA
>JAYPYM010000005.1:4199-18907 GCA_038135915.1 Gammaproteobacteria bacterium
TTTGAATAGCGTAGCTGAATCTCCTTATGATTACCTATTTACAGCAAATACATTGCATATCATGAGTTGGCAATCAGTTGAAAACCTATTTTGTTGGTTGCCTAAAATACTAAAGCCGGGTGGTTTGCTATTTACTTATGGCCCTTTTAAGTTTGAAGGTTGTTTTACCAGCGAGTCTAATAAATCTTTTGATGTGTATTTAAAAAAGAATAATCCAGAACAGGGTATCCGCGATATAGAGGCTTTAGAAAAGTTGGCTTGCAAGATGGATATTGGTTTATTAAACAGGCATGACCTGCCAGCAAATAATCATTTGCTTGTCTGGCGTTTTAACCCTGCAGCATAACGCCTAAGTCGAAACCTACCAATATGAATATAGAGCCTTTTGAATCGAATAAAGGGTATTGATACTAGTGAAGTTCAACCCTTCGTATTAAAAGCCATTAAGTTCAGCACAGTGTTTCTTAATTTTTCCAAATCGACATCTTCTGGGGGGATGCTTGGTCCTGCGTTCACTTGGATCGATGACCAAAAACGTTTAGGAAATCCTGAAAAAGCTGGACCGCCTTTACGACTAAAGTAACTACCCCATAGTCCGCAAAGAGCCAATGGAATGACTGGAACAGGATCCCGTTTTAGTATTTTCATTAAGCCAGGTTTGAACTCATTGACTTCTCCAGTATGAGTAATCTTGCCTTCAGGGAATATAACGAGCAGTTTGCCGGACTTTAGGGTTTCAGATATTTCATCAAAAGCCGCGTGATAAGTGTTTTCATCTTTTTCTTTGCTATCGATTGGAATCGCCTTTAATGTTTTGAAAATTAAGTTCAAGCCAGGAATATCGTAAATGGGTTTATACATTACGAATCTTGCAGGCCTGTCAATCAGGCCTCCAATGATGAGGGCATCAACATAACTGACGTGGTTAGCGATTAAGATAGCAGGCCCTTCAGATGGAATTTGCTCCCTCAATCCATTTATTTTTACTCGATACATGGTTTTGATGAGACAAAATACAAGAAATTTACCGATAAACTCTGGTACTAAGGTAAAGATATAAGCCGTTACCCATAGATTTAAAATAATGAGGCAGAAAAAGAAAATGTTGAGAGAGGTGTTCAAAATAGTGAGCATAAAAATCCCGAATAAAGCGGATAGCACCATGAGAAAAGCATTTAAAATATTACTGGCAGCTATCATTCTTGCTCGCTCGGAGGTTTTACTTCGGGTTTGTATGAGCCCGTATAGCGGGACGATGTACAGGCCGCCAGAGATGCCGATGCAAACCAGATCGTTAAAGACTCGCCAGTGAATATCCGAGTTCACTGCTTCATACAAACCAATAATGGAACTGCCTGGGTTTGGCATCACTGGAGGCACCAATGTTAAGTCGAATCCAAAAACACAGATTCCCAATGCGCCCAAGGGCACTAATCCAATCTCAATTTTGCCCGCTGATAGCCAGCTACAGAGTAATGAGCCAATACCAATGCCGATAGAAAAAGCGATAAGCAGAAAAGAAATCACACTTTCATTGGAGTTTAAATAAGTGTGTGTGTATTCAGGCAATTGAGTTAAGTATGCTGCGCCCAAAAACCAAAACCAAGCTACACCAAGCATACTTAAAAACAAGGTTCGGTTTTGGTAAGCCGTTTTCAGTAGCGTAGATAAGGTCATCATGCTGGTATCGCAGGCGGTTGAACCGTCGGGATTCTCCTCTGGTAATGCTGTTGGAATCTTTCGTGAACTCAGCCAGCCAAGTAGTGCAACTAAGATAAGTAATATTCCGATGATAGGTAGGCTATGATTGAATCCAAATAAAACCCCAGCAATTAAATTGCCACAAAGAATGGCTAAGAAAGTCCCTGTTTCAACGTAAGCGTTGGCTTTAGTAATTTGCGCATGCTTCACATGTTGTGGAATGATGCTGTATTTTACGGGGCCAAAAAGGCTAGATTGAGTACCCATTGCAAAGAGTAATAGAATTAGTCCCCAAGTCCATTGCTTGAGTAAGCAAAGCGCGCCAAAGCACATGATTGCAATTTCTAATAGCTTGATGCGTTGTATCCATTGAGATTTTTCAACCCTGTCGGCGATGTTACCTGCCCAGGCTGAAAATAAGAAGAATGGTAAGACAAAACATAATTGTCCAAGGTTATTTAGAAAGCTGACGTTTTGTGTACTGAAGAAAGTGAAGCTAATTAAAATGGTAGTCTTGAATATATTGTCATTAAATGCGCCACAAAATTGTGTGACAAAAAATGGACCAAAGAATCTACTTGTGATGAGAGGTGCGGATTCGGGTGAAGCGTTGATATTATCTTGACGAGACATTCGAAATATCCTTTTTTCTGCTCATTACGTACGCTTATTACTTTATATAATAATATAGTAAGAGCGCAAGGCTTTGAAAAATAAAACTTTTTTTAGATATTGGAGGGGTGTTTAGGGTTAAGCTGTTGATATTTAACCCCTTTCGGGGTTAAACCATGTATGATGAAACTAAAAATCTAGGCGAATGAATGGGTTGATGCGCCCATTTAGGGACCAGCAATCAGTGTTGAGATTGTATGAGCCGCCACCACCCACAATAATATAATCCCCAGTAGCGCTGTTACCATCGTCTTTTAAGCGGTCTAGTTGACAAAAGTAAGAAATCTTAGCATTGGCACCACCGCGAGTGGTGATGTTTGTCTCTAGGCCGCCACCAAAGTTGTATGATCTCAGGCGATAGTCTTGACCAAAAATAGAAGCCCGATCACCTTGTTTTAGGATTTTTGATTCTTGAATGAGTTCGTACCAGGCTGCTTCTTCTTCAGCGGTATTGGTATTGATTAAAGCATTTTTGGCACCTGCACCACCATTGGAGCAAGTTTGGTTATTGCACCCGTCTCCTGGGTAACGGCCATATCGCTCAAAGAATATGTTGAAGCCTGCATTGATTCTGTCGATTCGTGCTGATTCGCTATTTACCTTGGCGCTATCAATGAGTGTTTTACCCTTCATTACACCACCTAGTATCAAGCCGATAATGACAAGCACAATTGCCATTTCGATGAGTGTAAAGCCGCCACTTCTATATGCTCTCATAATAAATCCCATGGAAATTAGTTGAAACGCTTAAAATTAGGGTTGTTGATATCTATTTAGGTTAGCAGGCAAACGTTGGCATCCTGCTGAAAGGATACAATTTGCTACAAAATGAATGGTATGGTCTTAATTGGTGATTTTAGTTAAAGGAAGTCTATACTTTCATTTATTACCTCTTTTTATGAAACACTACTCCCTCCTTATAAATGGACAGATTAGGCGGAGCAAAGCATGCGAATTAATCAACCGGTTACCAATCAGCGGAGAGATTTCCGCGACTCTCAGAGGATTGTTTCCACTACTGACACAAAAGGTGTTATTAAAGAAGTGAATCAAGACTTCGTTGACATCAGTGGTTTTGAACCGGAAGAGTTGATTGGCCAAGCGCATAATATCATCCGTCATCCTAGCATGCCTAAAGATGCTTTTGCTGAATTGTGGCAACATTGTAAGAGCAAAAAAGCATGGATGGGTATTGTAAAGAATCGCTGCAAAAATGGAGATCATTACTGGGTTGATGCTTTTGTTGCGCCGATTTTTCATAACGGTGAGATGACCGGGTTCCAATCCGTTCGCCAGAGGCCTCGAGAAGACTGTTTGCAGCGAGCGGGGTCGGCTTATGAAAATGGTAATAACAAATCATTTGGGTTGCTTGCTGGTTGGGGTAAGCTTCCATTATCTTCTAAGCTTTTTCTTGCTTTCTCATGTGTCAACCTGGTATTCGCGGGAATGTTATTAAGCAATTCGCTACCTTGGCTTTTATGTGTACTGATGATGTTTGGTGGGAATGCTCTGCTGAGTTATGTCGTTGCTAAGCCCTGGATGGCGTTCGCGCGCCAAACCAAAGATCTGTTTGACAGCCCTTTGGCGCGTAAGATCTATACCGACAGAGATGATGAGCTAGGTCAGATTCAACTTGCGTTTAAGTTTATGCAATCTCAGAAGGATACGATATTGCATCGATCCGCAGGGCTTGCATCGCATGTCAGTGAACGGGCAACCACTGTTTCTACTGAATCTGACAAAACTGTCGAAGATATTAATACTCTGTATGAAGAAGTTGAGATGGCAGCAACAGCAACGAACCAAATGACTGCGACTGTGCAAGAAATTGCTGGCAACGCAGCCTCAACTTCTGACGCTGCAGATGGGTCAAAAGTGAGTGTGCATAAGGGAAGAGATATTCTGATTGATGCTAAACATGCAATTGAAGAATTAGTCGCTGCAGTAGATAAGTCTTCAAAGATTATTAAAGACTTGAGTGATGACGCGTCGAAAATCGGTAGTGTGGTCGATGTCATCAGCGGTATTGCTGAGCAAACCAATTTGCTTGCGCTTAATGCAGCCATCGAAGCAGCTAGGGCGGGCGAACAGGGGCGTGGCTTTGCAGTGGTTGCTGATGAGGTACGAGCGCTTGCAGCTAAAACACAAGAGTCGACTGGCAAAATAGGTGAGATGATTTCGTCGTTACAGTCCGGTGCGAGTGGCGCTGTTGAATCAATCACGCTCAGTCATGAGAGAGTGAATGTGAGTGTTGAAAATATTCATAGTTTGGAAAATCAGTTCGAAATCATATTGAATAATGTTGGCGCTATCAATGATATGTGTATCAGCATTGCCACAGCAACAGAAGAGCAAACTATGGTTGCGGAGGAGATTAGTAAGAGTATTACTAGCATTAATACTGTGGGCCAAAATACAATTGCAGCAACTGGTGTTGCGCAACAACATAGCCATGAGTTGCTGGATTTAGCAGAGGCCATGCAACACACTATTAGCCAATTCCAGTAAGCGCAAAACTTCCTCTAGCGCCTATTTTCAAACCTAAGTGCTTATACCGTTGCTGTTGTTGTATTTTCCTCTGAGATGATTTTCTGGAGCAGGCTTGCTTCTTCTGTTGTTCTCCATAAGCCTAATTTCGTTCGACGCCAGAGGATATCTTCCGCTGTTTTAGCCCATTCATATCGCATCAGATATCGAAGTTCAGCTTCATGAAGTTCTGGAATGACTTCTCTTCCTAAATCATTAAGCGTCCTTGTATGCTTGAGCCAATCTAAGCATAAGCTGCCGTATGTGGTTACGTACCTTTTTGCTAATCGAACAGGAATCCAGGGGTAGTTATCGATTAGTTCATTTTCAATGTTGGAAGGGTGCATGTTACCGCCAGGTAGCGGTGCCAAATCAGTCCAGCCAGGTCCGATATTGCTGATATAGGGCTTAAGTTTATCCAGAGCAGCTTCTGCTAGTTTACGGTAGTTTGTTATTTTGCCGCCAAACACACTGAGCAGGGGTGCTTTGCCATCTTTATCCTGAACTTCCAGTGTATAGTCACGCGTGATGGCTGAAGGGTCATCGCTTTCATCATCACACAGTGGTCGAACACCAGAATAGTTGAAAAGAACATCTGATTCACTGAGTTGGCGTTTAAAATGTTTGTTGACAACTTTAAGCAAGTATTGGATTTCAAAATCATCGATCTTAGCGTCTTGAGGGTCTCCATCAAATTCTCTGTCAGTCGTGCCGATGAGTGAAAAGTTTCTGTGATATGGAATAACAAATACAATGCGTTTGTCTTCATTTTGGAGAATGTAGGCGTGATCACCATCGTAAAGCTTATTCACAATTAGGTGGCTGCCTTTTATGAGGCGAATTCGTCTTGGTGAGTAGTCATTTAACTGATCTTCAATGAACTTTTGTGCCCATGGGCCGCTGGCGTTCACAAGTGCTTTGGCGCGAATATTGATGTGATCCCCGTTGCTATTTTTGAGCTCAGCAATCCAAGTATCACCATCACGTTTTGCAGACACGCACTCTGTATAATTGAGAATGTTTGCGCCTCGTTGGTGTGCGGCCATAGCATTTAGCACCACAAGCCTTGCGTCATCGACACTGCAATCATAGTAATCGAAGCCGCGATTAATTTCATTAATCAGCGGGCTTTTTCCATCTAATTTTAAGTAATTGGACTTGGGTAAACAGGTAGGTCCGCCTATATTGTCGTATAAAAAAAGACCACATCGAATTAACCAAGCGGGTCTGAGGTGCGGCCGGTGAGGTAATACAAACTTCAATGGTTGAATGATATGTGGCGCTTTTTGTAGCAGCACCTCACGCTCTGCCAATGCCTCGCGAACGAGGCGGAATTCATAGTGCTCTAGGTAACGAAGACCACCATGTATCAGCTTTGTGCTCCATGATGAGGTGGCTGAGGCGAGGTCATTCTTCTCACAAAGGCATACTTTTAGTCCACGGCCAGCTGCATCGGCGGCAATGCCTGCTCCGTTTATGCCACCGCCAACGATCATTAAATCTTGAATTTCTTCCGACATTTTTTTGCTCTTAAGCTATTTTGGGGTCAGGAAAATCATCGACACCAGAATTAAATTGAGATAGGTCAGAAACACTCCGGGTAGAGGCCTGAAATACTGTGGCCAGAATTATAAGGGCTTATTGCTAGAATTGCCAGAAGTGAAAGGTAAAACTCTGGTTCCTTAGAGGTGTGATTTGTAGAGTGATAGCATGAATCTTTGCCCCAGTCTTGTCATTTACGGACATCATACGTTAAAGTTGGCCTAATTTTTCTGAATGCTCAATCAATTGATTCATCTGGTTAAATAACTTAAAAAGCCGAGAGCTGGCGGGCGTCGACATAACATACATTTTATCACTAACAGGCAGGGACTCATGAGCCAATTTATTTTATCTATTGATCAAGGTACTACCAGTACGCGTGCGATTGTCTTTAATACAAAGGGGGAACCCATCGCAACTGCTCAGCAAGAATTTAAGCAGTATTTTCCTGAGAATGGATGGGTGGAACATGATCCTGAAGAAATTTGGGAATCGACTTTAAATGTTTGCCGCAAAGCTATTGAGCATGCGCAGCTAACCGCAAAAGATATATTGGGTATTGGTATTACCAATCAGCGAGAAACCAGCATTGTGTGGGATCGGCACACTGGGCAACCACTTTATAAAGCTATTGTTTGGCAGGATCGCCGTACCGCTGCTCGCTGCACTGAGCTAGAGGCCGCTGGCCACAAAGCTATGATCCAAGACAAAACTGGGCTGCTCTTGGATGCTTATTTCTCTGGGACAAAAGTAGCCTGGATTTTGGACAACGTTGAAGGTGCTCGTGTCAAAGCGGAAGCAGGAGAGCTCGCTTTTGGTACGGTGGACACCTTTTTGTTATGGCGTCTAACTGGTGGGCAGTCTCATAAAACAGATGCCACCAATGCTAGTCGTACATTGCTATTCAATATTCATGACCAAGCATGGGATAATGAGCTATTAGAACTGTTAAATGTGCCTGCATCCATGTTGCCAGAGGTGATGGATTGTCATGCACAATTTGGCTATACGCAAAAAACCCTATTTGGTGAAGAAATTCCGATTTTGGGTATTGCTGGTGACCAGCAAGCAGCTTTGATTGGCCAAGCATGCTTTAAGCCAGGTATGACAAAGAGCACCTATGGAACGGGTTGTTTTTTGGTGCTAAATACTGGAGCTGATGCGATCAAGAGCGAAAACCAACTCTTGACGACGGTGGGCTACCGCTTAAATGGCGAAGTCACCTATGCGATGGAAGGCAGTATTTTTATTGCTGGGGCTGCCATACAATGGATTCGAGATGGCATTAAGTTAATTCAAGACGCGAAAGAAACCCAAGCTTTGGCGGAGCAAACTCCTGCAGATCATGGTGTGTATTTAGTGCCAGCCTTTACTGGCTTGGGGGCACCCTATTGGGATGCGAACGCAAGGGGTGCAATATTTGGTCTTACTCGAGATTCGGGTATCAAAGAGATCGTCACAGCAGGTTTGCAGTCTGTTGCATACCAAACCCAGGACTTAATTTCTGCAATGACAACAGACGGGGCGATCGCTGATGCAAGACTGCGGGTTGATGGCGGTATGGTAAATAATGATTGGGTAGCGCAGTGTTTGGCGGATATACTTCGTGTACCAGTCGATCGACCAAAAGTTATCGAGACCACAGCGTTAGGGGTAGCATACCTTGCCGGTTTAGAAGCGGGTGTATTCGAATCCTTAGATGATATCAGTGCATTATGGCAATGTGAAAAATCCTTTGAGCCTAAATTAGCGCAAAGTTTGAGAGATAAGCTGTACATTGGTTGGAAAGATGCCGTTAAGCGAGTCTTGACTAATGAAACCCGTTAAGCTTTATGAATTTG
The DNA here is from genome assembly GCA_038135915.1 of Gammaproteobacteria bacterium. GTDB lineage: Bacteria > Pseudomonadota > Gammaproteobacteria > Pseudomonadales > UBA6940 > JAYPYM01. The sequence goes on from JAYPYM010000005.1 coordinate 12,482, forward strand.
CCATTTCGCATTTCTGTGAAAAAGCTCGCTGGGGTTTAGACTATCTCAACATTGCCTATCAGCCGATATATCTAGCACCAGGGCTGCATTTGGCTAAATTGAGAAAAATGGATCTACCTAAGACCTCGGTACCGATACTGGAGGTGCCGGGGCAGTTTATTCAGGGTTCTAAAGCAATATTAGATTGGGCTGATCAGCAGCAATGTACCGGCGAACGCCCAGAGGAAAAAAAATCCCTCTTGCCTGAGGCGAATGAGCTCGTAGAACAATGCGTGAATATAGAAAAGCGTTTAGACGAGGTTTCTGGGCCTCATTTAAGGCGTTACTTTTACTCAGAGGCCTTGGTTAACTATCCCAAGATGGTTTTTCCACTATTGAAAAAAAATGTTTCTCTGGTTGAAAAGACGCTATTTACTCTCGCTCAACCTTTGATTCGTCATGTCATGATTAAGAGCATGGAATTAGGGCCGGTGAAAGGGCGGATCTCTAAGGACAAGCTTGCGGTTGAGTTAGACTGGTTAGACGCTTTGTTAGCTAAGGGTCAACCATTCCTCTGTGGAGACCAGCTGACACGAGCAGATATAACAGCAGCTAGCCTTTATGCGCCACTTGTTAAACCGAAAGAGTATTCGCTATCGAGCGAATTGCGCTTTCCTCCAACAATAGCTGAACTTGTTCAAACTTGGCAGAATCGGCCTAGTTTTAAATGGGTAAGCAATCTTTATCGACACTATCGAATGAGCTAGAAAGCTTAGAATCTTTTTTTGTTTCTAAGTTTAACTTAGCCTGTTTCTCCTCATCATTTTATTACAAAAACTATCACAAAACGCATAATTATTTTGATTATTTGATGGTCTAATTGGCACTCTAAAAAAATACTGTAAAAGACGTTGAGGAGTAGTCTTTTTAATGTGTCGATTTGCACTTTATCTGGGTCCCAAATTGCGTATGAGTGCGCTTGTTACGGAGCCAGACCATTCAATTATTCGTCAAAGCTTTCATAGTGAAGAAAGAGATGAGCCATTGAATGGAGATGGGTTTGGCGTTGCTTGGTACAACCAAGATTTGAGCGATAGACCTGGTGTTTTTAAAGATGTTTCCCCTGCCTGGAACAACCAAAACCTAATTAACCTATCAAGAATGATTGAAAGCGAATGTATGCTTGCTCATGTTAGGGCAGCAACCGGTGGTTTGCCGGTTACTGAGTTGAATTGTCATCCTTTTTCGTGGCGTCAGTTTTCATTTATGCACAATGGAAAAATTGCTGGATTCAATCAAATGCGTAGAAAGCTAAGTAACCATTTTTCAGATGAGGTTTATGAAAAGGTGCTGGGCTCAACGGATTCTGAACATGCATTTGGTGCTTTTATAGATCATTACCAGTCTTTAGTGAGTAGAGAGCAAGTGGGGCACCTAGAAGCAATGGTGCAAGGCATTAGACAAACGATTTTGGATATAGAAGCATATAGAAAGGAAACAAAATCGGTTGAGGCATCCTTGCTTAATTTTTTGATCACCGATGGAAAAAACACGGTAATCTCTAGGTTTTCAAGTAGTGAAGAGACCGAAGCTAATACACTCTATACCTTTCAGGGTAGCCGTTATACCTGTGAAAATGGAGTTTGTCATATCCATGATGATGCTGGAAAGCAGGTGGTATTGGTTGCCTCTGAGCCATTAACTAAAGAAGTCGGTTGGCAAATAGTGGAAGCGAATACTTTGGTGGTTATTGATGAGCACCGAAATATATCTTACGAAAAAATATTGTATTAAATTAAAAATCATAATTTTTTGGGAAGTATTAAAATGACAAAAAAAGTTGGTCTAGAAAAAGAATTTATCATTGTTGACCGTCAAGGTGCTATTCAAAATAAAGCAGATGAGATTATTGGCCATGAAAGAAATACAGGCTTTATTGTTAAAGAATCATCAAAGGGTGTGGTGGAAGTAAATAGCGATCCAGCTTCATCACTTAGGTCACTTGAAGCTTCTTTAAGAAAACAACTCTTGACTCTCGATAGAATTTCATGTGCATACGATCTGTTGGCTTTACCTCTTTCCGTGATCGGACCTGGAGACCACTTCGAGCCTCGTCAAGACGAGGAAAGGAATCACACACAGACACTAATCTTAGGCCAGCAGAAAACTTATGTTTATTACTACCTCTGCGGTACGCATCTACACATTGATAAAGAAAGCAACGTACCCATGCAATATAATTTATTGCAATCTTTAGATCCATTATTTATATTGCTGTCTGCAACTCCATATATTAGAGGGCGCTTCTCTTCATATGCTGGTCGTGTGTCTTCACAGCGTTTTAATGTGTTCAAAGATAAGCAAGGATATGGCGGCCTTCTTGGGTATATATCTAATTTAGAGGATATTGAGAGAGAATCCTTAATTCAACATGCTAATCTAGTTAAGGATTTGCGGGAAAAGGGCATTCCTGGTGAGCTTTCAAACTCAATATATACCACTGACAATAGCTGTTGGGGTCCATTGAGAATTAGAGAGCATACTTTGGAACTGCGAGGCCCAGATTCAAATGTCTTATCTCTAGTAATGGCTTTTACCGCGGCAGTCAAAGGCATCAATGATTTTGTTTTTAATCATGGATTGGAGGTGTTAGTCTGTCAACAGAACGAAAATTATAACATTAATCACTCAGAAATATGTGTGCCACATTATGCGGATTTAAAAAGATTAGAAGGTGAAGCCATGCACTCTGGTCTTAGATCCGAACGCGTCAATAAATACTTGTCTTATTTATTGCAAATAGCTCATGCTGGGTTATCTGAAGAAGATAGGCAGTACTTAAAGCCTTTCAATGAAATGCTGACAAACAAAAGGACATTAGCGGACGTAGTTCAGTTAATGGCTAGAAATACATCGACTCATCACAATCTCCAGCATATTTGTGAGTACTCTGCTAGGCAAATTAATCTGTTTATGTATGATACATATATTTCAGACCTTCAAGATAGTCAGGCAACACTGGATCTTATTCAATTTGGCGAAGATTTGCTTGCTGCTGGCGGCTACAACGAGGTTGTAAAAGAAGCGTCGTAAAGATTGGGAGAATATTGAAGGTCTAATAGCCTTTATGTATTACTGCCTATTAATTAAAACTGCGACGTAGCCATTCAGTTTATAATCAGATGGTCTTCTGAAATCTCCTGCCATATGCTCAGCATTAAATTCTGGTCGTAGGGCATGGTTCTTCTCTGAAGAAACTATCTCTAATTCCGGTAAATTAGAGTGCACATAATCCATCAGAAACTGGTGTTCTTTTTGATTGTAAGAAGTGATGTATAAAATACCATTTTCTTTTAATAAATGGATTGCTTTCGTTAGAATAGCCGCTGATTCATCGTTTTGATCTCTTAACATATTCCAACTAATAGGTTGGTGTCGAATAATAACTAGGTCTTTCCCACCAAATTTTTTATGATCAGAATCAAGTGAGAGAACATCTGTTTGGTATTTAAATTCGACTTGAGAATGCCCTGTTAAGTATTCTCGAAAACATTCAGGTAGGTAATCATCAGTAGATGGGTCTCTTTTGTTAATTTCAATGCCGATATAAGACGAGCTTTCAGTTAACAAACCAGCTTTAAATAAAGCAGGTACCAAGACACCGATGTGGCAACCAATTTCTAAGACATCGTTTGTGCTTTGATCAAACAGTTTATCAGGTAGGTAGGTTTTCAAGGTCATCTCATCGTTTAGACAATCCATTTCCATTTGCTGTTCGATTGTATAGATGCTTGAGGCTATGTGGTTTCTAAATCCTTCATCAGTATTTTCTATTCCTGGAAATATTCGTCTGACTCTTGCTTCGATACTGTAGTCGGTGGCCTTATCAGCATCAGTAAAAAAACGACAGCACATCACATGAGTATTGAGTGAAGGGTTATTCGAACCCACTTGGAAACGAGGTGAAACAGAAACTCTTTGTTTTGAAGTTTGTGTCACCAAACTTCTCGTAGATTGTCTGAAGAATGGAAAATTTATTTTTAACATTATAAACTGCGTTGAAATTGTTAAGATAGCATTCCACTAATCTCCCGTCTCACTGTTACTACACCAAGTGGTGTACGATCTCGCTGTAGGATCAAACCATCAATATGTGCCAACGCTTCGACGTAATTGCCTTTTATGAGATGGTTTCGAAGTTCGCGTTCTTGGTTCGAATCCATTTGGAAGTTTACACCATCACTGGCGTTCTTAAGCGCGTTAAGCATTCGATCGATTGGGTTTGCTGCGGTATCGCCAGCTCTTCCTAGTTCTACCTGCTCTTCTTCAGGAATATCAGCTAAACCATCTGTGTCATCTTTATCGGCGTCGTCGTGAACCGATGAGAGTAATGGGGTTGTTAACTCTCTGTTAGTAACTGCAGACCTGAATCTGCCAAATATGTTAGATGGGGTGTGTCGTTCCGCTTGTTTTAAACTGAAATTATTTCTAGCAGTGTCCAATGTAAATGGCTTTCTTGCTGGTTTTTCAGGTGGTCTAAGATCCCAAGCTAATAATAACTGTTCTCTACAGTCGAGTACTCTCTTTCTTATTTTTCTGAGTTCCGTCAGACTTTCGATATCGATAAATTGATAGGCTGCTTCAAAAAGTGGGTTTTCCTCCGCTTTCGTTTCTTCTGCGCCTTCGCTAAATCTAGTGGCTTCGATATAATTCAATAATTGAAGTTGGAAGTGAATTCTATCAAACACTGCTGCTTTTTTTAATGAGTCTATCCTCGCAGTATCTGAAACCGGAAAATCCTGGTGCTTTTCTCGCACTGCTAAAAAAGCACTGGTACCCCTGGGTATGGCGTCACTATGTTCAACGCCAATATCTATATCTTCCTTGAAACGAAGCGTGTTGTCGTGATCCATTTGAATGCCCCTGTATGGTGGTACACCCTCTAGGCGAAACAGCTGCGTTATCCAAGAGTGGTGCTTTAGAGACGCGGTAATCGGTTCGCGGGTAACAGGAGGTGTTGGGGTGTCGGTTGTTGTTGGTTGCTCACCAGATTTTTTAGCCGTATCTTCTAAAACGATGGGCCTATCTACTGGGTCCAAGGTTTTAAGTTGTGTGCCAGTGACTACTGTTGGATAGACTATTTTAGTGGGGTTCAAGCTCTCTTGCTGTATAAAAGGTTTAATGTATTCTGTATGCCAGGTGGATGTGAAGTGACCATTTTTATCTTGTTTGACAGAAATATCACCTTTTGCCAGACTGCTTCTGACTAGCTTGTAATATTGAAAAGCGTTGCCAAGGTGTTGTGAGTCTCGCCTCATATCAGAGGTGGATAGACTGACTGGTAGGCTATGACGAGTCGCTTCTGCTTCATCTATTTTTCCCATTTTAAGTCTACAGTAGGGGTCTAGTTCGCCTAAAGCTTTTTGAGCCGCAGTTTGTGGAGAGTGCTCATCTTTTCTACTGGGTTTAGGGAAAGCAGCAATATCCTGGTTCGCTTCTCGAAACTTTTCTCCAAATTTAGAAGTGTAAACAATGCCGGCAGCAACCGGCGCAATTGTGGGTGCCAGAAATGCAGCTGCTCGAGTGGCGGGTGAAGTGGCTAGAAGCAGGCCAGCTGAAGCACCGAATAATGGGAAGGCGACTGAAGCTAAAAATAAACCAAACCGCCTATCATTGATGGCTTCATTTAAGCCATGCGCTTTGATTATTCTCGCAGCTTTCGTTTTATCATATGTGAAGTGTTGGCTTTCAAAATCTACTGTTTTGATCAGTTCTTCTAGCGGTTTAATAAAACCATCCGTTGAAATAAAATCTAAGTTGGTTTTAAAATCTAAGGTATCTAAGAAGTTATTTAAGTCTTCTGATTTGCTTTTATACTCTGGTTCATCTGCACCTTCAACACCTTCCCTTGAATCCTCTAGGTGTTCATTTCTTTCTGCTGTAGTTTCTCTTGCTAACATGATATATAAGCCTAGAATAGCAAGCCCTATTGCAGCAGTACTAATGGCGCTTGCCCCTGCGATTAGGCCGGGTGAAATGGTGTCCGTAGGTTGTTCACCAATACAGTCTGCATCCACATGAGAGATATATTGCCTTTCTTCTACACCTTGGCTGTTTACTCCTGTCACTTCTCCAATTAAATTTTCTTCAGGAACGTAGAAAACCTTACTTCCGTCATCGCCTATGTAGAAAGCGGGACCGGATTCATCAGTGTGAAATACAAATAAAGTTCTGCGTGTTCCAATACATTTTTCTGCTGCGATATCAACGAGTGCCTGTGCTGCATTCCCTTGTATCCTTGCGCCTTCTGCCGCTAGAAAACCGGCTGATACGATTTGATTGCCCAGATTTTGAAAGGGGGCTATCAGTGTATTGTTTTCCGCGTTGATATCGCTGCAGGGTGCTGTCACATTAAGAATTTGAGCGTCGCCTATGGTCGTGTAGTAT
>JAYPYM010000005.1:18917-27149 GCA_038135915.1 Gammaproteobacteria bacterium
ATCTTAGACTCAGGGTCTATATCATCTTCACTAGCCACGATAGAGCAGCTTTCAGTGCCGAATTTGGTATCTGAACAAGGGAATCTGCCTGTAATTACTTCAGGAATAAAGACACCATCGCCAATGTCTTGACAGAAACTTTCCACAGCTTCCAAATCGTTTCCAAATGGTGTTGCGTCTTTTGTTGGGGCTTGAGTCGGGTCACTAGTGTCTTGTAGTGATGTCGGATTCGCGCTCGTGGTTAACGAAGGCAAGACACTGGGTTGACCACTGGGGTTAAAAGTAATGACACCAGCTGGTGGATTACTGGGGTTAAAGTTCGGTTCGCCACTGGGCTTAAACGTAGGTACAACAGTGGGTGTTCCCTGCGGCGAATAAGACGGAAGATAGGTGGGGGCTCCCGTCGGGCTGTGCGAAGGCACCAGCGTCGTTGCTTTGGTAGAGGGGTTGACGCTAGGTACGTAGGTTGGTGCTGGACTTGGAGCGTTTGAAGGTGGTAAGTGGGGTGCACCTGTCGGCGTTGCGGTTGACGGAAAAAATGTAGGTCGATTGGTAGTAGGTGTATTGGTAGTTAATCGTGGTGTGGGAGCTGCGGTTGGGCTCGTCTCTTCTTGGTTAGAGCATAATTCACCAAGTGTGACAGTCAGGTATTTGGTTTCTCCGTTGTTGTCGCTAACCTGGTATGTCCTGTAACTCTGCCTCAATACAATGTTATCTCCGTCTTGATCTATGATGATTGGCTCACCATTTTGTTGTACTTCGTCATGAAGAAAGGCGCCTGTTTGAATATTTGCGCCTTCACAAGCAGCCTCTGCGATATTAAATAGTTGTTGTGCTAGGTTTCCTTCAAACTTTGCGCCCCGCGAAATGAGTATATTTGTATTGCAGAAAATACTATCCGTTAAATCAAGATTTTCTAAAAAAGAATCTGCAGTCAGTGTTACGTCATTATTTCTAAGGTCACAATTTCTATATACAGCACCTGTTACACGATCACCTACTGCCAAGGTACCTGTTTTGGTGTTGAATAATATGGTGTTTGATGGAATCTCATCACCGATGACTTCTCTTGCTTCTGATTCTTGAACATTTCCAAGACCACTGTCATATGCTTCGTCAATGCTTTCTAGCGGATTGGGAGAGAGTGGCGTACAAGCCTGCAGTCTTCTTGCGTTTGGTAATTGAAAAAAACTTTTTGTAAAACCCGCTGGTGCAGGGTTGCTATGATTACCTTTATCGTTGGGGCCTCTTAGCCCGGTAGCCTTGGCGCTGGTCTTTGAACCTGGGAGTAATGCTGCCGCTGCGACGAATGGTTTTAGGATGGTAGTATACTTCATGATTAACACCAACAATCGTTTGTAGATTTCGTTTTACTTCAAGCCATATTAATTGACTGATCAATTAAATTTTAATCAGTCTTCTATTGTTGAGGCAATGTAAAATATTTATTTGATACTGTCTATTGTTAACCTTGCATTTCACGAATCTCTCGCATAACCGTTACCACCGCAAGTGGTGTATTCCTTGGTTTTAGGATCAAATCTTCGATATATGCCAGTGCTTCTATATAGTCACCTTGCATGAGGTCACTGCGAAGCCCTCTCTCTTGCTGGGGACCCATTTGGAAGTTTACCCCATCACTAGCGTTTCTAAGTTCGTTAAGTATTCTATTAATCTGTGCTGTTTGGGCATTGTCTGCCGCTGCTGCGGCACCTGCTTCTACATCTGGGGTCGCTAAACCATCTGCGCCATCTTCACCATCTGCACCATCAACGCCTTCCGCCGTCGGTCCCTCTGTAGCAGGTTCTCTTGTTAAAAAGGCGTGTAACCAGCAAATAAGAACCCCTAATCCAGCAGCGGCAACGATGCTTCCCCCTGCAATACCTGCTATTGCACCGGGAGACAGGCCGTCCGATTTGTCTTCTTTCGGGGGTTGAGTTGGGGCATTGGTATCTTCTATGGGTGTGCTAGGACTTGTGCTCGTGGTGATCGAAGGCAAGATACTAGGTTGACCACTTGGGCTGAAAGTAATGACACCAGCCGGTGGGTTGCTGGGGTTGAAATTCGGTTCTCCACTGGGTTTAAACGAAGGTATCACAGTGGGGCTGCCATCTGGTGAAAACGAAGGAAGGAAGGTAGGCGCTCCTGTCGGGCTGTGCGAAGGCACAAGTGTCGTTACTTTATTCGTTGGGTTGACACTGGGCACGTAAGTCGGTGCTGAAGTAGGTGTGCCTGAAGGCAAAGAGATAGGTGTGCCTGTTGGGCTATGTGAAGGGCTAAGCGTTGTTTCTCGATTGGTTGGGTTGAAGGTGGGTACGCTAGTCGGCGCTGGGTTGGGAGCACCTGAAGGTGACGAGCTAGGTGCCCCTGTGGGTGTTGCGGTCGATGGCGACAAAGTGGGGTCATTGGTAGTTAATCGTGGTGTAGGTGAAGCAGTTGGGCTCATCTCTTGGCTGGAACATGATTCACCTAAGGATATTGTGAGGTATTTTGGTTCTCCGTTGTTATCGGTTACCTGAAAAGTTACATAGCTCTGAAGTAATGAAATGTCATTTCCTCTTTGATCTTTTATGACGGGTATCACATCATCTCCATCTTGTCGTACCTCTTCATGAAGAAAAGCGCCGGTTTGAAGGTTTGCGCCTGCACAAGCATTTTCAGCGATATTGAAAAGTTGTTGAGCTAGGTTTCCTTCAAACTTTGCCCCCAATGAAATCAGTATATTGCTATTGCAAAAAATGCTACTGGTTAAATCAAGATTTTCTAAAATTGAATCTGCAGTCAGTGTTAGGTCATTATTTCGAAGATCACAATTTCTGTATATGGCATCTGTGACGCGTCTACCTACAACTAAGGTACCCGTCTTGGTGTTAAATAATGTGGTGCTTGATGGAATTCGGTTACCAAGCACTTCTCTAGCTTGTGATGCTTGAACGTTCCCATCACCACTATCATATTCTTGGTCAATAGTTGCCAATGGATTTGGTGAGAGTGGTGTACAAACCTCCTGTAGCAGCCTGCTCGTATCGGTTGTGTTGGCAGCTTGTTGCTTTGGGTCTTGTAATTGAGGCAGACTTTGCGCCCTTACTGAAACAGGTACAGGGCTGTGGTTAGCTTTCTGTTTGGATGCGCTGAGACCAGAAGCCTTTGTGTTGGTACTTGAACCTGAGAATAATGCTGCAACAGCAACGAATGGTTTTAGGGCGGTAGTATACTTCATAATTAACACCAAAAATATTTAAGTAGGTTTCGTTTTATTTCAAGCTATTATTAATTTCCTTATTAATTAAATGTCAGTAGGCTCATGGCCGTTTCGCTAAGATACAACACCTGTTTGATACTGTCTATATTTCGATCTTATCAAGTTTATAGAAACTAAGCTTAGGTTTGTGCTTCACAAGACCAAGGTTTTCTATCGCAAAAAGCTGGATCATCTTCACCGCCACTACTGCCACCGCCACAGCCAACTGTGAGCGAAGCGAATATGATAAATAATGCACTAATACTGTGCCGAAAGACGCTCCTGATTCTGGCTTTGAACCTGATGTTGGCATATGCATCATGAAATAGCGGTTTTGTAATCATTAAGTTTTTTCCATTTGCTCAGCTTAAGCTTTCATTTTTTTATAAATCAATTACAGTGCTTGAGCTGTAATGCATGTTGAATTAAACCTTACAAAGATTTAATGACAGTTTCTTTGCAAAAACTCTTATGTCATCAGTTTTTGTTGGTATTTAAAGTATGAGTTAAAGCAGTTGATCAGGTGATTGGTAGTTCAGTAGTCGGGGCTGAGTAACTGATAATAGGTTAAATGTTTTCGACTTGGAATTAGGCTTTAAAGGCTACTAAGTGGTCGGCCTCTAAGCGAATGCCTACCCACTCATTGATTTGATAGTCTTGGTGACTTCGAAAGATTGCTTCGAATTTGCTGCCCGTGTTAAGCGTCAATTCGTAATGTGTATGTGCGCCTTGAAAAGATTTCTTAGTGATTTTGGCTTTCATTGGGCTGTTAGCATCAGGGATGATGTCGTCTGGTCGAATCAAGATATCTACCGGACTGCCTTTAGGAAAGTTATAAGCACGGTTGCCCTTGATGATGCCTAGCTCAGTGTTCATTTCTTCATGGTTGATTACTGCCCCTCTGAGGAAATGACCTTTACCAATAAAGTTAGCGATAAATCTGTTGTTCGGCTCATGATATAAGCTGTAGGGTGTGTCCCATTGAATCATTTTACCCTCAGCGAGTACACCAACTTTGTCACACATTGAGAAGGCTTCGTCTTGGTCGTGGGTGACTAAAATGGCGCTGATGTTCTCTTGCTTTAATATATCTCTAACCTTGAGGTCAAGCTTTCTGCGTAAGTCGATATCCAAACTTGAGAAGGGTTCGTCCATCAGGAGGAGTTTTGGGTGAGGTGCAATGGCTCTGGCCAGTGCTACTCTTTGTTGTTGGCCTCCGGATAATTCATCTGGGTATTTATGCCGCAGCTTTTCTAACCCTACCAGATCAAGATAATAATTGATTCGCTTGCTTTTTTCAGATTGGTTGCAGTGTTCGAGTCCAAATCCAATGTTTTGTTCAACACTTAAGTGAGGGAATAGCGCGTAGTCTTGAAAAATCATGCCGATGTCACGTTTTTCAGTGATCAGGTGCTTCTTTGGGCTGGCCACAATTTCTTTGCTGATTTCAATGGTTCCATTGCTGACTGCTTCAAATCCTGCAATACAGCGTAGTGTGGTTGTCTTGCCGCATCCGCTTGGGCCAAGCAAACCACCAATCTGACCATGGTTCAGGCTAAAGCTGACCTCATGTAAAATCGGTTGAAACTCAATTTCACAAGCCAGTTGCGATACGCGAATAATGGGGTGAGTGTCAGACATCTTACTGGTGTAGGTTCGACTCGCTGAGCAGGTCTTCGAGTAGCGCTTTTTGTGCGTGCAGCCTGTTTTCGGCTTCAGCCCATACGACGCTGCGAGGATCAGTCAGCATGTCTTCGGAAACCTCTTCCCCTCGGTGCGCAGGTAGGCAGTGCATAAAGAGGACATCTTTATCGGCTAGGTCCATTAGTTTGGGTGTAACTTGGTAGTTGGCAAAACTTTCCTCACGCTTTTTCTGCTCTTCTTCTTGTCCCATGCTTGCCCAGACATCTGTTACGACTAGGTCTGCGCTTTTTATGCCAATTGCAGGGTCGTTTTCGATAGATATGTGATCTGAATATTTTTGCAGGAGCTTTTCAGAGGGCTTGAATTCTGAGGGGCATGAGATAATCAGTTCAAAGTCGAATTGGTGAGCTGCATTCATGTAGGATTGGCACATGTTGTTACCGTCACCGATCCAAACCACTTTTTTACCTTGGATGTCACCTCTGATCTCGAAATAGGTTTGCATGTCAGCCAGTAGTTGGCAAGGGTGAAAATCGTCTGTGAGCGCATTGATCACAGGTACTGTCGCGTACTTTGCAAAGGTTTGGATTTTCTCATGCTGGTAAGTTCGTACGATAAGTGCATCTACCATAGAAGAGAGTACTCGTGCAGTATCTTCTATAGGCTCACCTCGGCCAAGTTGTGTATCACGAGGAGAGAGAAAAATAGCGCTGCCACCACATTGACTCATAGCCGATTCAAATGAAACTCGCGTTCGTGTGGATGACTTTTCGAAAATCATCCCCAGTACTTTATTTTTAAAAATATCGGCGCGCTTGCCACCACGCAGTTCAGCTTTTAGTGCAGTCGCCCTGACAATCAGTTGTTTCAACTCTTCCTTACTGTAATCTAAGAGAGTAATAAAATGTCTGATGCTCATAGAACTGGCCTGTTTATGTCCGCGGTGCTTTTCTGTCATCGCCCATGTAAACTTTAATGAGTTTAGAGAGTTGTTCAACAATCTCTAGCGCCTGTGCTTCGGTGATAATGAGGGGGGGTAATAGTCTAATCACTTTTTCGGCTGTCACATTAATGATAATGCCTTTTTCTTTGGCTAAAGCAGTAAGTTCTTTGCAGGCTTGTGTCAGCTCGATGCCTATCATGAGACCTTGGCCTCGGATGTCTTCAATGTAGTCAGTACCACTCAGCTGATTTCTAAAGCCATCTAGCATTAATCGCCCGATTCTTTGAGCGTTGTTGATATAGTCGCCTTGGTGCAATACGTCGATGACTTTGAGTGCAGTGTGGCAGGCTAAGGGGTTTCCTCCGAAAGTGGTGCCATGATTGCCTGGTTGGAATAAATTTGCAGCTGCCTTGTGTGCTAGGCAAGCGCCAATAGGCACACCATTGCCGAGTGCTTTCGCAGTGGTCAGTACGTCCGGTGTGATTGCGGTGTGTTGAAAAGAGAAATAACGGCCAGTTCGACCGTTACCTGTTTGAATTTCGTCTAGCATTAAAAGCCAATCTTGCTGGTCGCAAATTTCTCTTAGCTGAGTTAAGTAATCTGGGTGAGCAGTTCTTACGCCTCCTTCGCCTTGGATGGGCTCTACCAAAACCGCAACTACGTCTGAATCACTAGCAGCTACTTGCTTTATGGCGTTGATGTCGTTAAAGGGTACGCGTACGAAGCCTTTGACCAGAGGCTCAAAACCGGCTTGTACTTTTCTTGATCCACTAGCTGACAGTGTTGCAAGCGTACGACCATGAAATGCATTTTCCATCACGATAATTCGAGGACTATCTATTTTTTTACTATGGCCATAAAGGCGAGCTAGTTTAATCGCAGCTTCATTTGCTTCTGCGCCAGAATTGCATATGAATGCATTGGTCATTGAAGTGAGTTCCACCAGCCTAGCTGCTAAGGCTTGTTGCTGTGGGACTATAAACAGATTAGAGGTGTGAATCAGCTGTTCAGCTTGTTCACATATTGCCCTGGTGATTTCTGGGTGGTTATGGCCTAGATTGGTAACGCTAATGCCGCTGACACAATCTGTGTAACGATTGCCGTTAGTATCATACAGGTAGAGTCCCTTGCCTTTTTCAAACATGATAGGCATTCTTTGGTATGTCGGCATTAAGCTGCTGCTTTCCATTTTTTGAACCTGTTAATTTAGAGTTTAAAATGAGTAATACCTAGTAGCTTTGGAATCTCTTAGTTAAAGCTGTGAGGTTACTAACCACTAACGATTTTTGTATTTTTAAAGCTAAAAAGGCAGCGTTGGCTGCCTTTGCTTTTGGATAATAGCTTTATTCAATAGTCCATGCAACCTGTCTTCTCGTGTATCTAGCCCTCGGTCGGGGCAAATTGCCTTAAGCCGGCTGAGCTTGATAAGCTTGATCTTGGGTGTACAATGGTGAGCAAATAAAGATTATCTTTACCTGCTATTAATATGAACCAAAACAAGTGACGATGAACCAAAAGAAAAGGTGCAAACGAATTTATGGAAACTCAAGATTTAATTAAGCAACAAATCAGTGAAAATGCCGTCATACTTTATATGAAGGGCACCCCTCAATTTCCACAATGTGGGTTTTCAGCACGAGCTGTTGAGATTTTGACCTCCTATGAGAAACCATTTGCATATGTAAATATACTGGAGCAGCCTGAAATTCGTGCTGAGTTGCCAAAGTATGCCAATTGGCCAACTTTCCCTCAGCTTTGGGTAAAAGGAGAGCTGGTTGGTGGCAGCGATATCATGATGCAAATGGCCCAGCAAGGTGAGTTAAAAAACATCATCGAAGAGGCTGCTAGTGAAGCCCAGGTGGAAGAAAGCAAATAAAAGTATCGTTAAGATATTGTTTTGCTAAAAGGCGATGGTAACTGGGCCCAGTTAATCCTTTGGCTTGAAACGCTGGAAGTACAAAGGCGTCGTCTTAATACCTTGGATGTCTCGACGTAATAAGTCCATTGCAATGAAGGCAGCCATTGTCTGGAATTCTGTTCGGCTATAAGTCAAGTGAAATTCCTTTACCTTGATTTGATTGATAGTGCCCCAGGCGATGAATAGGGTCCCCACCGGCTTCTCCTTACTACCTCCCGTTGGGCCTGCGATGCCACTAAGCGCGAGGCAATAGTCGGTGGAAAAATTTTTCAGTGCACCAAGTGCCATTTCTCTTGCAGCTACACTGCTGACCGCCCCGTGATTCGTTAATGTACTCTCTTTGACTTGTAATAGGCGGTGTTTAATATCGTTCGAATAAGAGACCAGGCTGCCTGGAAAAATACTTGAGGCGCCTGGCTCACTGCAAATGAGTTGTGACACTAAGCCACCCGTGCATGATTCTGCAGTGCAAAGGGTTTTATTTAG
>JAYPYM010000005.1:27159-41304 GCA_038135915.1 Gammaproteobacteria bacterium
CGGCTGAAGTAGTCGAATAAGTGTTGCTGGCAAGGAACTCAGTTGATCTGATATGAAATAATCGCCAAATTTTTGAAGGATGTTATCTTTAAAATCGTTTAATGCATCAACTTGGTCTAAAGTTGTGGTGAGTTTGAGCTCCACCATAGGAAAATGTGTCCGAAAGCCAATGTTTACCTCTGGTGAAATCTTTTCTTTATGCTCATTAATATAGGCTTGAATCGCCGACTCACCTAAACCAAAAAAGTCTAGCTTTTCTGTGTTACTCACTCGCACTATATTGAATCGTTTCTTGAGGAATGGCACGATTTCCATTTCAAACATTTTTTCTAATTCTACGGGCACCCCAGGTGTGGCGATGATTAAACTATTTTGATATGTGTTAAAAAAACCTACTGCGCTACCCACTGGGTTATTAAATATGGCTGCACCTTTGGGAAGCCAGGCCTGTTTTAATTGCTGTTCTCCCAGCTCGATGCACCTTGCCTTACACCAAGCCTCAAGGTGTTTTACTGCTTCAGGGTGGCGTATCAGTTCAGAGGAGGGTGCTCCTGTTCTCTCTTGAGGTGTTATCGTTGTGCTGACTGCTTCCGCAGTGACGTCATCCTGGGTTGGGCCTAATCCGCCATTGATGATAACTATATCATTTAGGTTACAAAGGTATTTGATGGTGTCTGAAATTTGCTGTAAATGATCTCCTATTGTTACTATCATGTTTATCCTTGCGCCGATTGCAAAGAGCTTCTTTGATATCATGCTGGAGTTTGTATCCAAGATATCTCCTGAAATTAATTCATCTCCGGTTAATAAAAGCGCTATTTTCATGGTCATCTCTTGCAGTTAGTGGCTATACTTTTTTTGCTGATGGTTAAAAAAGTATATAAATTTGGAGCGGAGATGTTAAATCGTTTGTTTGGCAAAGGCGGTACACTAAGAAGTGATATTAAAAAGGCTGTCTACCTCATCTCATCTGCTTTCGTCATTAGCGCCTGCGGTGGACCTTATCCTGATCTTTCAAACTATGAGTTGCAGGAAATGTTGTGGGATTGTAAGTCAAAAAGTGATTCTGATATGACGCCTGCTATGGGTGTTAAGTGCAATAACGCAGAGCGTGAGTGCAAAGTAAGGCTTAAAGCAGGGCGCATCTCTAGCTGTTCCTAACGCTATTTCTTAAATTCTTAGTTTCTTATCCCGATACTTCTAGCCCTTCCAAAAAAATCTTTTGGAATGAAAATTGCTGTTGGACTAATTGAATTTGAGATACTGTCATACTTGTTTAACTCACACGTGCAAGTATTACCGATAGTTTTTTAGTCTAATAATATATTGCATTTTGCCGGAGTTTTTCCATGAATTGCCCTTCTATACAGCACAAGCAGCAGCTTTCTAGCCTACTTAAAGCCTTCTTAGGCCTCTGCCTTTATTTAGTTTCCTCAATTGTAATAGCCGATTCTTCTTTTTGTGATAGGAAGCCCTGGTTGTGTGTATCAGAAGAACGTGTCGCACTCTGCATCGATGAGAACACATGCATGTACTATGATGGTGCAAAAGTAAGGGCAACTGATAAAGACTCAGGAAAAGTATGGGTCAAGGAAGAGAGCGACAGTTTTAATGGTTATTATGTTTTTAAACACTTTAGTAGTGGGCGCTATTTGAGCATATCGAGGCAGGGTGAGGTAGAAGTGCAGTCTGACCAGTGGCGTTATGAAAACTTTAAAAAGCGTAACTTTGATAGCTCTGCCAGATTAAAATCACTTCGTGGGTTTTGCATCCAAGGCTTTGACGCAAGCGAGCAAGAATGGATAGGTGGTAGAGGTAGTTGTGTTTCCTTATCTCTTTAATAATTTTCTTTAACTTTTCTCTTAGCATACTTCCTAGCCAATTTTGTTTAGTTCGCTAGGGCGAATTAATAGCTCAGCACCATCTTACTTTGCCCATTTCTTGTTGTTGAATTGAACCAAATTGACCATAATCCGCTATTCCATACTGAGTGTCATTATGGCGCAGCGGTATTAAGTATCCCTTTGATATCTAGTAGGTGGGCAATGGTTAATCGTTATTTGAAAATGGCATGGGTTCAGATGAACCCTGTTGTTGGTGATGTTAGCGGCAATCTCAGTCAAATGAAACTGGCTTTAGCATCGGCTAAAGCTGAAGGGGTTAACTTGCTTATTTTCCCTGAGTTGTGTCTGACTGGATACCCACCTGAGGATTTGCTGTTTAGGCTTGAATTTATTCGTAGTGCTGAGGCAGCAGTATTAGAGTTTGCTAAGATGGTGGATAGCGAGTGGGTGTTAATCGGTTGTCCAACTTTGGTTGAACCAGGCCTGACAAACGTTAGGCTCACTGGCCCTGATTTGTTTAACACTGTGTTGGTGTTACACCAAGGTGAGATCCTTACAGAGTATCACAAATGGACGTTACCCAACTATCTTGTGTTCGATGAACAGCGGTATTTCAAGCCTGGAAGTGAAGCCGGTATTTTTGAACTGGCAGGGCGACGAGTAGGGCTTGCAATTTGTGAGGACCTTTGGGAGCCGCAGGTGATAGCTGGCGCAAAAGCAAAAGGTGCAGAGTTGTTGCTGTCCCTAAACGCTTCACCATTTCATCCTAATAAATATGCTCGGCGTTTAGATGCATTCCGCGCGAGGGCTTTGGAAGCAGATATGCCAATCGTCTATGTTAATATGGTAGGCGGACAAGACGAGCTGGTGTTTGATGGGCGCTCCATGTTTTTAAACAAACAGGGTGAGACGCTGGTCACCTTACCTGCTTTTCAAGCTGGCATCGGTATTTTAAATTTGTCAGAAGATTTTACTGATGCTCAGTTTATTCATTTCCAACCTTTAGATTTGAGGTTGCCCTACAGGGCTAATTCGGTTTGTTTACCTACAGATATTGCCAGTGGTGAATCTGCGGAAGATATCTCAAGATTATATTCCAAAGCTTTACCTGAAGAGAGCCAAGTGTATCAGGCGTTGGTAGTGGGTTTAAGGGATTATGTGAATAAAAATGGCTTTTCAGGCGCGATACTTGGCCTTTCAGGTGGTATAGACTCAGCAGTTACCCTGTGTGTGGCGGTTGATGCGCTGGGTGTCGATGCAGTGAGTGCGGTGATGATGCCCTTCAAATATACTGCAGATATGAGTATTGAAGATGCGCAACACCAAGCGCAAGTGTTGGGAATCAGGTTTTCAGTCAAGCCTATCCATGATATCTATCGAGCTTTTATGTCGACCTTATCTGAAGAGTTTCAGGGGCTACCAGCGGATACCACAGAGGAAAACCTGCAGGCCCGTTGTCGGGGTGTTTTACTGATGGCTATGTCTAATAAATATAGATCCATTGTATTGACTACTGGTAACAAGAGCGAAATAGCGGTTGGGTATTCCACATTATATGGAGATATGGCAGGCGGTTTTGATGTACTTAAGGATGTACCAAAAACTTTGGTTTATCGGTTAGCTAGGTATATTAATCAGCAAAATGGTCGTGAGGTCATCCCGCAACGCGTGATTGATAGACCGCCTTCTGCTGAGCTTCGGCCAGATCAAACGGATCAAGACTCATTGCCTGATTATGAAGTATTGGACGAAGTATTGATGCGCTATGTTGAGCAAGATGAGAGCGTGGAACAGATTGTCGAAGCAGGTTTTGATAAAGCCCTTGTCTTGGATATCGTACGTCGGGTTGAGGCTAATGAATATAAGCGCCGGCAGGCACCCCTAGGTGTTCGGGTAACATCGCGAGCTTTTGGTCGAGATCGCCGCTATCCAGTCACTCATAGGTGGCGTCCTTGAGCTATTGAAAGTTGTGGCGCGGCTAAATTTACTTAGGGTAAGAGGTATTTCATGCCGATGGAAAAATAACTTTTCTTGCCCACTTTTAATCTATTTTCAGGCAGCTCGGTTAGATAGCCAAGCCTCAGTGTCCAATCAATATTTTGCCAATTAATATTTTGCCAGAGCTCATACTGATTTAAGCTGATGTTAGTCACTGACACAGGGTTATTGCTAAATATACCGTCTCGATTGAGCGTTAGATGAGAGAACCAAAGCCCTGCTTGCCGTGTTTCACTAAAGTTAATCCAGATACCTAAATTGTGTTGTCTGCTGTCATTATCCGCTGAAGCACCTAAAGCACGCTGGTAATATCGATAGCCACTTTGATAAATACCATGATTATAGGCAGAGTTAAAGATAGCGTCCTTCCAGAAATCTAACGCTGAGTCTGAGTATTCGACCAAGGTATTGAGTTTATAATCGGCTTTAAGCCAGGACCAGTGGACACCGAACAGCCCAACTGGTCTAGAGGGTAAGCCACCAGCTTCGTCTTCGCCAATGACCTCACCATAAAAGCTAAGGGTTTGATCGAACACCTTTCTACTATATTGAAAGTCAATCCCACCTAATTGGTTGCCTGGCTCATTTGCTTTGTTTGGATCATTGGCTGAATAATTGTCTTTACCTAAAAAGAGGTCTACAAAAGTACTAAAGTTATCTGGCCTGCCTTCCCCGCCCCAAATGGCGGTTCGGCTTAGCCCTAACTCCAAGTGTTCAGTGGGTTTAAAATTAAAGCGCAGCCCCCAAAGTAACGGGCTGTCGATAGTGCGATCAGATTCAAGTCGTCCCAGGAATTGGGTAAATTGCCAGGGCCCTAGCCAATTTAGAAACCAATATTTGGAGCTTTTCTCGTTTGCACCTGTTAGGTAAATGGTAGGTACTGGGCGGGCATTAGTGGACAAGATCATCCCGTTTCGCCATCCTGGCCCCCACCAGCGATCTATCAAGCCGACACCTAGTCGCCAGTTTTTTAAGCTTGCCTGTATGAAACTACCATCCAGCCGTGTTGGGTGCTCATCCAGCGGATCTTCCAGGAATTGGATAGAGAGGTTCATTTCTCCCAGGTTTGATGCTATGAAATTTGAGAGCGACAACTGTGTTTCGGTGCGGGGTATATAACCAAAGTCAGTTAGCAGCGGGTTGTCGGTTCTGGCAGTTGCGCTCAGCTGCCATTGGTTAGAAGGCTTTAGTCTCGATTTGATGATTGCGCAAAGCTTGGGGCTGCTTGGGCCTGAAATGGGCAAGGCTTTCTCCACCTGTGAACAATGTTCTTTGAGTTTGGGGGTTACTGCTAACGGTAATGGCCAGGTGTTAATAGGTTGAGAAATAATATTCACGGCTTCTAAACTCTGGATTTCTGATCTTAAGTGTAAGTCCCCTGGTAACAGCCATAAGGTGTTTGCATGAAGCAGTGTGCTTTTGAACAATGGGGTCACGCTTGCAATGACTAACAGCCAGTGTATAAATCGTTTGGTTGGGCCAGATCGAAGCGCAGGTTGCATACAATGATTCCAATTCGTTTGTGGTTATGTTTTGTAAAGTAACTCCAGAATGGCTATGTATGATAGAGGGATTTTGTTGAATCAGCATTATTTTTTTAGGACAATTGATTTTTTAATAGTCAATCGTCTGGAGTTTCAAATTGAATGCTAGCTCTGAATCGCCTCAGTTAGGCGCGTCTAATTGTTTTGTAATAGCAACCCCTATTGGTAATTTGCGTGACATAACACTCAGAGCAATCGATGTATTATCTGAGGTGGATGTCATTTATGCTGAGGACACGCGTTTTAGTCAAAGCCTTTTCAATCAGTATCAGATTAAAACAAGTGTTAAATCGTTGCATGAACATAATGAAGAAAAAACTTTGGTGCGCATGATTGATCAATTGGATCGAGGTTTGAATATTGCGCTGATCTCAGATGCAGGGACTCCCTTAATCAGTGACCCTGGGTACCTTGTGGTGAATAAGCTGGCAGAGAGGGGTTACACTGTGGTTCCGGTACCTGGGCCTTGTGCTGCGATCGCAGCTTTAAGCGCTGCTGGGCTACCAACAGATCGTTTTTTATTCAAAGGGTTTCTGCCGAATAAATCAGCCGCTAGGCTTGCTGTTATTCGTGCCATAAAAGAAGAGCCAGGTACATTGGTGTTTTATGAAGCCAAGCATCGTATCCTAGAATCTTTAGTAGATTTGAAATCAGTGCTTGGTGAAGCTCGCCGAATTGTCGTATGTAGAGAGCTGACAAAGCAGTTTGAGTCGTTCTATCGTGGTACATTTTCTGAAGTGCATCACCAGATCAGTTCTTCGCAAGATGCTCAAAAAGGAGAGTTTGTTGTCTTGGTGGAGGGGCTGCGTCAGTTGTCTTCAGTATTACCTGAATCTATTAGTTCAGTGTCTGTAGATTCTTTTATTGAATTGATGAGTGACTACCTTCCAGATAAGCATATTGCGCAGGCATTGGCAAAACTCACTGGGCATGGCAAGCGGCATTGGTATGAGTACTTAATGAGCCTTAAGAAATCGGGGGCTTAGTTTGAGTTTCTTAGTCAACAGGCCTGCTGGTGAGATTCAGTTGTGCCTTAGTCATCCGTCTGCGCTCTTTTCGGAGACGCCAGCCCCTCAGTACGAGTGCCCGCCAATAGATTCGCACGGCGATATAGCCCAGACTGCCCAGAATGATTCCCGATGCTAAGCTACCCACAAGCAATGGCTTCCAGACCAAAGCGAGATTGTCTAATAAAGCTTCTAAATCTGGCTCTACTGCTGGCATTGGCAGGTTTAGCAGCCAAAGTCCAAACACATAAGTTGCCGAGTATAGGGGCACGAAAGTGATAGGGTTGCTGATCCAGGTGCTGAGGACAGAAATGGCAAAGTTGGTCTTAAAAGCAATGGCTAGAACGGCAGCCAGTGGCATTTGAATTGGAAATGGAATCATAGCGCAAAACAGTCCAATAAAAAGCGCGCCAGAAACGGAATGCTTGTTGATATGCCACAGATTTTCGTTTTTCAACCATTGGCTTAGAAATGCGAAGTATGGGTGGCGGTTCGGGCTGTTAAACCTGGCCAATAAATTCTTGATATATTTTTTTGCCATTGTCGCTATTTTTACTACATGGGAAAGAAGCGGCTTACTTTTCAAGTTAAGCACAAATTAGTAGAAACAGTCTGCTATATTGCTATGATTTTGGATATTACACCACACTTTTGCATATATTAATCAAGTTAACACAAATAGTTTAGCTATTTTAACTCTTTTGTTTAAATTGGCTCATTTTATGCATTGTCTTGTTGTGTCCCTGAAGATATTATCTGATATCATTTCAACTCCCTGTTTGCCAGATAGGTGAGCTTGGTGGCGTTAGACATAAGGGATATGTGTGCAATTGCGCTGTTTGTTCGATGCGTAATTGTTCATGAATGAAACTGTGATGTTTCTGAAATTAGGGTTGAAAATGTTTGGCTGGTTTATTTAACTGATCCATGTGTGTAGTAGGGTATATGCCAAACGTTGCGCCTTATTAGTGTTGGCCCTTAGAAGGGCTAGAAATGTTAAGACTAATGATTGTAGTAAGGAGTTGACATAAGATGAATAAACTAAAAAGAATAAATAACTTGGCTAAAGTTAGTTTTATTGCTGCGCTTTTAACCATAGTATCTGCTCAAGTCAATGCTCAAGCAAGTGATGAGGCTCAGGCTTCAAAAGCAAGCGTATACAATACACTTTACGCAGGCAGCAGTTTTTGTGATAGAAAGCCTTGGTTGTGTGAGAGCTCCTCAAGCGGTAAGAAAGGTAAAAAAGGCAAGAAAAAATAAGTTAGGAAGTAGTGATACTCAGAATGGACTCTGAGAAGACTTATCAACCAATACTCACTCGCTTTATTCGTTAACCAATCTAATGCTCAACTGGAATTGCTTGAAATTTAACCGTTTTTAGGTGTTTATTTCATGCGAGCGTCATCTAATATTCATAAAACTGAAACATGCTCCAAGGATACTATGCACAGGTCATGGGCGGTTATGCTGGCCTCTGATAAATTTAGGTGCTTTTTAGGAGATGTTGCAGTGAAAATTAAAATGAAATGTGCAGTTGGGTTATTGATACTTCTTCCACTTGGTGAAGCATACAGTGCTGAGTCATCAAGCAAGCTTGATAACCAGCCAATTAGTTTAGATTTTGCTGCTGAAGTTCAAAAGAAAGTATGTGAAAAGCGACGATGGAATTGTAGATAATTGATACACTTCATGTGTACGAAAAGATTCTCAGCCAGTTGCAGGCAGCTTCACAGTTCCTGATCTGGCTTTTTTATTCCTGCTCATATTTTTTGCTTAGGACTCAAGCCCGCACATTCTTACCTCTCTTCTCGTTAGAAAAATCCTGGTAAGAAGTATGGCATGTAAAACTGCACTTGGATTAGATACGAGTGTTCCCGTGCTACCCTAACCCCTTCCTTCTTTTATTAAAAATACACATCAACCTTAATCTGGTGCGGTTGATATTTAATCAAACTCCATTTGAGTATTTCATAAAAGCGTAATCTATTGTTCATAAGACTGAAATATGTTTCACAGATACTATGCACATATTAAAGGCGCGTTTATCTGCGTCAGGTAAAATTAGGTGCATTTATAGGAGTTATTGAAGTGAAATTTATAATGAGAGTTGCAGTTGCTTTATTGGTTACCCTATCACTGGGTCAAGCCCACAGTGCCGATTTATTAATCAGGCTAGATGATCAAGCAATCAATTTAGACTTCGTTGCTGAAGTTCAAAAGAAAAGCAAAGTATGTGAAAAACGACCATGGAATTGCAGGTAACTGATACATCTATTGTGTTTGAAAAAATACGGTGCCAGTGACAGGTGAGTTCATAGCCCCTGATCTGGCTTTGTTAGCTCCCTCCATTTTAGTCTCTTCTATTTGTTTTGCTCTAATCCTTAGCGATCATTTTTCTGGTTCTTTTTATTGCTTTTTGTTGCGGAAAAAACATCTTTTTTCTCTTTAGGAGATCCCTGTTTTTTTTGGAACAGAATGATTTTAACTTTTTAATTTTAAACACTTAATTGTCAAAAAAGCTAAACGAAAATGTAATGTTTCATTTGGATAATGCTGGTGCGGTTAAGGCGTTTGTCAATGAATTAATTGCAGTTGGTAGTTAGAACATAAATGAATAGATGATTTGTGATAGATAACTTTCGGGAGATGTAAAATGAATGTTAAACAAGCTTTGATGATCCTAGTGTTAATGGTATTGCCGTTTGGTCAGGCGCACACTAGTGACGTACTTTTAAGTATTAAAACTCAACACTTTGGTGTGAGTACCTTGGAGACTGTCCCTGAAATAGCAAATAAGGTTTGTAAAAAAAGGCCTTGGAATTGTAGAGGTTAAAAATTTTTTTATATTCTGCATACGTTTTTTAATTTTCGGCACGGTTCTTGGATTATAAGCCTTGCTGGTGGGTTGTAGTAATGTAATAACCTTATCAGCGACCTTTGGGGCGTATGCAAAATATGATTTTATTTTGTGCCTGTTTTTTTAGTAGAAGTTGATTTAGAGGATGTAAGTATGAAAATTAGAAAAACCCTGATGATGGCTCTTCTGGTTGTAATACCCTTCACGCAAGCTCAGAGTGAAGAAGCTCTAGCAAATAGTGGATTAGAACCTTTAAATACAAGTGTTATTGGTGTTGAAACTGATTTAAATAGTTCCTACTGCGATAGAAAGCCATGGCTTTGTGAGAAAAAGAAAAGCAAAAAGAAATAGAAGTTTTTTGATGCTGGAAAGTCGGCTCATCACTTTGCTGAGAGACTGGCTTTCCGGTTTATACCTTTCTCTACCCCTAACAAATAAATAAACCTGTTTTTACTTCCCTTCAAGTCTGGTCTTTGAAAGTGTCATTAGTCACTTAGGCGACTGTCTGATTGGCTTGCTGATGCCTTGTGCTGTTCGGTTTTATTGGATATGGTGCGTGCTAAACCAGTGTCAATGAGCTTTTAGGTGGTTTGGTTTGCGTATTTTATTATGGGTGTGTGGCTTGTTTTGTATTGGTCACATAGCAGTGTTGTGGTTGCACCCATGGTTGATGGATTTATTTTTTTATCTTTTTCTATTAGGTGGTACGATCTGTACCGCTTGTACTTATAAGGTTATTCGGCACTTTTCTTTTTATCAGCTCACCTTGCGCATTCTGGGGTTGGCTTGTATCGGATTTGGTATCGGTGGACTGCACGGCTTTTGGCAGTTAGATAAGGCCGTTGCGCAAAAGTTGCCGCAGCTCTGGCACGGGGAAACGATGGTGTTAGAAGGGCGAGTAGTTTCTTTTCCCAACTTAACCGCAGAGAAGGTGTCGTTTCAGTTTAAGCCTAGTTGTGGTTTTGCTGCCCAGGATGCCTGTGTCCCATTAGCAAGGCTTAAGAAACAGGGTCATGATTTTCCAGATTTAGAACGAATTAAAGTGAGTCTTTATGCAACTCGATCTTCTAAAATGATCGAGCACCATAGTGGCTTGACTTATTTTTTGCCACCGATTCAACCCGGTGAAACATTAAGATTGCAATTGAAATTAAAACCTCCAAGAGGCCTGGCGAATTTATATGGATTTGATTACGGCCGTTGGCTAATGGAACACAAAATTCATGCGCTAGCAAGCGGCCGTTTAAAGTGTTTTGGCGAAGGAGTGTGTCAACGCTTAGCAGGACCAACAGGGCTGTGGCAAGCGAGGCTATCAATATCTGAAACCTTAAGTTCGCTATTCGGTGATTTTCCAACCGCAGAAAGATTCCTCAATGCGCTATGGATAGCCGACAAGACGGGTTTAGATCAGAAAACTCAGGAAGCATTTTCTGATCTTGGGTTATCTCATCTGCTTGCAATATCTGGGTTGCATATTGGTATGGTGGGAGCGATTGGGTATTTTTTTGGGCAATATTTCTGCTTGTTATTGGGTGGTCAAATTAATCGAGCCAGACTGTTGGGTGGCCTCATGTCTATTCTTTTCGCACTTGTTTATGCGAGCCTAGCAGGCTTTTCTTTACCAACATTAAGAGCGCTACTGATGCTCGTTATTGCAGTCTTGTATTTGAATCTAAAAGGCGAGATTAGTTTCTTACCCCTTTTGGTTTGGGGTTTAACGCTTAGTCTTTTGTTTCAACCTATGAGTCCATTGGGTCTAGGGTTTTGGCTGTCTTTTTCGGCTATTTTATTTCTAGCTTTGATATTTTCTGCACGGCGCCCTCAGTACTCTTTTTTGGCTGGGCTGATGTTAGCGCAGTGTTTGCTCGGCTTGGGCTTATCTTTGTTTTTGCTGCCGAATCAAGGCTGGAATCCGGTTTCTTTTTTTGCCAACCTGATGATGATACCTCTATTGCAGTTTATCGTCATGCCCATTACTTTATTGCTGATGCTGTTGAATGCTACGCTAGATATTCTTTCTTTAAGTAGTTGGGTGGGTTTTGTGGCGTTTCCTGTAGGTTGGGTGTTACAAAACGTATTAGAACTTTTGGTGTATGCAGCGGATCATACTTCTGTCTTGATGTTTGGTGGAAACTGGGGACGATTGTCAACAATTGCTGCAGGTATTAGCCTGGTGCTAGTGTTTGTTTCTAAGCTACGGTTAGCGATTTATCTAGTTCCCATATTTTTAGCGATTGCTTTTTTAAATCGAGTCGAGCGACCTGATTGGGGTCAAGCTTATGTCAGTCTGTTAGATGTTGGGCAAGGGCTTGCTATAGTGGTTGAAACCCATTCCCACTCCTTAGTGTATGATGCGGGTGCGAGATATTCTTCGGGTTGGGATGCTGGTGAAGTAGTTTTATTGCCTTACTTGAGACGTAGATCTATCCGTCAACTAGATCGGTTGGTGGTTAGCCACATGGATAATGATCATAGTGGAGGTGTAAAGAGCCTATTAAAAAAATTGGTGGTAAATAGCATTATGTTGCCGCCAAATGTGGTGCCGCTTGAGGCATGGAGTAATGGAGAGGCTAACGCGGGCGGAAGGTTCGGTTTGAGTGGCAGTAAGCAGCCTATCTATGAGGAATGTACAAGCGGTGAAAGTTGGGAATGGGATGGTGTCTCGTTTGAGATTATTTCTCCCCTGGAAGTTAGAATGAATGGTTTAGCATTTGATAGATGGGATGGCAACAACGCATCGTGCGTATTAAAAGTGGTGGATAACGAAAGAAGCTATTTATTTCCTGGCGACATAGAATCTGAGGTCGAACAGGTTTTGTTGGAAACGGCCTTGAGTGACTTGAAATCAGATGTATTGATAGCGCCGCATCATGGTAGTAAAACATCATCTGGTACAGGTTGGATCAATGCTATTCAACCGAAATTTGTGGTGTTTTCAGCAGGCTTCAAAAATAGATATGGCCATCCTGACCCAAACATTGTCAAAAGATATGTATTGCGTGATATTGAAACAATTTCTACGTCGGTCGATGGGGCTGTTCATTGGAAGGATGCAAAAAAACCTCTGCTCATTCGAAGACATTTTGACTATGCTTGGTATTAGGGATAGGTGACCGCCAGTTGCCTAAATTGAAATTTATAGTTGCATTAAACACTAAGCGTTAGTTTTTTAGGAGAGGTCAGTGACGGAAACCACTTTACTCGGACTGCTGAAATCTGGTGGCTGGATTATGTGGCCTATACTGTTTTGCTCTATGACTGCTTTGGCGATTATAGTAGAGCGGCTTTGGTTTTTACGGATTTCTAATATTATCCCGCCAAAGATGATATCAAAGGTATGGGTTTGGATTAACAATAATCAGCTGGACAATCGCCGTTTGAAGGAAATTAAAACTTCTTCTGCTTTGGGCCGGATATTTGCCACGGGACTGGTCAATTCAAAGCACGGTCGCGTCATCATGAAAGAAAGTATTGAGGAGTCAGCATCTCACGAAGTACACAAAATGGAACGCTATTTAAATACGCTTGGTTCCTTGGCCGCTATTGCACCATTGTTGGGATTATTGGGTACAGTGCTGGGTATGATTGAAGTCTTTAGTGTTATTGTGTTGCAGGGTACTGGAAATGCAACCGTATTGGCGGGCGGTATCTCTGAAGCCTTAGTGACCACTGCCTCTGGTTTAAGCGTGGCTATTCCAGCTTTGTTTTTTCATCGCTTCTTTACCCGTCGTATTGAGGAAATTACGGTCATTATTGAGCAAGAAGCAATTAAGCTCATTGATGTGGTTCAGGGTCATCGAGAAATAGATTCAAGCGCAAAAAAATGAAAATACTACGTCACAAGCGGCAAGAGCTTGATATAAACTTAACTCCCTTGATTGATATCGTGTTTCTATTGCTTATTTTCTTCATGGTATCGACTACTTTCACTAAAGAAACACGCCTGATGTTACATTTGCCGGAGGCTGAAGGGCAGTCGGGAGGTGATCCGGTTGAAGTGATAGAGATCACTGTCAGTGCAACTTCAGAGTATGCGGTAAATGGCAAGGCGCTAGTTAATCAGAAAATACAGACCTTAATGTCAGCTATTGTCAAATTAAGTGACCAAAATAACAAGATCCCAGTTGCCTTATCAGCTGACAAAAATGCACCGCATCAAGCAGTTGTTAAAGCTTTGGATGCATTGGGTCGTCTTGGGTTCTCAAATATTCAAATCACAACAAAAGCACCTAGTGGAGAGGGTTGAGTTTTTAACAAATAAAAATAAGGATAACTTTGTGTATTAGTATGTAGAAAAATGTAAAAATTAACGCTAAAACCCTAGGTTTTTTTCAGTATATAGGATATGCTTTCTCTTCAAGATAGCACCGGAACTTTCATCTGGGTTGATTGATTCCATCACGATACGAAAATGAAAGACAAAACATTGATTTTAAATTGTTCCTGCCTTGAGTTCTCTTATCCTAAAAGTAGCCTAAGCCTTATGCGTGCAGTTATGGTGGAAAACTTAGATGTGTCAGTTATCTTAAGAAGGTAGGCTTCAAGGCCTTTTAATGTTAAACAGTGGTTGAATTTTATCAAAGTTTAGCTGCGTTAAACTTGAAATATTTAAGAGAGCATTATGTCAGAGCAAGAGTTAATTGAAGGTACAGTAAAGTGGTTTAATGAAGAGAAAGGCTTTGGCTTCATTGAGCGTGATGGTGGTAAAGATGTATTTGTGCACTACAGTGCAATAAATGGTACAGGTCGTAAGACACTGAACGAAGGGCAGAAAGTGACGATGGCTGTTGTCCAGGGTCAAAAAGGTCCTCAGGCTGACAACGTTACGCCTGTCTAAACATAGAATTATTTGATGACACAAAGCTGACCAGCATTAATACTGCTGGTCAGCTTTT
>JAYPYM010000005.1:41314-43754 GCA_038135915.1 Gammaproteobacteria bacterium
GTATATAAACGCTTATTAAAATATACACTGCCTTACTGGTACTCTTTTGTAATCGCAGTAATTGGCTTTATGCTTTATGCCATAACTCAGTGGGCATGGGCTGAACTGATGAAGTTCCTAATCGAGGCCTTCGAATCCTCTTCTTCGAACAATCGCTCCAATTTAGCTATTTTTATTATACTCATCTTTTTCTTTCGTGGTGTTGGCAGTTTTTTAGGTCAATATGGGATATCACATGTGAGTAGGCATGTGGTTAGAGACCTTCGGCATACGTTGTTCTTGCATTTAATGCATTTGCCTCAATCATTTTTTCATCGTGAATCCAGCGGAAAAACTATTTCAAAGGTAACCTATAACATAGAGCAGGTTGCTGGGGCTTCATCAGATGCATTTAAAATCTTGGTTCAAGAGGGCT
This sequence comes from Gammaproteobacteria bacterium, assembly GCA_038135915.1. Taxonomy (GTDB): domain Bacteria; phylum Pseudomonadota; class Gammaproteobacteria; order Pseudomonadales; family UBA6940; genus JAYPYM01. The sequence goes on from JAYPYM010000005.1 coordinate 41,730, forward strand.
TAACGGTTTTGGTGTTGCTCTCATATTTGATTTACTCTAATTGGCAGCTTTCGTTGCTCTTTTTTCTTGCAGCGCCAATTATTGCTTGGGTGGTGGTGGTCGCGAGCAAACGTTTGCGAGCATTGAGTGAAAAAATTCAGCACAGCATGGGTGATGTAAGTCATATCACATCAGAAGCTGTGCAAGGCTTTCAAACCATCAAGTCCTATGGGGCAGAATCACAGCTTGTTGATCAATTTCAGCATGCTAGCGAAAATAATTGTAAGCAAAGTATGAAGCTGGCAATCACGAATGCCTTGAGTGTTCCTTTGGTACAGTTTTTAGTTGGTATCCAATTGGCTTTACTGGTAGCGATTGCTTTTTATTTAGGGACACACTTGGAAACAAAAGCCAGTGAGTTTATGGCTTACTTAACTGCAGCTGCTTTGATGACTAAACCGCTTCGCCAATTAACACAAGTTAATGCTGTTTTGCAAAATGGTATCGCTGCAGCAACCAGTGTTTTCTCTATTTTGGATTTACCCCAGGAGGTAGATGAGGGTAATATTAACAGAGAGATTAAGGGTCATGTGGAATTTGATAAGGTTAGGTTTACCTATCCGGGCGAAACGAAGCCTACACTGAAGGATATTTCATTTTCTGTAGAGCCTGGGCAGACTATTGCGCTTGTTGGTAAAACAGGCAGCGGTAAGACAACTTTGGTTGACCTGATTTCTTGTTTTAATCGACCTGATAGTGGTCAAGTGTTAATAGATGGCGTGTCAAATCAGGCATACAACTTACAATATCTGAGAGAAAATATTGCCTTTGTCAGTCAAGCACCTAGGCTTTTTGCAATCTCTGTAAGAGATAACATTGCTTTTGGCCAACTATCTAAAAAGACTGATGAAGAGATATGGGATGCGGCAAGAACCGCGCACGCGGATCAGTTTATTAACCAAATGCCCGCCAAATTAGATCAAGTGCTCGCAGAAGATGGTATGCAACTGTCTGGTGGACAGAGGCAGCGATTGGCAATTGCTCGAGCAGTACTGAAGCAGGCACCAATTTTGATTTTGGATGAGGCAACTTCTGCCCTCGACAATGAATCTGAAAAGCTTGTGCAGGCATCTTTAAGTAAACTAATGTCCAATTGTACCACTTTTGTGGTTGCCCACCGGCTTTCAACTGTTGAGCGTGCAGACCAAATTATTGTGCTAGATCAAGGTCAGATCTTAGAGCAGGGAACGCATGGATCCTTGTTAAAAAAGGACGGAGCTTATGCAGCACTTTATCGAGCAGGTTTTGGTACCGCTGAAGCATGATTTTTCGAGCAGACAAAATACAGCATTATTTTTACGGTATTTGGTATAGCCAGGAAAAAAAGCCTAGCTATCTAAAGCCCTTAAGTCTGATGTTTCAGCTAGTGACGGCTTCGAATCGTTGGTTATATAGGCAAGGTTTTCGCCATCAATATCAACCTCCCGTACCCTTGATTGTGGTGGGTAATATTCATGTGGGTGGAGGAGGAAAATCTCCTATGGTAAGCGCCCTGTATCAATATGCTAAAGATCAAGGGTTGAATCCGGGTATTGTATCTCGCGGATATTTGAGGGAAGGTGTTGGTGTGCAGATTGTGGCGGCAGGAACCAGTGCCTCCCAAGTGGGAGATGAGCCTAAAATGTTATATGACCAAACTAAGGCGCCCATCGCCGTGCACTCAGATCGAGTAAAGGCCGTACGAACGCTGCTGATGGCATATCCGGATATAGATTTGATTTTCAGCGATGACGGCCTTCAGCACTATGCGCTAGGTAGAGATGTCGAAATACTCATGTTGCCAGCTGAAGAAAAGCTAAGGAACCAGTCCTTAATGCCACTTGGTCCGCTGCGTGAACCTATGGCCCGTAAACATACAGTAGATTTTGTTTTTCAGCTTGATAAAGCATATGAGTTGCAGCAGCCAAGGCACATTAAAACTGGGAAGCCACTGGAGCCTTGGCCATACAAGGGTGCTCAAGTGCATGCTGTTGCGGGTATAGCGCA
>JAYPYM010000005.1:43764-44741 GCA_038135915.1 Gammaproteobacteria bacterium
CTTTATTAGGGGTTCAGATAAATCGCCATGCTTTTAATGACCATTACGCGTATCAGGAAGTAGATTTTAATTTCGATCGGGGTGACCAGCCGATACTGATGACAGAGAAAGACGCAGTGAAGTGTCAAGCGTTTGCGAGAGAGCATTGGTATAGCGTACCCTTGGCAGTTAAGCTGCCGGCTGCTATAAAGCAGAATATTATAGAAACAGCTTTCAATAAAGCAAAGGCAAGAGGTTTAAGATAAATGATATTAGATAATCGGTTGCTTGAAATCTTAGTGTGTCCTGTCTGTAAAGGGCGGTTAGAGTATGACAAGGTGGAACAGGAGCTTATTTGTTACTCAGATCAGCTTGCTTATCCCATCAGAGATGGTATTCCCGTCATGCTTGAAGCAGAAGCCAGAAGTATTTCTACTGAAGGAGAGCAAGCCTAAAGAAGTGTAAACATGATCAATTTACGAATAAGGCATGAATAGGCTAAGAAGGAACGCCTATTAATCGTATCATGTTCCTAATTGATTTTTTATATGCTTCTAGGTTTAATACCAGCGTTTGCTTTTAATGCGGTCGTTAGGTTGAGTTAGTTAGATTGAGTTGTCTCCGTGTTGTTAGGGGTGTTGGATGTCTAAAGAAAATGTGTTTGTTGACGGGTCTGTTTCATCCGATCTGAATGCTTTAAGTGATTATGAGCGACAGGCTTTGAAAGAAGATGTAGCACAAGCCTATCGTGAAGATGTGGGAAGCGGTGATATTACTGCCCGCCTGATATCCGAGGATGCAATTGCAACTGCTGTGGTGATTAGCAGAGAAAGTGCTGTTGTCTGTGGCCAGCCCTGGGCTAAGGCTTTTGCAGATAAAGTGGATTCTAGTGTTGTATGTGAGTGGCATTGTAATGAAGGTGAATTGTTGGCTGAAAATGCAAAGCTCTTAACTTTACGGGGAGTAGCTCGTTCCCTGTTAACCATAGAGCGTGGCAT
>JAYPYM010000006.1:0-1640 GCA_038135915.1 Gammaproteobacteria bacterium
ACATTGCATCATCTATATCATGAATATTTTTGCCATATAAACCTTTAGCAATGTCTTCTTTCTTGTTCTTTTCAGAATTGGCTAGTGCGCTTGCTGAGTCACCTCTTACTTGTGGGTCCCGACTCTTCAAACCATCGTGAAGTATCGATAATGCTTCAGGGCTATTTAATGATAGAAGTATGTTAGAAACAGGCATCGTAATAAAATGATGACCACTCATATATAGTTCTCTTAACGTCTTAAGATGCTGGTTGAATAACGGAATGTTATTGTTATCTCGGATCAACACCTCAACGAGGTCCCATGCACGAGTGGCGCGAGGGTAACCATCAGAAGACCTTAAATATGAGTTTGAACTTACTTCTAGGTTTGCTTTTGATCTAATGTTTTGACTTGCCTCTAGGATAATATCGTCAATGGTTTTTATGATCAGCTGGTCGGAAGTGCTGATTATTTTGACGACATCATATCTGATCATGTTTTGGATGAACGTACGGTCGGCTTGATAGTATGCGTTTAATACATATTCATAATTTGAAGTGATGTGATGATTGATGAGACTTAACTTTTCAACCTCTTGGCTAGTTGAATAATCTCTTATTAGTTTTGCAATAGTTTTTAATGCCGTTCCTTTAGATTTAGGGCTCGACTCTTTAAGCAAGCGAAAGGTTTCTTCAATATATGTGATCGCTTCGTCTTGAGTAACGTCGATGGGAGACGTCACCACAATTTGAGATGGGGTAGTCTCTGAAGCATACGAGTGGAAGCTAGTGCCCATCAACAAGGTTAGGGTTAAAAATTTATTAATTGTCATGTTCAATCCAAATTTCAAACTATTGGCCATTAAATAGCCTCGTAACGACAATAGAGCGCAAAGTTTTTGTTTAGCGTTTACGAAAACATAGGTTCACAGGCCAAATAGGGTTTTGGGCGTTTAAAAACACACCAGGTAACCATCAGTTTAGCCAGTTACGCTTAAGTTTAGTCTGAATGATAGGAATCGAGTGCTATATGGTTACGTTTTTGGTTAAGTTGCATGTTAAATACTATTGATGCTTATCAATTTAGAGGAAATGATCTTCCAGTGGGGGCTAGAAAGGAATTTCAATTCATAGTTGAGTAATACTAGTGTTAAAATAAGCCATTTAGGAGAAAACTAGGTTAATGGGGTACCTTGCTCAGAGAGGGTGGCTATTCCATCAAACCTTTTTCTCCATGGTCCTAACGTTCACTTTATAATGCTTAGTAAAAATGATAGCGAGCACCCAGTGCTATTTGATCTATATCGCCCATTAAATCAAAGAATAGGCCGGTAGAAATGTTATCAGTGAAGAAATAATCTATGCCGGCTCTCAAGAATGTATCAGAGTCTTCCACATCTCTGTAGTTAAAACTACCATAGGCCTCTATTTCTGGCTTAAGGTAAGCACGCGCACCTAAGGATATTTCAAAACCTGCTTCAGAACCACCTGGGTCTGCATCAACCTCAAGTATTGACAAATGACCAAAAAAGTCAGTGTTATTATGAGGGATGATATAACCAGCTCCGACTGAAAATATAGTTAAATCAAAGTTTATACCTCCAAACAACAGGTCTACATCACCGTCAAGATGAGTGTAGTTCGCCGTAATAAATATAT
>JAYPYM010000006.1:1650-8288 GCA_038135915.1 Gammaproteobacteria bacterium
ATTATTACTTAATTTATATGAAAATATAAATTTATGTAATAAATATATTATTATCAAGACGAAAGGAGCCATTGATGAAGAAACCATCACCATCTGCGCCATCATCTGCATCAAAATCGACAAAACGAAATTCAACAAAGTCATAACTAAATTTATTATTCTCAACTCCAGAAGCGGCATAAGAAGAACCGGCTAAGGCAAGAAGAACAGAAAAAATAGATGCCTGCTTTATATGGTGCATGAGGTTGTAAAATCGCATTGAAAACTTATCCTATTTTGTTCGCTAAACTAAGGTCTTTAGGGTATAGAGGCTTTTGCAAACCAGTCCTAGTCGGTAGAAAATATCTATAAACCATCAAAGGAGATGGGTTGAAAAAGCACAATTTAGGATGATACTCATTTTAATCTGATGCGCAAGACCCTAGCGTTTTCGACATTTTAGGCCCACTAGAGTCTCTCGGTTGGCAATGTTAGCGCTAAATTTGGTTGATCAAGGGCGTTTTCGTTAAGACAATTTACTCAATTGCAGGAGTAGGGCGACAACCAACCTTGAATAAATGATGATATAGGCGCTTAAATAGCCTTTATGATATTGTTGGTCTATAATTCTAATGAATTTAATCACCCAGGAGCAAAGGTATGCCTGCAGCAAAGAAAACAGTACGTAAGAAACCACTAACACCAGAGCAAAAAGTCTCAGCGCTTGAAAAAGAAATCGACTCTTTAAAAAAAGAGATCGAAAAAAAGAAAGCTATGATGGGTAAGAAGAAAGAGACCCTAAAAAAAGCAAAAGAAGCAGCTAAGAAGGCCGCCGCTAAGCTCAAGGCAGCTGCAAAGAAAGCGACAGTCAAGAAAGCCCCAGCTAAGAAAAAAGTAGTTAAGAAAAAAGTAGCTAAAAAGGCTCCTGTAAAGAAAGCACCAGTTAAGAAGGCTGTTAAAAGAAAAGCGCCTGTTAAAAAGAAATCGCCAGCCAAAAAGAAATAGTAAAAATTTTAGCCCAGTGTCAGCGATTGGCACTGGGTTGTTCCCCTCCAGTCCCCACAATAGCGGCTCCTATGGCAGCAGTGGTACTTCTACCAGCGTCGATTTGGTTAATAGTCTGAGCCTCCATTATCAGATAAAAACGAATAATGTGTATTGTATTTTAGAATATACCTGATGACTTAGATGGGATATAGTTTTTCTATGTCGGAGGACTAACGAACCACACAATCAGTGCTTCATAGGCTTCTCGACAACCAAATTCTATTTGATCGTTATTTTGGGGAGATAAAGACGATGCTTGTAACAGCTATTACTACTGCAGCTCTTCTGCTTTGCCTAGGTTTATACATTTCATCACATAATAATGCTTTAAGTGTACAAAGGGTTACTGTAAAAAAACATGATGATGCCAATCGTCGATCTTGAATATATATGATCGCTTTAATCACTGTGCCTAGGAATGTTAGTCACTAAAGACTAACATTCCAAATTTAGCCTGCTGCCCATAAAATGGGTTTACCACTAAACTTCACTTTAATCAGTCAGTCATTGCCCGGCTTTACCTGTACTTGGTTGTAGCTTGATTGACTTTGCGATTTTCTCTCCGCTTCTTCCTATTACGTAGCCGCCAACACCTACTGATAAGAGTGTGAATAGCTCTTTAGGTAGCTCTAACATGGTGATTTTATCTGTAAATAAACTAAGATAAGGTACCAGCACATAGTTGTTTGCGACAATTACAATAATTACCATCATTAATATAGGTCGCCAGTTTCGTTGCATCCAGCTTTTGCCCTGAGCTTCTGCGATGATGACAGACTGTTTGGCTTCTAGTACTTTTGTCTCATATTCCAATACCTTGTGTTCTAGCTCAATCATCTTGAGTTGCACGCCTGCTCGAATTTCATCCAGCTGTTTCTTTAGTTCAAGGCGCTCTTCATCTGAGGTATGTACATTATCAATTAGATCTGCTGCTGGTTTAAAAATGCCGCCAATAAACTCAATAATACCCATGAAAAATCCCTCCTGTGATTTATAATGATGCCTTACTGTATAAGTAATCTAAGAAATTGCAAACTTTAAAATGGTACTTTATCGGGTTTGTAGGGTTCATGGTGAATAAAGGATCATTTGTGTACAACGAAATAGGGCAATGTTTTTTCCTGTTTCATTACTCTTGACTTGAGCGTCCCAGACCTGAGTGGTACGGCCTTTGTGAACTGGCGTCGCAATACAGATTATATTGCCTGCTCGCACTGTACCAAGATGGTTGGACTTAAGCTCTACAGTGGTAAAGCCTGTAGCATCGTCTGGTAGGTGAGCAATACAGCCATTGCCACAGGTGGTATCTGCGAGAGAGATAACGCTGCCTGCATGCAAAAAACCATTAGGTGCTAAGTGGGATTCGGTTACTGTCATTTCTGCACGAACTTCTGCCTCGTCCACTTGTGTAATAACAATGCCAAGCAGGTCGGGCAGTTTTCCGACACAAAGCTGATTGAGGTATGCTGGGTCTTTCATGGTTACTCCGCAAAAATTAATTGAATATGTCCGGGTAGTACACTTTGAAAAGCTTGAGACTCATGTTGTCTAAAGTTTGAGAGTGAGGTTTTGCTTGTTTAATAATACAGGTAGCAAGCTAAAGCGTCTTGTGGTTTTTTATCTTGAATAACCTGGCCATATTTAGGGCCAGGGTTTGCTTTTAAGTGTTACGTCGGATTGGATTGGTTGGGATCGGAAATTTAGTCAATGTAAGGTTATGCAAAAGTGTCATGATCCGTGTCATCATTTGTAGGCTCGGTGTGTTCACTATGATCATGATTAGACCCAAAGTGGGTTGAGTTATATGATGGTTGGCGGTTAAGTTCATTATTAGCAGCAAGACCAGCATATTCTGGATCGTCATGGCCGAAAACTTCTTCCCAGTTTAGCGGTTCTTCAGCTATGCTTGATAATTGAGATACATCGTCGTCTGGGTTTCTTCCTAAAATAGCGTCGATTAACCGTCTTTGTTGATCTTGCGTAATATCGCGTTTTTGAAAAGCTACTAATTTATCGAATAATTCATCAAACTCTTGATCTTGTTCGGGCGCTACGTCTGGCGCGTCTCCTGGAGCAACCTCAATTGCTTCTTGTGCGAGAGGAGCAGCTTGATTCTGAGCTGGTACCCCGCCTCCTATATCTGCTGCAGCCCCTCCTTCATGTCCAACTTCTAGTGGTTCGTCGTATATATGTTGTTCGCCTTGGATTGGGGCGCCACCAGCACCAATATGACCTCCAGCTGCTCTAATATGATCGGGATGAATCCTTCTTTGACCGATATCTACTGGTTGGAAATTTTGTCTTCCATTATTTCGCCCTTGATTATTGGGACGATTATTATTTCGAGTAGTATCAACTACAGTATCAAGAACATGCCTTCCATTGTTGCAGTTAGTAAAGCACCTTAACATCTTGTACTCCTCTTTTTTGAAAAACTTAGACGCATCACAGTGGGGCTACATTGAGTCAGCTATTAGTGCTGGTCTTTAGAATTTTCTATCTTAGCGTCATAAATTAATAAGTGTCAATAAGATGTCAAGTGATGTCGGTAAAAAGAAGACTATTCAGGCGTTAATCTGACCTAATTTGGCTAAAATGTATATTAATAATCTAAAAAATAGAATTTTGTGAGCACCCTGGTGTTTTATAGAAAACGGCTTAGAACCCCTAACATCGGTGTTGCTTCGTTATCCTGACCCTAGTGGTGGTTTATATTCTCTTCACGAATCGTGGCTATCTGTTCGGAAATCGTATATCGTTGGACCTGTTTCATTGCACCGCAGAGAGAAATCCATCTGAGATTAACAAAGTAGGGCTGAGTGAAATTTGCCATTTTTATAACGCTATGTGTCACCTTGTCAATAGATGCTTTCGCGAAAGCATCTTACACTGTAGCTGTTATTGAAGACGGTGAAAATTCTCGGCTTGCAAAACAAAGTACCACAATCATACGAGAGTTATTAGCCTTAACTTCAAGAGAATTTGATGTCGACATTCAGCGAATGGTTGCGACTTGGACTCGTGCTTCTATTGAGAGGGTGGTTGATAGAGCATACGAAGATCCTAACGTAGATATGGTATTAGTGACAGGTTTTATTGCTAATCAAGTCCTTGCTCGTAGAAAACATTACCCCAAACCAACTTTCCTACCTATTGTGATAGATACAGGGCTGTTTGTAAGCCGGCCTATTGGAGGTCGATCTGGCATAAAAAATCTAAATTATCTTTCAACTTATGCCGATTTTTCAACAGATCTCGATGTGTTAAGTCGAATGGTCGATTATAAAAAAGTCGTACTACTCGTCGATCAAGAGCTATCACGTTCTATTCCGGTGCTACGTAAAAGAGCATTTACTGCAGCCACAGAAAAAAATATCCAGCTTTCAGAAATAGCCCATGACGGTGTGAATCACCTATTACTCGAGCGATTACCTGAGGATACCGAAGCGTTATTTGTAGCAGGCCTGTCTAGAATGCCTGCTCACGCCTTTGAGCAGCTCGTCAATGACATCAATCTACGCCGTATTCCTAGCTATAGTTTTGCAGGTGTTGCTGATGTGGAGCGAGGGCTATTAATGACCAATTCTGAGCCCAAGGATATTGTGCGACAAGCAAAACTCAATGCTTTAAATATGCAGGCGGTGATGCTTGGCGCGCGTGCAGAAGATCAACCCATTGAGTCGCAAATTAAAGACCGTTTAACCATTAATATGGCAACAGCACGTCGCATTGGTATTTCTCCTAGTTTTGACATTCTTGCCGATGCTACCTTACTCAATCCGAATGTTAAGCCAACAGGAAATGAGTTGGGGTTAGCCGACATTGCTTTACTCGCGGTTAAAGAGAATCAAGAGCTGCTAGCGAATCGTTATGGGGTGAGTGCTGGTAGAGCTGATGTTATTGAGGCGCGTGCAGAACTTTTACCATTTTTGAACATGAGTCTAGGCAATACGACTAGAAAGGAATCGCCGGCGGTGAAGTCTGGTGTGTTTGCAGAAGCCACTAATGACCTGACCTTAAGCCTGAATCAAGTGATTTATTCAGATTCACTTTCCGCAAATCTAATCATTCAAACCAAGGTACAACGAACTAGAGAGAGTAGCTTACGAGAGTTTAAGCTCGACTTAATTCAGGCCGCGACGACGGCTTATTATCGCGCATTAAACGCTCAATCTCAGTTGAAAGTTCAGGAAAGTAATTTGAATATATCGCGGAAAAACCTTGAGCTTGCTAAAGATCGAGTGCGTTTGGGTACATCCATTGCATCTGATATTTACCGTTGGGAAGCTGAAGTGGCGCATGCAAGTATTGCAGTCGCTTCAGCCACAGCTCAGTTAAGGCAAGCGTGGGAAAGCTTGACCCGTATCTTAAATCAACCTCCTGGTACCCGACTCCCACTGCGCGAAGCGTCTTTTAACGAGCCATTTGTGATGACACGAGAAGAGTTCGATGAGCTTATTCGTAGCCAAGCAGATTATAGCCTGTTCTCTGATTTTTACGTACAGCGAGCTGTTCGCCAGTCTCCGGAGCTTGAAAATTTAGATGCACAAATTGATGCTAAACGCCGACAGCTTCAAGCTAATCGACGAGCTCGGTGGTTGCCCAACTTCACGTTAGGAGCAAAGTTGTCAGACAATCTGAGTCAACAGAATGGTGGGCCGGCTACTGGCGAAGGTTTATCTGACTGGAGTATTAATATGCAGGCCACGTTGCCTTTGTTTACTGGCGGGCAAACAAAAGCAGCCATTTCTCGTAGTGAACTTGAGCTGCAGCAGCTGCTTGCAAACCGAATTGCTACTAAATCAGCTGTTGAGGAAACGGTTCGGGTTCAGTTACACGCAGCACAAGCCAAGTACATCACAATAGATTTGGCTAAGCGGGCAGCGGAAGCTTCTAAAAAGAACTTTGAACTCATCAGTGAAGCTTATGCGAGAGGAAAAGTGAATGTTCTACAACTGTTGGATGCGCAAGAGTCAAGCTTGAATGCCGAGGCAGCAGCAAGCGATTCGTTGTTCGATTTTTTGATCACCATCATGGCTTTGCAGCGAGCAGTGGGCGGATACGACTTTTTGTTGCCAGCTAAAGATCGGAATGCCCTAAGGGAGTCTTTTAAATTAACTTTATCGAGTAGCAAAGGATGAAACAGTTTCTAATCATTCCATTTATTTTGTTGATTGGTCTTGCTTGTAGCGAGCAGAAGCAGCCGGTTGAGCAAAGTTTAAGACCGGTTCGGTTTGTGACGATCAACGATGCTAACCTTTATCGAGGCCGGACATTTTCGGGTACGTCAAAATCTAGTTTAGAATCTCGGCTAAGTTTCAAGGTGTCCGGTACGATCACTGGCTTGCCGGTACAAATTGGCCAGCGATTAGCAAACGGGGAAATGATTGCTGAGTTAGACCCTGCCAGTTACATGCTGCAGCAGCAACAGGCCCAGGCTACGCTAGTAGAGGCTAGAGCGAACAGTCGTCGAACGGCGGCAAATTATGAACGAACAAAAGGGCTCTATACAAATGACAATGCCTCCTTGAATGAACTGGAGTCAGCGCGAGCTCAGGCGGAATCAGCCGAAGCAGTAGTTGCAGCTGCGGTGAAAGCGCTTGAGATAGCCA
>JAYPYM010000006.1:8298-8738 GCA_038135915.1 Gammaproteobacteria bacterium
ATACGAAACTCACTGCTGAAACAGACTGCTCTATCGCATCTTTAATGGTAGAAACAAATGAGAATGTTCAAGCAGGGCAGACGGTTGCTTTGGTGAGTTGTGGTGATCACTATGAGGTCACTTTGAATCTGCCGGAAAGCTTAATCAGTACCGTTAAGCAAAACAGTCCAGTAACTGTTGAATTTAGTGCGATACCAGGGGTAATACTTGAAGGCAAAGTATCTGAGATCGCCGTTGCAACTGCAGGTGCGGCTGCGTTCCCAGTGGTGATCCAGATTCTCTCGCAACACCCCTCACTTCGATCTGGTTTGGCGGCCAATGTCACCTTTAAATTTGATATCAAGGAAAATAATAAGCATATATTTACCTTACCCTTAAACAGCGTGCTGAACGATACAGGTGAGACATTCGTATTCATAGTGGAATATGATGGGCGAGAT
>JAYPYM010000006.1:8748-11944 GCA_038135915.1 Gammaproteobacteria bacterium
CTTGGTGAACTCACTCAGGATGGTATCGAAGTTCTGGAGGGTCTGGTTTCTGGGGATAAAGTGGTCACAGCTGGTACCAGTGTTCTTCGTGATGGGCAGCGTGTACTGGTGCCGCGTTCATGAATATAACAGCTTCGGCGATTACAGCTAACCGGCTGACACTCACAGCCGTTTTTCTCATAGTGATATCTGGAATTTTTTCTTATCAGAGTCTACCTAAGGCTCAGGATCCCGGTTTTATAGTCCGTGCTGTGGTCATCACAACACGCTTCCCTGGCGCAAGTCCAGAACGAGTAGAACTCTTGGTAACAGATAAAATCGAAAAGAAGATCCAGGAAATGCCGCAGATTGATTCAATAACGTCTGAGTCTCGTAATGGTATCTCTATCATTACAGCTAACTTTAAAGAGTCATACAAAGTGATGCGACCGATTTTTGATGAGCTGCGTCGCAAAGTTGATAGCGTTACGAGTGACTTGCCTCAGGGCGCAGGCACCCCAGAGGTGAATGATGAATTCGGAGATGTTTTTGGCAGTGTATACACTTTATCTGGAGATGGTTTTTCCTATGCGGAACTGAAGGTAATCATTGATGAGATACGGGATGAATTGCTAAAAGAACCAGATATTGCGAAGGTCAGTATTCATGGCGCTCAACAGGAGGTGATATTTGTAGAGTATGATAATGCGCGACTCGGTGAATTGGGTCTTACGCCACAATTGATTGCAAAATCGCTGGCTAGCGTGAACATTCTTGCCTCTGGTGGGGATATATTGAGTGGAACCGAACGTATCACTCTGGAGCCTACGGGTAACTTTGAATCAGTAGCTGACCTCAAGCGCACTGTAATACAATTAGAGGGCGGTGCTATTGTTTATCTTGAGGATATAGTTGATATTTATCGTGGCTATAAAGATCCGCCCAAAGATGTTGCTAGAGCCAATGGTCAACCAACATTGGTATTTGCAATCTCTATGCGAGAGGGTGGAGATATCTTGCAGCTTGGTCATCGTCTGGATACACTCATTCCATCGTTGGAGGCGCGCTACCCTTGGGGCGTTTCTATTGATGAAATTTGGTTTCAAGCATCATTAGTTGAAGATGTGGTGAATGCTTTCACTTCTAGCCTTTTTCAGGCAATTCTAATCGTTATAGCAGTCATGGTTTGGTTTCAAGGGTTGCGGACCGGTTTAGTGGTTGGTTCATTGATTCCAGCGACGATACTTGCCACTTTTTTTATCATGCAAGCATTCGACATCACCATTAATCAAATTTCATTGACGGCACTCATTATTGCGCTTGGCCTATTAGTGGACAATGCCATTGTCATGGTGGAATCTATTATCGTCAAACGTGAGAAAGGGCAGACAGCATTTGCAGCAGCAGTCGATGCTGGGAAGGAATTAAAAATACCGCTCTTGATTTCTTCGTTGACCACAGCGGCAGCATTCATGCCGATCGCTTTGGCAAAGTCCGCTGTGGGTGAGTATACATCGGACATTTTTTATGTGGTCACAATTGCTTTGCTGACTTCATGGGTGTTGGCAGTCACCTTCTTAGCTTTAGTCACTACTGTAACACTAAAGGTAAAGCAACAGGGAAATAACAGTTTTGATGGAAGGTGGTATTTGGCTTATCGTTGGCTCCTGATTACATCCTTACGTAATAGAGCTTTGTTTATAGCCTTAATATCTATGTTTTTTATGCTTGCAATATATAGCATGGGGTTTGTCAGACAAGAGTTTATTGCGCCCTCTGAGGATCCTGTATTCACAGCAAAGCTTGAGCTTCCATTGGGAACTTCCATCGAAGCGACACAGTCGCTGATATCAGGTTTTGATCGTTTCATTCATGATAACCATTATGGGGCGACGCAGGAAGATGGACCTGTTAAGAGCTGGTTGACGTTTATTGGAGATGGGGGGCCTCGTTTTCGGTTAAGCCTGGATCCGCCTAATCCCAACCCCGCGAATAGTTTTATGATTATTAATACCCATGTTGGTGATAGGGTAGATGATGTCATCCAGTCTTTGGAAGCTTTTATTCGCTCTAACTATCCAGATTTATCAGGCCAAGTAAAACGTCTCGAGAATGGGCCGCCTGTGGGCTATCCAATTATTGTACGTCTTTCTGGCTCCGATTTCGACATCTTATATACATTAGCCGATAAGGTGACTGGGTACTTATTAGATATTCCGGAAGTATCCGATGTTAAAAACTCTTGGGGAAGGAAAACAAAGAAGCTGATGGTAGATGTCGACCAAGAGTTGGCGAGGCGTTCAGGTGTCACCAGTGATGATGTTGCATACTCCTTAACGACTGGACTGTCAGGTATCGATTTAACACAATATCGTGAGGAAGACGAACTCATACCGGTAAGGTTACGCACGGTTGCAACAGATCGGCAGGATATTGGTCGTTTGGATGGCTTGATGGTGTATTCTCAGTCTACTGGGATTAACGTCCCGCTTAAACAAGTTGCGGATGTTAGGCTTGTGTTTGAGCCGGGCATGATAGAGCGTCGAGATCGAGAGCGCACCTTATCTTTGAAGGTTCAATTACATCCAGGTGCGACAGCGTTAGACACAGCTAAAATCTTAGTACCTTGGCTAGACGCTCAGGCTGCCAGTTGGCCGACAGGGTATGATTATGAAATGGGGGGTGAGCTCGAAACCAGTGGTGATGCGAACGCCTCTATAGCAGACCAGTTGCCAAAAGCGGCTATCTTGATTTTGCTATTGCTAGTAGCGCAGTTCAATTCATTGCGTAAACCAATGATTATTCTCTCTACAATACCGCTTGGTTTGATTGGCGTTAGCTTCGGACTACTTTCAACTGATGCTGCTTTTGGATTTTTTACTATTTTAGGGCTGATTTCCTTGTCTGGTATTATTATTAATAATGCAATTGTACTGCTGGATCGAATTGCAATTGAGATTAGGGATTTTAATCGTAGTGAAGCGACTGCGGTGATCACAGCTTGTCAACAACGCTTACGGCCCATACTGTTAACCACAGCCACTACGGTACTGGGTATGACGCCACTGTTGTGGGGCGGAAGCGCTATGTTCAAACCAATGGCAATCACGATTATTTTCGGACTTTCTTTTGCGACAGTTTTAACATTGCTCGTTGTACCTGTCCTCTACTCAATATTCTTTCGCGTGTCGTTCAGCGAATATAAGTAGTATATATT
>JAYPYM010000006.1:12044-13421 GCA_038135915.1 Gammaproteobacteria bacterium
GCCTGATTGCCTGATTGCCTGATTGCCTGATTGCCTGATTGCCTGATTGCCTGATTGCCTGATAAAAAATCATATAACGACTATACATCTCTAAGTTCTTCTTGGCTCCACCTCATGTAAGACAAGGCGCCTTCTTTTAAACAGCGTCTTTTTGAGATAACATAGGTTTTTGGGCGCGATTTAGAAAAATCACATTCGTGGCCAACCTTCAAGTATTGATTAAAGATGATTAGAGCAGTAAATCATGACAGAGTTTTTATTACGCCAAACCTCTTCTATCAGCTATTATTCGGCCGTAGAAGATTTTGATTCCTCGCACGATGATGTAACTCCCAATACACCTAGACCTGATGATGTAACTCCCAATACACCTAGGCCTGAGGCTAAATTTCAACGACTTCAGAACGTAACACAGTCAAGATCGCTTGCTGCTTCTTTTGCTTTAGGGTCATTTGGGCTTCTTGATTGTTTAGCAAGTGATAATAGAAAATTCGGATACTTTATGATAGCTACTTCAGTCATCATGTATGCTTCGTCATGTTTTGATAGTTCGATGCCGAAAGAAGATTTGAGAGCCAGTTCTCCTCTATCTAGTGACAGTTCTGAATGGGAACAGTCAGGGAGCGAGCCCACAGAAAGCACTCAACTGTTCGAGAAAATCAATCGAGGCAGTACGATAGAGTCATTTGATACCGCATTCAAAGAAAGAAGAATAGACTTTGACCAAGAAGGCATATGTCATCATAGAGAATGTGGAATGCTTTTTCCCTAGTCTGGCACGATTGAATAGTTGGGCTAGTTTTCCCTGAAAACATAGATGCTATGTCCAACTTTCACAGTGCGTATATTGTTTGGCACTTGGAACCCTTCTCAAAACTCGAACAGTCCAGAATTTTACTCCAAATTAAATCTGTTTAACCTTAGAGATTAAACAGATTTATTGTCTATTGCTATTGCCAAAAAGCCTGTATAAGATGCTGCGATGCAGTAGATAGACAATATTTATTTTGATGAATAGGTAAATGTAATGAGTCCAACTAGTTTAGTAAGTGCGAGCCCAAATACACCGCAAAAACCTGGTACCTTTAATAGGTTCGTAAGAATGGGGGTGGCTTTGCTTGGCGTGATGAACTTGCCTAAAACAAGTGGATTCAAACCGTCACCTAGAATCGAACGTGTCACTCAATCGATGCACCCAGCTCCGCTTGCTCGTCAAATTCAAACGTCCCCAAGCTGGCAACCAAAAGAGGGTGTTGCTCCTCTAGGCTTAAGCCCAATCGATCCTGAATCGAGTGATGAGGAAAAAAAGCTAGGCCCATCAGAGTATTCCGATTTTCCTGAAGATTACTGGAACGATGAGTTCGGCGAATCACTGGA
>JAYPYM010000006.1:13431-29411 GCA_038135915.1 Gammaproteobacteria bacterium
TCACTGGATACAGATAAAGCGTTCTATCAGTTTGTTCAAGGGTTGGAAAAGCCAAGCTCACCAGTATTAAAGTCTCTTTTTTTGGAGACTGTGACAATGTTAGAAGTTGCAGACAAGAAATTTTCAGATATTTCTGATATTCAAGATAAAGATATTGATGATCTGGCTAAGTTAGTTGACACTTGTCGTAAATTCTTAAAAGCCGTTAATGAGCTTCCAGATACAGAAAAACGTGATGTATTTCTGGAAATGGGTATTGTAGACAATTTATCAAAAATGAGAATGCATGTTGAGGGCTTAAAAGATTTTAGCTTTAGTGGAGCGATGAGTATGTCTGGTGGTAAAGCATGGGGTATGAAATTTCTTGATGCTTGTTTTGCAGAGTTAGATTTTGATCTCTTGCCTTTGGAATTTGAATTTATCGGGAATCAAAAGCCAGAAGCATTTCTCAATGCCTACTCAGAAAAAGTAATCTTGCCAATGAGCAAGAACCCTCTAGATATACCCATCACTTTGAGAGGGCTGAAAAAAGTTAATAAAATAGTCGAAAAGGCCACAAAAAGTGATAAATTTGTTTTAGCAGCTGCCAAAATTCTACTGGGACAGCATCAAGAGCTTTCTACCGCAATGATGGCTTCCAGTATTATGGGGCTAACTTCGTCGTTAGATGACCTAAAACAAGCCTTGTTTGAAAATGATCTTTTACTGCATCAGTTAACGCAAGGGGAAGGGCGAAAATTTAGAATGGAAGGTAGATACGAGGTTTCCATGTGTATGGATTCGTTAGCTCAATGTTTGAATTCATCAGAAGACTCATCAAAAAAATCAGAGAATATTAGCGCGGCTTTCGAAATGCTTTCCCGTGAAGTGGATGACCTACTTTCCGAAGATTCGAAAGGCTTAGTAGAAAGTAGTTACGATAGTAAGGCTGATCTTGCAGGTAAAGATTTATTAATGTTTTATTACCTCCTTAAGGAAAATAAAGACTATTTGCCTGGAGCAGGCTATGAAAAGCTAAGGGAAAAAACGGTAGCCTTGCAACAAAAAGTACTGAAGGATGGTTTTTCTAAAGAAGAGAAGGCTGCATATCCGGCTTTTAGCCGCATGATGCTTGCCTATCAAAAAGTCATATTTTTATTAACGTCGGATGATGTTGCAAAAGCAGAAGAGCTGACGAAGGTTGCGATTCAGGAATATAATCAATTTTCTGGTGTGTTTACTCCGAATCAGAAAGACTGTTTGTCCCTTATCATGAATCAAACTATTCTATCTGCATTCTTAGCAAAAGAGACGCCGATTCAGGATATAATGGCTGTGCTTGATGAGAGCATTCAGCTTACCACTAGCGTTTTCATTAATACCGATCAGACTGATTTAAAGGGAGTCGCTAAAGATTATCTCAATAGCCTAAGTGATGTAAAAGCTTCCTTTTCTGCCGTAGATATTACGCCAATGGAAGAGCAATTTGAGTTGATATCAGAACTCTTTATCATTGGAACAGGCTTTTTCAAACATCTATGCCAAATATAAGGCGATAGATTTCTTCGGTTGGAGCCAGTTACTGTCTCCAGCTCCTGCCAGCTCTTGGTTTTCCTACTTGTAATCATCGTTATTGCGATCATTTTTTCCGGTTTGCTTTATTTAAGTAATTGATAAATAGATAAAAATATTTTTAGCGTTTTATTTTTTTGAGAAAATATTCTCAAATATGGTTTTTTGTGATTTAATACTACCTATGGATAACATCACAAAGCTTAGCCAAGCATTGCATCAGGCAATATTAAAATTACTTAAACCCTTGGTACGAATTCTTCTGAACCACGGTGTATCTGTTAATGAGTTCATGGATATTGCCAAAGAAGCTTACGTCGATGTAGCTGAGCAGGAGTTTCAAATACAGGGGAGAAAACAGAGCACCTCTCGAATTGCGGTGCTCACAGGTATGCACCGTAAAGATGTCAGCCGGTATCTCAACAAGATTAAAGCGCCTGAATCAAACGAAAGTCAATTTCATAACCGTGCTGCCAAGGTCATGACTGCTTGGAAGAATGAAGCTGAATTTTGTGACGAACAAGGTAACCCATTAATGCTACCCATAGAGGGCGATACTAGAAGTTTTACTGCCTTAGTGAGTAAGCACAGTGGTAGCATGACCATGCGTTCAATGCTAGATGAGATGGTCAGAGTTAAGGTGGTTAAGATAGACGAGCAAGGATTTGTCCATTTAGTGAACGAGGTATATGTGCCACAGGATAGCGACCCGCAAAGATTAGCTTATATGGGCGAAGCATGTGCGGATTTATTGAATACACTTTCCGTTAATATTGAAAAACCAGAAGCCAACCGGCTACAACTCACCACAGCATTCGATAACCTACCAGAAGAGTCTATTCCTGCTTTCAGGGTGTATAGCCAGAAACAAACCGCAAAACTGATTAAGAACTTAGAAAGCTGGTTGAGTAAGCATGATAGAGATTCTAATCCGGAAGTAGTGGGTAGCGGAAGAATCCGCGCAGGTTTGGGTATTTATTATATAGAAAACGAATTCATGAATGAAAATGAAAGTTAGATGATCGAGGCCGTGAAAATATGAATAAGAATAACTATTTTTTTACAAGTATTAGCTTAATTGCTCTAATCATTATTGGCTTATCTGGTTGTGGCGGGTCCACCACAGGCACTGGTGCTGGCTTGCCGGAACCGAATGATGCGGATTATACCGGTTATTTGGCTGAAGTTGAAAGCGACGCGCAACTAGAAAGCTTCGTAACCAATAGTGTTCAGCAAAGTGTCATAAATTTAGTGAAAGCAGACCCTGTTTTTTCTGAAACCGAGTCAACAAGAGATACGGCTGAAGTCGACTTGACCAGTGAAGGGTTATCCAATGATAGTTTATCCAGCGATGACCAAACCTTTTCTCAAACCACATTGATAGAGCAGGGTGTTGATGAAATGGATTTGGTAAAATTTGATGGCAATACTATTTTTCAACGTTGTATTCATCCGAAAACAGGGATTCACAGCGTTCGGTTGTTACGAGCGAATGACAATGCAACCACTACCATTATTAACACGCTTGATGTGAATACTACAAATACTGATATTATAGACGGTCTCTATCTTTATCAAGAAGAAGGCATGCTTATTCTGGTGGTGATCAGCCTTAACTTTCAATACACTTATTATGATTGCCCGGAAGATACTGCCTGTATATCATTGTATGGATTTTCACAACAAAGTAGTTATAAGGTCTCTCGTTTCAATGTTAGCGACACTGAGAACCCTATTTTGCTAGGTGAAAAGAACTTTTCCGGCTCACTTAATCAAACCCGACGAATTAAAAATAAACTTTATACGGTTTCAGGTTTAAGTTTCGTTAGCGCTTATACTTCGGATAATGGACGTAGGCCAGAAGATATTAGCGTAAGCGATATTATACCTAAGGTTGTAGATGAGCAAAATAGAGAACAAGATTGGTTTAGCAGTACCGCATGTTATGTGCCTGAAAATGTTACTACCACTGGTTTTCAGTTATACATGACTGTGATCACAAGCACGGACCTTAATACAGGTAACTATACTGCCAATTGCTTTGTCGGCTACGCTAATGATTTTTATGCCTCCACCAACGCGATGTATTTTACTGAGTCCGTTTGGCAGGACAATTTAACCCGTATTCATCAATTTGATTTTACTGACACAGGTGTATCTTATGCGGGTAGTGGTAGTGTAATAGGGTATTTGTCAGGCAGTAGTGCTTCCAGTTTTAAAATGAGCGAATACAATGGCTACTTAAGAGTTTTATCCAGTAAGCGAGATAACTTTGGTTTTATAGAACCAGCTTTTGTGGATACGGCCGAGAGCGATTTGGATCTGACTTCTGAAGCGGCTATTGTAGAAGTAGCAGGTGCTGACCACTATCTCACAGTGCTACAAAAAGTCGAAGGCCGTAAGGAATTACAGGTAGTCAGTCGTATTCCCAACGAAAACGCTACCAAGGTGATTGGTAAACCTGGAGAGGATGTGTTTGCGGTCAGGTTCTTGGGGGATACAGCCTATGTCGTAACTTTTTTGCAAACGGACCCATTCTATACCATTGATATCAGCGACCCGGAATTCCCACTAGTACGTGGTGAATTAGAAATACCTGGGTTTTCATCGTTACTGTTCCCAATCAATGATGACTACGTCATGGGCATTGGGCAAGAAAACGGATTAAAGATTGATGTGTATGATGTGACTGATTTAGATAATCCTACGAGGCATGATCAGTATGCTTTTGGGCAATTTTTCTATTCACCAGCCTTGTATGATCACCGTAGCATTAGCTTTTTGTACAATAGTGAAGCAGAGACAATGCGTTTTGCATTTCCTACCCAATCCTATGCTTCTGAAACTAGCATGGCTAGTTCAGGGTTACAATTATTTGAAATTAATGGCGCTACGGGCGATATCAAATCAAAGGGTAGTCTGACTACCGAAAGCAATACCAGCCTAAGCCGAGAATGGTGGAATGTTTACGATGCTCGATCCATTATCGATGGCGACACCATTCACTACGTCACACCAAGACCTGTATATAGCAGTTCCTGGGATGATTTAACTGAAATATCTGTGAGTGAATAGTGTCCTATTTCATAGTTAGGCCTAAAGGTTTTTAGGCTGTCACTATGTCAACTGGCCCATGGTCATCACAATGACCCTCATGTGCATGGTGCAAACGTCCGTCTACGATGTAATCAATGTGGTCACCATGTGGAACAGCTTCGTGACCACAGTTGGGTCCATGTACATGACTTCCACAAGCATTTGTTGGAGAGCACTGACTTGGATTGGTATCACTTATCGCTAAAGTGTGTTCATCGCAATGATCTTCGTGAGGGTGATGGAGGTGTCCATTGAATAAATAGTCTATATGCCCATCATGCCGAATAGCTGTATGACCACAGTTGGGGCCATGGTTATGTTCTGAGTGAGAGTGAATTTGTTTGCATTTCATCATAAATTTTCCTCGTATAAAGTACTCACTTATCAAGCTCCTTGAGCTTGCGTAATACCAAAGAAGGTTAGGATACCAGACATAAAGAAAATGATCGAACCTGGTATGGGAAGGGGGGGGCTTAATCGAATCCTTGGTAGTTCAGTATGCTTTTTAACTAAGTTTCCAGAGCCAACTCTTGTGTCAGAGGGCGATTTCAAGGAAGCCTACGTAGCAATTTATCTACCCTCTCTGATGTTTTTGGACCATTATTTCGGACGCTTTCAGCAAATTTTCGTATATCACCTAGATCGCTATCCGGACTGTCAACCTTCTAATTTGGTCTAAAAGACTGATATTTTCTGTCGTCAATGTTATTTTTATGTATCTAAATGTATCCATTAAAGTGTGATCTACTTTCCATAGTTTTTTATTGACACTGAAATTTTAAGAACTCTCTCACATTTTGCTAATGAACACTCGCACATTTTTTACCTTCAACTGAAGTAAGTTTTCTAATCAGATTAAGAAAACTTAAGCTTTAGAATTTTGATTGATTTTTGACTATTAGCAATACGAGGGCTTAAAGGCTATGTTGAATTTAAGTGCAAGATTTTTTGATATCAGTTGGGTTTTATCAAATGAAACATGTAATTTTGAAGAATTGCTCTCAATTAAGCCAGATTGTTGACACTTCAAGTGAGTTGGGTGTCGAAGAATCAACTAAGTTACTGGAAGCTGAGGAGCGTACGCTTGAGCTTGAGCGTGCCAAAAATGAGGCAGAGAGAGCCAACCGTTCTAAAAGTGAGTTTCTCGCAAATATGAGTCATGAGTTGCGCACACCATTGAATGGGATTATTGGCTTAACGCAGTTAATACTAGACACTGATCTTAACACTGAGCAGCGTAATTATCTTGATATGGTTCGATCTTCCTCGAAGACTTTGTTAGAGCTGATCAACGATATCTTGGATATCTCTAAGGTTGAAGCGGGTAAGTTTTCAATAGAAGAAACACCATTCTGCCTACCCGAGCTATTGAATGATATTGTAGAAGTGTATCAGTTCTTAGCGGAAGAGAAAGGTCTGACATTGGACTACAGTTTGTCTGAAGGAATACCCCGCTACCTCATTGGTGATCCGCTTCGAATCCGTCAGGTATTTGTAAATCTGCTATCCAATGCCATTAAGTTTACCCCTTCAGGCCAGATCGCGATTCGTGTCAAATATGAAACAATAAACTGCGATCGAGTCATGTTGCTTTGTGAGGTACAGGACACAGGTATTGGGATCCCGACGGAAAGCCAGGACATTATCTTTTCCTCCTTTACTCAGGCTGATGTGTCTACGAGTCGAAACTTCGGTGGTTCTGGGCTTGGCCTTAATATATCTGCAAAGCTAGTGCAAATGATGGGCGGAAACATTTCGGTGAAAAGTGAGGAGCTTCTCGGGAGCACTTTCTACTTCAATTTAGAACTGCCTATTGCCTCGGCAGAAAAGTTAAGCAAGCGCGCAGAAAAACTGTCTCAGATAAATCGGCAGTCCTTTCAGCTATTACGAATTTTGGTGGCAGAAGATAATCAGGTAAATCAGCTGGTGGTCGCCTCAATGCTCAGGAAATTGGGGTATGAAATTGAGGTTGTAGAAAATGGATCGGAAGTCTTAGCGAAGTTAGAAAAAGATCAGACGTTTGATTTGGTGTTAATGGATATACAAATGCCGGTTTTGGATGGCTTAAAAACCACTGCTGAAATTCGTTCTCTAGAGAGGAAATCAAGCAAACACCTCCCCATCATTGCCTTGACGGCGCACGCGCTCAAAGAGGATATGCAGCGGTTTTTGGACGCTGGACTTGATGGATATTTGAGTAAACCGATCGCTAGAGAAAATCTGGTGGCAGAAATTGAGCGAGTAATGGAATCACATCACCCTTTGCACACCTTGAAGAAAAAAGCCTAATGGATTTTTGAATTCGCGAAGCTGGCTTTAATAAACCGCCATTTGTGTATGGATACTGCCTCTTCATTAATGTTAAAAAGATAGCTTTGGCGTAACTAGAACTGCTTGCCTAGACTCTAGTAATGAGTGCCGGTGTTAGGCTATTGTTAAACATTAAGATGGTTAGCTTGAATATTCGTTCAGAAAAAAAATGATTAGAAAAACTATTTCGCTCTTTATCTACATTGGACAGCTTATCGCTGGATTGGCAGCCTTTGTTTATCTAGAAGATCAGTGGCCAAATATCACGCTAAAATCGCGCAGTGATCCATTCATATCCTTATTGCTATTCTTTGCGCCCTTCATCATGTTAACTGCATTCAGTAAGGTATTGCTCACCCCTCAATATGGAATTGTTGTTAAGATCTTGAGGTACTCATGGGTGCTTATAATGGTTCTTTGGACTTTTCTCTGCGCTTATCTGCTGTTCAGTGGCAAGAGTAGGGTGGTAGGATTCGCCATTGTTGGTTCAATTATAGTATACCCAGCTGCTTTGATTGCTTTAATCTCTTTATCGAAAGCTTGTCATTACTTTGGTTTAGTGTCCTTTTTTACGAAAGAAAACAAACATAAGCCGCTCAGTGAATTACCAACCAAGCAAAGAAATGCTTTGTTAGTAGGCACTATCTTAGCGCTCATCATAGTAACCATGCCGGCGATATTTATTCAAGATATCATTAAAACCTACCATGCCCATAAGATTAAAATATCTCGAGAAGCAGTGAATCTAGCACTAAAAGAAACGCTTGAAAGGCTAAATAAAGCGGGGCAATATGAAACGGGTAAGAAAAATCTACAGATTAAAGACGTTTGGAATCAACCGCTGGTAAGCTCACTTGAACACCCGAATCCATACATATTATATCTGACTCTTGTGTCGAAGGGGCCAGACGGTGTCCAAGGTACAAGAGACGATATCTCAGTTAGTCGGTATGTTGAAGCGGTTAGAAACGATGTTGACCAAAATCTTGACTTTAAAGTTAAGAACATTTATTCACAGCTAGATGAAACAAGGTCTGTTTTGCGCCCATTGTTACAAGCAGAAATTAAAAGGTTAGATACTAAGCGCAAATATACTGTTGGCCAAGCAATACATAAGTCTGTTGACTCCTGGAATAACCCTGTGAAGATCATGAGTTACCAATCTAGTGGTCAAGTATCCACCTCAGAATCTAGTCATGATCTCAAGATAAAAGTAGATACGCTAATCCCGGATTCCAAAGTTTCAAATGAATCAAGGATCGACACCAGCTTAAATAAAAATGTGCAGTTAGCCTCTCAAACAGATCAACTAAACAATCAAGCCATTACAGTGAAAGCAGTTTCCGCTGGGCCTGATGGTCTTTTTCAAACTAAAGATGATATTAGTATTAGCACAGATATTGGTTATGCGCGCCGTTTAAATCAGGATACCTATATTCTCGATGGAGAGCTGAGTCAGGAAGATGCGCTCATGCTATTAGAAGCAGATCTTTCGAATTGGATAGAAAAAACCACTTTCATTAATTTGTTTTATTTGAATCGTGAATTTTATAGCTTTGTGGTTAGAATTGAAAACATATTAAAAGAGCCGGTCTTTCTAAAAGGACCGCATCAGCAAGGTCAGTTTAATTTTTATTCTAAACGAACCTTTGGGCATTATAATCCAAAGTTCATAACTAAAATTAAAGACCTGCTGTTTCATGATGAAAATGATAGATTTCTGAAACTGATGTTGAAAACCATCTCAGATAAACCTTTTTTTAAAGAAAGTTCTGTTCTACCAATGGCTGAAAGCTTATGCCTGCTGAAGCAGAACCCTGATAAGATGAGCAAATACAAAAATGACTATATATCATTTCTCAATGAAGATTCTAATTCCAATAATACTCTTTTTACTTTTACTCAACACTGGAACGAGTATACAGAGAACCAAATCAATGAGGAAATAAATAGGATTCTTTTTTGGTTACGAAGGGATATAGATGGAACATTACCTATTTTTGCTCAGATCATCACAGGGCTGTTTGTGCTTGATCCTATTAAGAATCCACAGCTGATTGCTTGCTTAGACGATTCTGACAACCCTACCGGTGATGCTCGCCAAGACGCTAAGAACATAGAGTTGGACTATTTTTCTTATTCTTCTTTTGTGGATGGTGAAGAATGGAGTGATGCTTCTCTATTAGACGGAAATTGCAGATATAATCTTCAAGACACCTTTGACGCAGTGCTTTCTAACGATGACACCCGGGAAAGCGTCAGTATCACCAGAAAACCTGATATTTTTAGGCACATGCATGCGGCTGGTTGTAATCGACCCGCTATATTTTCAAACTATTATGGTTTGTTTCAACATGAAGGTTGGGTCACCTGGGCAGAGGTGTCGTTAGATTTTACACTGTCTTACAAGCAGGTAGATGTGTGTGGGGAGACACCTAATATTGCATTAACAATAACCAGTGATAATGGCACTTACGAGAGCGAGCCCATTCTATTTTCTTCCCACAAGCCAGGAACGAAGGGTAAAGGTTTTTATCGTAAAGTTCCCGATGTGTTTACGAATTCGACAGAAGACGGAGAAAATAAATATTATGACCTATCTGATTTGGGTACACTCAAAGGTATTGTTATAGAATCTGTAGAAGATACTTTCTGTGGTGAATGCTGGCATATGTGGGAACAGGTGAAAGCAGGCAAGATGTCTGAGGAAGATCTGCCAATCGAAAAAGTTGTTAGCAGTGTAGCCCTGAAAATGAAAAATGTGGATGGGAGCCTGGAGACCATCGCGGAAAGCGAGGGCGTCGGAAAATATTCCTATTCGGATGCCTATATTCGAAATATTCATGTTGTTGATGTAAATAACGATGGCTGGCCAGATTTTCTGTTTGATATTGCTTATAAGGGGAGGGAGTTAGTCATTACAAAAAATGGGAAGGTCGTTAAGAAAATACCTATAAAGGCCACCGAGTACAGTGGCATCGGCGGATGTTAGTTTTTTAGATAAAAAATGTTCCACTCCTGAATTTGAATCATACATTTTATCCAAAATAGCCAGTTACAAAACGCTAATTGACGCCAAACTGGTTTGCATACTAATCTAAGTTTGTAAGACAAACCAATTTGCAGTTCGGAGGATTTAAAATGAATCAAGAGTCTATTAACGTTAAAGAAGCACTTGCAGATGTTGCGCTATTTCGAAAAGCACTTACAGGCACTGATCAAGACCTTAACGAAAGTCGTTTAGTTGGAATTACACTCAAAGCTAATTTCTTGATTCAAGGCGGAATCTTCTTTTTAGTTGGAGTAATTTTTATCTTCGAAATGGTGTCCGGCTTTTTGCTGACACAGACACTCATGTCTGGTGGGCAAATACCTGAACTACGTCATACGGGAATCGCATTGATCGGGCTGATTGTCGGCGGTTTAGTCTTTACCCTTTATTTTGTAGTTTGGCGTGCTGCGAAACATAACGGCGATAAGGTCGGAACCTATATTCTTCGCAACTTTCGTTATCTTAACCATTTGTCTTTTATTTCAGATCTGCTGATAAAATTTATGGTAATTTCACTTATTTGATTAGCTGGTCGGCCAGAGTGGATGACACCGGTATTAGTCGCATTCATTGCAGATTATCTACTACAGAACCGTCTTTTTACTTTGAAGGCCTCGCTTTCCGTTCCCTTGGGGTTAATTTGTATGGGTGTATCATTGGTGTTCTTTTTCTCTCAGGTTGTTAGTCTGATTTTACCTTTGCTTATTTTTATAGTGGTGAATGGGATGTCGCTTTTTCGATTAATGAAACTTCATCAAACGCTTAGATTAGCAAACATGGAGTCTTAAGATGAGTGCATCTGATTTATTAAAGGTAAACCCAGTGTTGGTCGATAGAGTGAGGTTAGCGATCATGGCGAATCTAGCCTTGGCTGAAGAGCCAATAGATTTTAATACCTTGCTGTTGGAATTGGCGCTTACCAAAGGAAATCTTTCTAGTCATATTCGTAAACTTGAAGAAGCTTCAATGGTTGAAACCCATAAAACCTTTGTCGGTAGAAAGCCTAAAACTAGCTACAGCTGTACTGATCTAGGTCGTCAAGAGATGCAAAGTTATTTGATGACACTAGAGTCGGTATTAAAACGAACGAATAAGTAATAATGGTTTAGTGCTCATTAAGATTCGGGTGAGACAGGGAGAAGTCCGCCCAATTTTTCAGATAAAGTAGGGTTTAAATGATGAATCGAAAACTAAACACTCTGATGCGTAAGATATTTCGTATTGTCTATCGATTTTTGAGGGCAGTAGTTCTTTTTTATCTTCTGATGTTTATGATCATGTTTGTTGTTTTTAGGTATAATGGACAGAACTTTCCTTTTGATTATTTGCAAGGGCCAGATACCCAGTTCGCAAAAGATAGATTAACCGCCAGGCTACCAATGCTTGACCAGAGTAAAGTGAAACATATTTATGGCTACAGATTTCTGTGGACAGATGAAGTTGTAAAATTAAGATTTCATTACCTAGACGAGAGTGTTTTACATACTTTGCTCTCAGATTTCGAGAAGACTTCGGATACCTTGCCACCCTATGAAAGTAAAGCCTGGGATAAAATACCAGATGCAAAGCCCGAGGAAAAGTATGAGCGACTGCCTAGTAATTTGGAAAGTGAAACAATATGGGTTGATCGTAATACTAATACTGTTTGGTATACATATTCCCATATGTAAGTAGGACCGTTTTAACGTTTGGGAATAATAATTCTAAGGGCAGCTGCTATAGTAAATTGGATTTAAGCCAAACGATAGCCTTTGATTGAGGGTCAATGAACTTTGAAAGTTTGATATGGTGCTAGGCTTTTTTGGTATCTTTTCATTTCAGCATCCATTCTATTAATTATTTTCTCATTGGTTTTACTGGCTAGTTCGTAAAGTTGAATCCCAGTATATAATCGACGACGTTTATCTTCTTCATACTCATTGAGCAACTCTTTGACCTGCTCGATATAATCCTTAACGCCAAACAATACTTCAGTGGGTATTGTTAAGGTGCGTTCTGTCTCTAGCATTAAATCCCATACAAACCAATTGAGTTCAAGTGGGATCTGGGATCGCAATGCAGTCACCTCGCCTGTTTCATCTCGAACTAGTCCATTATCGCAAAATTCCAATATCAAATTATTATTTCTTTCGATCTCTTGGCGAAGAGAGTTTAGCATGAAGTATTTTTGCTCCAGCTCAGTAATTGCATGAAACTGTACGGCGCTTTTTAAGCCTTCTGTGGAAGCAAGGTAAACACCAAAGACAGTGGATATAATGACCGCTAGCTGGCTGGCCCAAAAAATCGAATTATCACGATGCCGTAGGTTTAATATTGAATTAGCAAAGAAGACCTTTACTCTGGCAAACATGTATCACCTTCAGTGGGGTTAAAATAAAGAGTGTCCAACATTCAGAATAGTGTTATCGGTGGGCAGGTCAAATAATGGTTTTTATTTTTTTGCTTGTTCGATAAATGTCGCGATCCACTCACCGAGAATTTTGCTATCTGCAGTTCCTTCAAGTGAGGCTAGGCCTGCTTCAAGTGTGCTTTTTGGTATTTTGTGTGCTCTGTGTTGAATAAGTGTTTTTGCATATTCCTCAGAGAATTCTGGGTGGCCCTGTATGGTTAGGAAGTGCTTTTCTACTTGCAACATGTAGTTAGGGCAGAAATCGCTGCGGTAGAGTAGTGTTGCATTTTTTGGTAGTTGGATGACTTGTTCTTTGTGTGAAACAATGACTTTTAGTGGGTTGGTTTTGGGCTGCATCCAGCTTTGTTGCAATACTCGTTCGTTTTCGGATATACCGATGCCCCAACCACGTTCAGATTCTTGGACTTCACCGCCAAGCGCTTTTGCGATCGCTTGGTGGCCAAAGCAGATGCCGACACAAGGGTGTTTTTGTTGGTGAAGCGTTTGGATGAAATTAAAAAAGGTGGGTAGCCAGGGTAATGGGTCGTTAACACTGTCTCGGCTACCTGTGGTGATATAAGCATCGTATTCATCGTATTGGCTTGGCAGTTGGTTTTCTCTGAGGTCGAATTGTTTGAACGTCCATTCGCTTCGGATGTGTGACAGTAGCTCGATCAGCATGCCCGGGTAAGTACCAAACTGGGATTGAAAACTTTCTAGTACATCATCACATTGTAGAATGCCTATTTTCATACAGAGTACTCGTTCATAGTCGTCCCTCGACTGCGTTGAGGAAAATGTTTTCATATTCATTTTCTGTGAAAGCTACTGGATTTGTTGTGGCAGAGGGGTCTTTAATCGCCATTTTGCCGATTTCTTTGGATACTTTTTCGTTAATACCGATTTCTTTCAACTGGTGTTGAATGTTGAGGTCGCTCCTCATTGTTAAGACCCAATCTAAAAAGCCATTAAAACCACCTTTGATATTTAGGCTATCGCATAGTGGGGTGATTTTGGGTGTTATAGCGGTTTGGTTGGCCTTGAGAACATAAGGCATGAGTATAGCATTGAGCAAACCGTGGTGTGCATCGTAAAGAGCGCCTAGTGGGTGAGCTAATGCGTGCATGGCGCCCAGCCCCTTTTGAAAGGCGGTGGCACCCATCGTGGAAGCGACCAGCATGTTTGATCTGGCTTGGATCTCTTCACCTGCTTCAAAGGCGCTTGGCAAAGAATGTTTGATCAGGCGCATGCCTTCTATTGCGATACCATCTGCCATGGGGTGAAAACCCGGCGAGCAGTAGGCCTCTAGCAGGTGGGATAGAGCATCCATGCCAGTGGCGGCTGTTAAATGGGCTGGCAGCCCGACTGTTAGTTCTGGATCGAGTATCACTAGGGCAGGCATCATTTTCGGGTGAAAAATAATTTTTTTTAATCTTGCTTTAGTGTCGGTGATAACGCTAGCTCTACCCACTTCAGAACCTGTGCCTGCTGTGGTGGGTATTGAAATACAAGGCGCCATACCTGCTTGGTTAACTCGGGTCCAATGATCTGCAATGTCTTCAAAATCCCAGATAGGACGCTTCTGACCAACCATCAGCGCGATGGCTTTCCCTGCGTCTAGGGCACTGCCCCCGCCTAAGGCAATAACACCATCACATTGAGATGCCTTGTAAAGGCTTACACCCTCTGTAACACTTTCACCTGTCGGGTTGGATTTGACCTGTGAATATAATACTGGGCTTAGTTGATGCCCTAAACATAGGTTGGTGATGCGCTCTAGCATGGGGTTAGTTGCCAAGCCTGAGTCGGTGACGATGCACGGCTTGGAAATATTCATTTTTGTGCAAGCGCCCGGGAGCTCTTGAATTCTACCAGCACCAAATTTGATATTGGTGGGGTAATTCCAATCCGAATTGATGGGTTGCCATGTATTTTTTGTCATTTCTTTTTTCGTTACCTGGTGAGTTGTTTCTATCTAGTTAACTGTCCTTAGTGCTTGTTTTAAAATGATAAGATTTTAGCCGAGTGATTTGATGATAACCATAGTGAGAAAGGCTATAGCCATGCCCGGTGTTTTTAACGCCTGTCCACACCAAAGCTGGGTCAAGGTAATCACATCGGTTCATAAAGACTGTGCCCGTTTTGAGCTGGGGAGCAAGGGCTAAGCTTGCAGCCTCATCCTCAGTCCAAATGGATGCGGTTAAACCATACTGGCTATCGTTCATGAGTTGAATGGCTTCTCGGTCGTTTTTGACTTTCATGATGCCTACCACAGGGCCGAAGCTTTCTTCTTTCATAATAGACATATTGTGATTAACGTTGGTGAGTACTTGGGGTGCGAGATAAGGCGTGTCCGTTTTAGCCGCAGAAAAATGGTCCTTGTCTATATGTAATTTGGCACCCTGTTCAACGGCAGAATCGATTTGTTTCTGTACAAATTGAGCAGCGCTGGTTTTGACTAAGGGGCCTATTGTGGTATCAGGTATCGTAGGTAAACCCAGTCTGTATTGCGCAACTAAGTCGACAAATGCTTTTAAAAAATCGTCGTATTGGGACTGATGTACGTAGATGCGTTCAATACCACAACATGATTGTCCGGAATTAAAAAAAGCACCATCAACTAGCTGTTCAACACTGTAGTTCAGATTTGCATCCTCTCTTACATAGGCTGGGTCTTTACCTCCCAGTTCTAACCCGCTACCGATAAACTGGCCTGCAATGAGAGATTCAATTTTGGTACCTGCATTTACTGACCCCGTGAAGGCTACAAAATCTAGCATCTTGGATTGAATGAGTTGACCAATGGTATCGTGGCTAGCATGGAGTATTTGAAATACGCCGGAGGGTAGCCCAGCATATTTGAAAGCCTCTGCAAAACGTTCTGCGCACAGGGGAGTTTGAGAAGCATGCTTTAGAATGACCGCATTGCCGGCCATGATGCTTGGCACGATGGTATTGACTGCTGTTAAATAAGGGTAGTTCCAAGGTGCAATCGCTAAAACTGTACCTAAAGGTTCTCGGCGTATCAATCGGATAAAGCCCTGTTTTTTAGCTGGTGTCAGATCTGCTAAGGCTTCTTCAGCAATGCTGATCATATAGTTTGCACGTTCTTCCAGCCCGTTAATTTCACTGGCACAATAACGAATAGGCCGGCCCATTTGCCAACAGATTTCTTCAGCAATATTGGCTTGGTGTTGTTTAAAGTACTCAACCATTTGTTTACAGACGTTTGCTCGTTCTGAAAACGATGTTGTTTGCCAAAGCGTTTGCGCTTTTTCGGCCTTATCTATTATACGACTGAGCTCGGATGCATCTATTAAAGGGCGTTCAGCATATAGGCTTTGATCTACGGGTGAGATGGTTTTTTGCGTATGTTGCATATGTGTAACCTGTAGGTAAGGCGGCCTATACTTTGCTGGATATTGTTTTGGTTTCTAGATAATTTCAAAGTAGAGTTAATTTCAAAAAAAGTAATATGAAAGAAGAAAATAAATATGGAAAACACAATCAACCAATGGAGTGGTATCAAAGAAAATTGGTTGAATATCTAAAAGTAAACAATCCTGAAAAGTTAAAGTTCAA
>JAYPYM010000006.1:29421-41025 GCA_038135915.1 Gammaproteobacteria bacterium
TCTAGATAATTTCAAAGTAGCGTGATAATTCCCAATCAGTAATATGTTTGCGATATTCTCTCTCTTCCCATTCCCTACTTGCAGCATAGTGTTCAACAAATTCGTTGCCGAACATGGTTCTGGCTGGTTCAGAAGCTTTTAACAGTTGTGCAGCCTCGAATAGTGTAGCGGGTAGGGGAGCCAAGTCATTGGTTTGCTCATAGGCATTGCCTTGGGTCATTGGCCCTGGCTCAATCTGATGCTTGATGCCCCACAAGCCTGCTGCTAATGCTGCTGCTAACCCAATATAGGGGTTAGCATCGGCAGCCCCTAAGCGATGCTCCACCCGTTGCGATTTTTCGGAACCGGGAATAACGCGTATTGAGGTGGTTCGGTTTTCTACACCCCAGCTGGCATGGGTTGGTGCCCAAAAACCAGGAATGAGCCTGGTATAACTATTCACGGTTTGCGCGATTAAAGCGCACCACTCTGGCATGAGCTTCTGTAGCCCACCAACAAAGTGTCGATGTGTTTCGCTCATGTTGGATACTTTGGTCTGATCATAGAAAACAGATTGACCCGATGATTTATCCCAAAGTGATATGTGCATGTGGCCACTTTGTCCAGGCCACTCTGCAGACCACTTGGCCATAAAAGTCGCCATCATTTGATTTCTTTGAGCAAGCACCTTAATGAAAGTTTTGAACAAAGCAGCCTTGTCGGCAGCATGAAGTATATGGTCTACTTCAATGGCCGCTTCAATCACACCGGGACCGGTTTCTGTATGAAGACCTTCTAGGTTAAAGTCCATTTCCCGGCACATGGCAAGTATCTCATGGTATAACTCAGAATGTACTGAGTTTCTTAACACAGAATAACCGAAGAAGCCTGGCGTAATGGGTTTCAGGTTTTTAAAGCCTTTTTCTCGAATGGATGTTGGTGTTTCGTTGAATAAAAAGAACTCGTACTCCAAGGCAGCTTTTGCGTAAAACCCCATTTGGCTTGCTTTTTCTATGACACGTTTTAATAGCCCACGTGGGCAAATTTTCTCTGCTTGGGAAGTAAACTCCCCCAGAAATAGTAGTGTGTTTTGTTCAAATGGAATGTCGCGGCAACTCTCTGGAATAATTCTAACAGCAGCGTCTGGGTAGCCAGTATGCCAGCCGGTGTAGGTTACGTTATCATAGAGTTGGTCATTCGCGTCCCAGCCTAACACAACATCACAAAAACCAAAGCCTTTATCAACAGCAGATAAAAATTTGTCGCGGCTCATGTATTTGCCTCTCATGACGCCATCGTTATCAAATATGCCTACTTTTATGTGCTGAATGTTTTTCTCTTGTATGATTTGTTTGATGTCATCTGCGGTTTTCACATTTCTTGGCTTGATCATTTGCCCGGTATTCCTTTGCGCTGAGGTCTGTCGCTCATCAAGACTTGGTTTTCGTTATTCATGGTTAGTCAAAACCCTTGATCCAGTCAAGTTTTGATAGCTGATTCTACTTTGGTTGCCCAGGAGATAAATCCTTGTATATATCTGCTCAGGTGGCGCTCGGTAGTTGCATCCACCAGTTCGCCAGAATCGTTTAGCTTTTCATGAGCTATTGGTACGAGCATCTCAACAGAAGGGTAGATCAGACTCAGTGTGCTAGAGAGAATATTTTTCAGGTCTGCCTGTGCTCTTGCACCGCCTACGGGGCTTTTACTCGCTGTGATGATCGCGCTCGGCTTGTGACATAGCGGAGATTTGAAAGCAGGTCGAGAAACCCAGTCGATAGCATTCTTTAATACGCCCGAGACTCCGTGATTATACTCTGGCGTGGCAAAAATAATCGCATCTGAAGCGCTGATTTGTTCCATCAGCTGCTCAACAGCGATTGGCCTATTCTCGCTATTGTCTAAATCTTCATTATACAGTGCAATATCCTTTAGCGATGTGATATTAAAGGAAATGTTATCTGGCATGAAAGTTTGTGAAACTTTCAAGAGCTGGGTGTTTAAAGAAGCTTCTTGTAGGCTACCGCTGATACCTAGTATGTTCATGTTATTTTCCTTTTTTTAAGTAAATGATTTTGTAAAAAACGCATGCATGTTAAGGCAAGTCAAAGACTAACGCTTCGGCTGTATGCTGGGCGTTAAATGTTACTTGCTTCAGATCGGTTAAGGTTGCGCCGTCGCCGCTCGAAAGTGTCACCCCTTCCGGTTCTTGTTCCGTTGAAATGCTCATCGAGCCTGACACCATGTGAACATATATTTTACGATCCTGAAGCACCGTCAATTTGTTTGTTTGGTTTGTATCAAGTAACAAGTGGTATAGGGTTGCGTCTTGATTGATTTGCATCGCTCCTTCTCTGCTATTTGGCGAAGCGATGACATGTAACCCGCTGGACTGATCCACTTTTCTTTGTTGGTACTTGGGCTTCAGCCCAATTGCATTTGGTTTTATCCAAATTTGCAAAAAGCTTAGTTGCTCTTCTTGCGAAGGGTTATACTCACTGTGCGTGACGCCAGTCCCAGCACTCATTAATTGAAATTCTCCGGCTGGCACCCGTTCTATGTTGCCCATGCTGTCTTTGTGCTCAATGGTGCCTTGTTTGATATAGCTCAAGATTTCCATATCTCTGTGAGAGTGGGTTGGAAAACCTGCACCAGGTGCGACTAAATCATCATTAATGACGCGCAACACCGATACGCCCATATGGCGAGGGTCATAGTAGTTGGCGAAAGAGAATGAATGCTGGCTTTTTAGCCAACCATGATCTGCCACCCCGCGCTCGTTTTCATATCGAATGTTTATCATGATCTTTACCTCCAGTCTTTTCTATATTATTAGCGAGTATAACTGTCTATATTTAGATGATAAATATATAATATATTGATATATAGGTAACAAATAGTTGACAATATGGACAAGCTAAATAGTATGAGCTTATTCGTGGCTGTAGTGAAGCAGGGCAGTTTTACGCGAGCTGCTGAAAAGACGAACCTGTCACGAGCTCAAATCAGCAAATCACTCATTCAGCTGGAAGCAGAGTTGGGCGTACGCCTTTTACATCGAACCACGCGTAAATTGAGTTTAACTGAAAGTGGCAGTATTTATTTTGATCGCTGTTTAAGTATTTTAGAAGATGTTGCTGCTGCTGAAGCAGTGATTAGTAGTGCAGATGAAACTCCAAGTGGAACCCTAATGCTCACTGCACCAACCTCATTTGGTATCTTACATTTGAAAAACTTGATTCCGAACTTTTTAGTTCGCTATCCTGACGTTCAGATTAGATTGAGTTTAAACGATAGACAGATTGACCTGGTGGAGGAAGGGTTCGATCTTGCTATCCGTATTTCGGATTTACGAGATTCCAGCTTGGTTTCGCGACGGATTGCACCTTGTAAGCGTGTGTATTGTGCTTCACCTAATTATTTGGCCAAACATGGGAAGCCTGAAAAGCCCGAGGATTTGGTGAGGCACCAGTGCTTGGTTTATACGAATGACATGCGGCCAGGCAGATGGGTATTTGAAGGTCATAAACAGAGTGACTTAGTAAAAGTGACTGGGCCACTATGCTCTGACAATGGCGACTTACTCAAATCAGCAGCTTTAAACGGCTTAGGCATCACATGCTTACCAATGTTTATCGTTGGGCCTGAGATTAAATCAGGACGATTGGAACCAGTTTTAGCAAATTTTTCGCCACCAGATATATCTATTTACGCTTTATATCCTTCTCGAAAATTTTTATCGGCTAAAGTCCGTGCGTTTGTTGATTTTCTAGTTAGTCACTTTGGTGAGGCATCAGAGTGGTGAAGTGAGAAATGTGAAATGGTAGGGTATTAAAGTGCGCCAGCAATCCAAGCTGGCGCAAATCAGTTATTTAGCTGATTTCTTTTTCCTTCTTAAGCAGCCAATGCCGGCAATGCCAAGGCCGAAGATAGCGAAGCTACCTGGTGCAGATACACTTGAGCTTGCCCCTGGCGCTGAGAAATTAGAAATAAGTGTAGTTGAAGAGCCATAAATAGAGTCCGAAGCGTATGACCTGAATCCAAAGATGTCTCCTGTTGTTACGCCGAAACTGGCGGTTCCTGATGAAGGATTAGCAAAAGATAGTTGAGTATAGATACCATTCAAAAGATAACCGAAGGTGTCGCAAGATAAACACCAGTCAACGGTAGAATAAGACCAATCGAAACTAACGATACCCGTGCCCAAAGCTGCGATGGTGAAATCAGTAAAGTCTGGACCTGAACCATCGTTGCTGCTGATGGATAGTACAGAAGCAGGCGCGCCAGTCGTATCCACAACTCCACCATCCAAAGAGGTCGTCCAGTTGGATACATCATACCCGCCAGTAAAATCACTAACCAAGGCTGCATTAGCTGACCCTACAAATAAACAAATTAATAAACAAATAATTCTATTCACGACAACTCCTCAAAATGTCTTTTAGATTACAGTGCCCCTCTACAAAAATTTAGGGGGTACACAACACTGCGCAAAAAAAGCACAATCTGTGCCAGTATTATTAAATCATTTAATATCATAGAGATGACGATCGATTCGATTGGAAAATCGAGAGAAAAGTGGGTAGGTGTAAAATTATTTGACGGTTGAGCTGGTTAGATACCAATCACTAAGAAGCTTGATCAGCAGTTGTTGTTCAATTGGTACCTACCCTTTCTATATTGAACTAAAATTAAGTACAAAAAGTGTTTGTAACACCTGTTTTGCTCTAAGTTTAAAAGGTCAGATTCTATGCTTAAAGTTGATAAAGGTCTTTTCCATTCAGATTTTTATGGACGGCTTAAGCTATATAATAACTGCTTTATATGCAACCAGATAAAAGAAGGTAAAATCTGGGAGCCTCATATGGTAGCTATTTTTAAGCAGTACATTGATAAAGAAAGTATTGTATTGGAGGCTGGGACCCATATTGGCATTCATAGCGTTATAATAGCTCGATTATGTAAGATGCTTCATGGCTTTGAACCTTTGAAGCAGTCAAATCTGCTTGTAAGGAAAAACTTGAGATTAAATAAAATTAAAAATGTAGTCATTCATGATCAAGGTTTAAGTGATGAGAAAAAAACGGTTGGTTTTGCATGCCTGCCAGAAACTAATCCAGGTGGCTCAGCGCTTGCTGAGAACCCGAGTGGAATACCTGCATGGTATACACAGAGAAACGATGAACATACTACAAAAGTAGAGTTGACCACAATTGATTCACTCGAATTAGATAGACTGAATTTCATAAAGTTAGATGTCGAAGGCTATGAACTAAAAGCAATAAAAGGGGGGATAAAAACAATAGAGAAAAATAAACCTGTTATTTCGCTTGAGTGCCTGAATAAACACCAAACCGAAGTAGAGACAATTACTGATTTAGAAAATAAATATAATATCCTTATGGATCTTGGTTATCGCTTTCAGCAGATTCATGGTCCAGATTTTCTACTACTTCCATCATCTTAACTATGGAAAATGTTAATCACAAATAATGTGGATAACTGTGTGGTTAAGAACTGACAGAATTAATTTTTTTTAATCTAATCAGGGGATTACATAGCTTGTTTGGTTTTTGCTCTTTTTCACTCTGGGCGAAGCCATTGTTACTGAATCGGGTGTAATTGGCCGAAATTTTAAGTTTATTTCAAAACCCAGTTAATTAACCACAATATTTGTGGATAACTTTGTGGTTAAGCTTTTGCTTTATTAAAAAAGTTTAATTATTTCAATGATTTATATATTTCGTTTGGTTTTTACTCTAATACTTAGTTCTTATTTCAAAAAACCTGAAATCAGACGAGGGGTTCCTTTGATTAATGCGTCGTTGTTTGGTTTATTCGCCCTGTGTGAGGCGTCAAATCGTCTACTAAAGATTTGATAGAATGGGAACTGAGGTTGGCCTTATGGGAAGGTTACCACTGAGCTACCATTTATTTGTATAGGGCGTTCCAGTGGGTGTTTTTTGGTATTCGTCCAGCCTGATGTGCTCAATCCGCGTGGTGAATTAAAGAGCGTGTGTAAACTGCGAGATCAATAAAAGCAGAGGATGACAGATTTGGCAAGACTTTCTTTAACAGAGTCTCCATCAGTCCAAGTGTTTTATTGATGCCTTTGTCTGCGATGCGCTTTGTTAGAGAGTTTACGTTAACGATAGACATTGCGTTATGGTAATAGTAGGTGGTAGCTAGCTGGAATATTTCACCATAGCAAGCGCAAATGGTATCGATGTGTGCGCTCATGTCTTCTTCGTTAACTGCGATTTCAACGTAATATAGCAGCTTGGTTGATAAGTCATCTGTTAATGGAAACTTTACAAATTTTTTGTTTGTCTCGGGTTCAGTCCAAAGTAAGGTTTTTTGGTAGCCCACAATTTCTTTGATTTCTTGGTCATTTAAGCGAGAGAATACGGTTTTAATCACCACATTGACCGCACTTTTTATCAGTGTGATGGTTGAATCTGCAAATCGCCGAATAAAGGGTGATACTTCTGCCTTTTCTGCTGGAATTTTATAATATGCGATGATTGAATCATGCACGATTGCGGCTAGGGTGTCTATTGCTGCATTTTGGAGCGCTTTGAGAGAGGGGTTCATATCGGTTTCAAGCAGCTCTAGGGAGCGGGTGACGCGATAGAGAGATGCGTCTGACAAGGGGTAACCGTACAACATTTTTGAATCAGTTAGAATGTTTGTGTCTGCTGCAAGCATAAATTTTACCTTAATCTTTTGTTCTCATCGACTGATTAATTGCTGGCCTGTGTGTATGGAGTCTCAGCGTTCTCGCGCAACTCTATCACCTTGTCTTGGAAGTTATTTAGAGTTTTTGTAAAGAATAAGAAGCCAAACTTATTAAGCAGCGCCGCTGGTATTTTTCCGCCTGGATCTAGGTGGCCGGTAATGACTGCGATGAAGTATCCATCTGGGTCAGTTTCAAGTTGTAGTTGGCTAACAAAGTGCTTCAAGCTCAGTTTGTCGTCAGGTAATGTTCCATCACTTAAAGCCCATGACATTTTGCCTTTCATGTTGTAGTCGTCAAGTTGAAATTGAGATCGCATCCAGTAATGCCGTTCAACGCCCCAAACCCTAGTCTTGGAGTGCAACAACTGTATAGTTGCGTCATTT
The DNA here is from genome assembly GCA_038135915.1 of Gammaproteobacteria bacterium. Taxonomy (GTDB): domain Bacteria; phylum Pseudomonadota; class Gammaproteobacteria; order Pseudomonadales; family UBA6940; genus JAYPYM01. The sequence continues at coordinate 36,520 of JAYPYM010000006.1, forward strand.
GTTGGCTTGGCGTGAGAATACTTAAGTCCGTAAACCCAGTCCGTGTAACCTGTGTTGTCAGTTAAAGCATGGCGTATATACGGCCAATCGTCTGCGGTTAAGTCAGTGCTGATGGTGACCTCAAAAGCTTTGTGTGCGGAGTGTCGCATCAGGCGTTGTTTGACCTTCAGTCTTGTTTTATTCTTCAAAATGGACCAAGGGCCAGCAGAATTAGTTTGTATGTAGTTATTAATGCCCAGCGGTGATGCAGGGTATGTAAGGGTTTCACTTTTTGCTGTAGTGCTCAATAAAGAAAAGATAGCGATTAAAATTAGGATAGGTTTCTTTGAGGTGTGCATAATAGTCGTCTCCAACTGACAGCATAATAGTTTTTATTTACAAATTCTAAAAATCCCGTTCTAGATTTGTATTATTCTTCTATAGGCAACTATATTCCAATGTAGGTTAAGATAGAAAAATTTTCTCGCTATTAACTCATGCCGATACGCGGCTTTATTCCCTTAATGGTTTGTATCTTAACTCATCAAAAGAACCAGAACAATTGTTTTTAAACCGTTTCTTATTCGATTGAGGTCTTAGGCAATTACTTGTTTATTGGAAATCGATAAAATATTAGCGCCGATCTTGTGATTCTGGTGATTGAAGTGTTACGTTATATGACAAAGCGGTGATGTTTAAAAATGAGGGAGGGTAAATGAAGGCAATTGAAGCTATATACAATAGACGTTCTGTAAAGCACTTTGATTCTTCTCATAGGATAACTGAAGAGGAGGAAAACAAACTCTTTGAAGCAATGATTCAAGCTCCAACTAGCTTTAATATTCAGCATTGGAGATTTGTGGTTTTTCGGGATGCGGAGCTACGTAAAAAGATACGAAAGGAATTCGGTAATGATCAAGCACAAATGACTGACGCCTCTTTGCTTATTTTATTTACAGCGGATACGAAAGCCTGGGCGAAGCAGCCTCAGCGATACTGGGAGAATGCACCAAAAGAAGTTTCAGACCTTTTGGTCGGTTGGATGGGGCCTTTTCATGAGGGTAAGGATTGGCTTCAAAGGGATGAAGCGCAGCGTTCGATAGGGATTGCCATGCAAACATTAATGATCGCTGCGCAAGAGTTGGGCTATGACTCATGCCCAATGATAGGTTTTGATATTGATGGCGTTTCGAAGTTAATTAACTTGCCTGAAGATCATGTAATGGGGCCGATGGTCGCTATCGGGAAAGGCACAAAGAAACCCTGGCCGAAGCCAGGCCAACTGCCTTTGAGTGATTTGGTGGTAGAAAACTCCTTTTAAATGTCTTTTTTAAGGAAATCCTTTGATTATGGAGCTAGATCAAGTTAATCAATTGGTAGAACGATTGGAGGGTAGCTCTGAAGCTGGCGTTGAGCTCATTGAAACCCATATTTCTTGGGTCCTTCTTGCAGGTGAATGTGCCTATAAAATAAAAAAACCTGTCGATTACGGTTTTCTAGATTTTTCTACGCTGGAAAAGCGACAGTTTTTTTCCGAAGAAGAGCTTCGATTAAATCGGCGCTTCTCAAAAGATTTATATCAATCTGTCGTGCCTATTGTGCTGGAAAAGTCTGGTGTCAACCTGTATTCAGATGGTCAAATGCTTTCTGATGATCATGTGCTAATCGATTATGCTGTGAAAATGAAGCGCTTTCGTACCAGCGATGCATTTGATCAAGTTTACTTGCAGCAGCCCCTTGAGTATTCGACTTGTGAATCTTTAGCGCAGATACTAGCTTCTTTTCATCAAGACGCTAGTGTCGCAGGTAAAGACACTGAGTTTGGTTCAGCTCAGTTAGTGTTTTCGCCAATGCAAGATAACTTTGCTCACCTCAATCAACACTTTAAGGATGAAGTGTTGGCTGAAAAACTCTTGTACTTATCCAGTTGGTCTGACAACGAGTTTAAGCAATTGGAAGACTTGCTTGTGCAGAGAAAAATGCAGGGGTTTATTAGGGAGTGTCATGGTGACCTTCATTTAGGTAACATTACTTGGTTTGAGGGGCGTATCACTTTTTTTGATTGCATCGAGTTTGAGCCAAAGTTTCGATGGATTGATACGGTGAATGAGTTGGCGTTTTTGCTGATGGATTTCGAGTACCAGGGAGGATATCAGCAGGCGAACTGGACTTTAAACACTTATTTAACCCATACAGGGGATTATGCTGGGTTGAAATTGTTGAACTTTTACAAAGTTTATAGGGCTTTGGTGCGTGCTAAGGTGTCTGAGTTGACATATGCCTCATTAACCAAAGAAGCGAAAGCGTCTGTATCGGTTGACTCTAACAATTATCTTGCGGAGTGCCTACGATATGTCGATTTAGCGATATCATATACCAAGCAAAAAAAGTCTATCGTGGTGATGATGCAAGGTGTTTCTGGTTCGGGAAAAAGTACAGTTGCTCGTGAAATTGCTGCAACGCTGTGCGCAATTCATTTGCGTTCGGATGTTGAAAGAAAAAGATTATTTGGCTTAGCGCCTAAGGACAGTAGCCATCTAGCCGCGAAGGATATTTACAATCCATCTGCTACAGAAAAGACATTCTCTACTTTGCTCGAGATAACAGGTGAGGCGGTTAAAGCGGGTTTTAGTGTTGTTTTGGATACGACATTGATCACCAGAAGGCTTCGGCAGCCATTCATCGACTATGCAAAGCAGCATAATATTTTGGCTGTGATAGTGCACTGCGATGTGCCTTTCGATCAAATAAAAGATTGGATCAGTGATCGAATTGCTAAAGGTAACGACCCTTCTGAAGCGACGTTAGAAGTGGTCAAACAACAGATAGAGCACTTTGAACCTGTCGTTGACGAGGAAGGAGTCCAGTTGCTAAGGCTAGATGTTAGGTCTATCGATAAAAGGAAGCGTCTCATTAAATGGCTTTCTCTTTTAAAGTAATCACTCGTCATATTGAAAAGCTTAGCATTTTTTTTAACTCAAGCTTGATCAATCTGGTTTGTTGATTGCGTTATCCAGTGGGGTTGTGCTTGGGGGTTAGCCGTCCTGAGAAAGTATCGTGTCCTCGGCTTTTTTCGCGAGGCCGGGATAATCTAGCGTAAAGTGTAGCCCCCTGCTTTCTTTTCTTTGCATTGCGCTTCGAATGATGAGTTCGCTGACAATCACTAGGTTTCTTAATTCGATCAAGTCATTGGATACACGGTAATTCGAGTAATATTCTTGTATCTCTTGTTTGAGTAATTCTATTCGGTGCTTGGCTCTTTCAAGTCGTTTATTTGTTCTAACAATTCCGACATAATCCCACATAAAGCGCCTCAGCTCATCCCAGTTGTGGGAGATGACTACATCCTCGTCTGAGTTGGTCACTTGGCTCTCATCCCATCTAGGGATGTCTAAATGTTGATCCCATTGATCAATGGTTTGGTTGATATGATCGCTGGCTGAAAAGGCGAAAGCGAGGCACTCAAGTAAGGAGTTACTGGCCATTCTGTTCGCACCATGTAACCCGGTGAAAGCAGTTTCACCAATTGCGTAGAGGCGCTCGATTCCAGTTTGGCCGTGCAGATTTGTGACAACACCACCACAGGTATAATGTGCTGCTGGTACGACAGGGATGGGTTCTTTCACAATATTGATGCCGAGCGATTGGCATTTCTCATATATGGTTGGAAAATGTGATTTGATGAATGATTCAGGGCGGTGACTAATATCCAACCAGAGGTGGTCTGCACCCAGTCTTTTCATTTCGTGGTCAATGGCCCTGGCTACGATGTCTCTCGGTGCAAGTTCAGCTTTCTCATGAAAGTTGTGCATAAAACGTTCGCCATTTGGTAGACGTAATATGCCTCCCTCACCTCTTAGTGCTTCCGAAATTAAAAACGCAGGCGCCTTGGGGTGGTATAGGCAGGTAGGATGGAATTGATTAAACTCCATATTGGCTACGTCGCAACCTGCGCGCCAACACATTGCTATACCATCTCCAGTAGCGATGTCTGGGTTGCTAGTGTATAGATATGCTTTACTTGCTCCACCAGTAGCAATAACAATACATCTGCTACGGAAGGTTTCTACTTTATCGGTGGTCTGGTTATAGACATACGCGCCAACGCTATATTTGCTTTCAGTGCCTTGGGTGATAATGTCGACGGCTGTACGAAATGGAAATCCAGTAACATTCTGACGATCCTGGACTTGGTTAATTAAAGAGTTAGAGATGGCTAATCCTGTTGCGTCTGCAGCGTGAATGATACGTCGGTGGCTATGACCACCCTCTCGGGTAAGGTGTAGTGCTTCTAGCGTTTCGTCTTGTTTGTCTTTTGATGATGAGAAGCTAACACCATGTTCTTGAAGCCATTGAATAGCTCTGGGACCCTGTTCAACTGCAAACTTCACTGCTGGTTCATGACAGAGGCCAGCGCCAGCTGTTAGTGTATCTGTAATATGTGCATTCATTGAATCGCTTTTATCAAGTACGGCAGCAACCCCTCCCTGTGCATAAAAGGTATTTGCTGCAGTAAAAGCACCTTTG
>JAYPYM010000006.1:41196-44275 GCA_038135915.1 Gammaproteobacteria bacterium
TGCTAAGCAGGTGTATTTTTAGGTCGGACCTTAATTTCAAAGCAGTTGCCAGGCCTGCAGCACCGCTACCTAAAATAAGGACATCTGAATCGTATGTTGTTAAAACGTCCATTCAATCTATCTTTCTTATGGCTGATTTACTCTGGGAGCTTGTACACATGCGCCGTTAAACTGATGGAAGCGATCAATTTGATAGCTGTGTGTGCTAAAATCTTATCGTACGAAATGGCTTTATGTGCTTAAATACATTTATCTAATCGCTTAAAAGCTGATATTGCTCGGTATGTACGTTTGAGTCAGTAGATTATTGCTATAAGCGTGTAACCAAAGTGGTATGAGACTTTACGATGCTCAAACCGCTTAAATTGGAACCCGTATTCGATATAGTTGCAAGATACAATAGCAGTGGTTAAGGTGCAACCCTGTTTTTTGTTAGTTAACAGATACATTTACGCCCCACTTATCGTGGGCCACTAGGAGACAGGTAAGTGTCAGAACGTGATGTTGATCAATTGCTCGTTGAAAAGGTTCAGGCCGGTGATTTGCGAGCGTTTGACCTATTGGTAAATAAGTATCAACACAAAGTGATCGCTTTAGCGCAAAAGTTCGTTGACCCAGAAGAGGCTAAAGATATATCACAGGATGCATTTGTAAAAGCATATAAAGCTTTACCTAGGTTTAGGGGTGATAGTGCTTTTTATACTTGGTTGTACCGAATTGCAATTAATACTGCTAAAAACCATTTGCAGTCTCGTGCGCGTAGGCCTAAACAGGTAAATGCAGATATTACCGAACTAGAGCCATTGGGTTTGGGGGATGCGCTAAAAGGACCTGATTCGTCGCTTGGAGAGGTGGAAAAAGATGAGTTAGAATCCATTATTACGAAAACGTTACAAAAATTACCAGAAGATTTACGAACTGCTGTAACTTTACGCGAGTTTGATGGTCTTAGTTATGAGGATATTGCTGAAGTCATGCAGTGTCCTATAGGTACGGTTAGGTCGAGAATATTTCGGGCTCGCGAAGCTATTGAAATTGCTATTAAAAACATAGGTTCCCAAGATGAAAAACGACGAAATAGACAATCAAATAAACGCTGAAAGGCTATCAGCTTTAATGGATGGGGAGTTATCATCAGAGGAACTTGATGAGTTGCTTGATGCGGTGGATGAGGAGCCAAAGCTAAAACAGCTATGGCGCAGTATGAATGTGGCTGAGGGAGTGCGGCTTAAGGCCTCTCAATCTGAGTTAGACACAGATATTTCTTTGGATGTTATGGCTGAAATAAGAAATTTGCCTAAAGATCAGAGTGAACCTGCCAGTGAAGCTGTTATTGCTTTCCCAAAAGGTCCTTCGACTGCTGAAAAAACCTTATCCAAAGGTCCAGAAAAAATTGAGAAAGGAGCTGGTCATCAGGTATTTACCCACTTGGCGGTGGCCGCTAGTGTGGCTATGTTCACATTACTGATTTGGAATATCTGGGGTGGTAATCAAGGGCAGTTGATAGGTTCTCCTAACCAGGCACAAATTAGCAGTTTGGATTTAAATAATCCTAGAGATGGTCTTGCCAGAACGGTTTCTTTGAATGAAAAACCATCGCATACGCCCGTAGCGATTAATCAAACAGTACAGCTGGTTTCTAAGACTAGCCCTGAACCACAATCCTTTAGTATTCGAGATGGGAAGTATACTACTAACACGCTTTCTGAAAAGGAGTGGCAGCAGTTAGCGCCTTATGTTATGGCTCACAGTGCTCGATCAGTAAACCCAGTAGGCTCGAGTGTCATAACTTTGACCAGGGTGGTAGACCCGCAGAGCATGTCTCAGTCAGTTCAAAAGGTATTAGTTGAGAAAGAAGGTCAAGCAAAATAACTGACATTTAGGACAGGTAACCAGTGAGTGTTGATAGGTATATGGAAGAGAAAAAACCGAAATTATTAAGACACACATTCTCTAGTACGGTGGCATTAGCTTTATTGGTCATGTCTGTTTATGGTCATGGAGGTACAAAAGATTCGCCGAAAACGGCTGAAGAATGGCTTGGAGCCATGATTTCAACCATGAGTAGTTCCTCTTACAAGGGTAAGTATGTATATTTCGATGGTACGCAGCTTCGTCCCGTTTCGTTGAAGTATGCGAATATAGGCGGGGTATCGCATGAGCTGATCATGCATCTTGAAGGTGTGGAGTCAGAGATATTGCGAATTGGCAATGAAGTTACCTGCCTGCATGACGGTAAAATAGTTGATAGGTTTACGCAACCATCCGCATTGTCGACCAGTGCGCTTAGAGGGTTCGCTTCTTCAAATATGTTGAAGCATTATAAGGCCAGCCTTGGTAAGAGCACCCGTGTTGCAGGTAAGAAGGCAATGCATATTAGTTTAATGCCTAAAGATAAATACCGTTATGGTTATCATGTATGGGTGGATCGTGGCACTTACTTGCTCTTGAAGTCAGTTCTCAGTACTGGAGAGCAGGAAGATATGGAAGTGTTTGAGTTTATAGATATATCTCTAACAGACGATTTAACAGCTTTAGACTTTAAAATCAGCGGTGTAGACGACTTGAACTCAGACCCCATACCGGAAAATTCTAAAGGTCAAAACTCACCGAACCAAGTAAACTGGGAACCTACTTGGTTGCCTGATGGCTTCATGCACCATAAGATATTGAGTCAAGCGAGGGTTCAACAGCCGGCAAATTCTCTGGATATGCGCTCCTACTCGGATGGAATTTCTAGCTTTAGCCTCTTTATTTCGATGGCTGAAGAGTTGGCCTTAGATGCCAAAGATGAAATGGCTATGAAGCGAGGTGCTACCTTTATATATAGCAAATTGGTAAATAATAAGCAGTACCGTGTTACGTTTGTTGGAGAGCTACCCTTAGCTGCTGCGAGACGTATCGTGGGCTCAGTCGAATTGCCCGCGACTCAGCATTGAGAACTGGCTGAAAATCATTATGCAATATGATGCAAAAATAGTATCTGTCCAAGAGAAAGGTTTATGGGTCGTATTAGATACAGGCAGTGGTTGTGGTTCGTCTTGTTTATCTAAAATCACTTGTGGGTCTTGGGTCTTAG
>JAYPYM010000007.1:0-1272 GCA_038135915.1 Gammaproteobacteria bacterium
CTGTAGTGCAGCCTGATGATTTAAAAGATGCGGCGGTTGCGCTGGTTAAGGACTGTATCGCAGGAAAGATAGACTACAAGAAAAAGCGCCAAGAAAAGCTTGAGCCCCTGAAACTGCCACCAATGGAAAACATGATGGCGTTTCAAACTTGTGGTGCAATGGTGAAGCAAAAAGCTGGTCGTAATTATCCAGCGCCAGTAGCTGCAGTAAATACTATGCAAAAGCACTCGGGTATGAAACGTAACCAGGCCTTGGAAATTGAAGCTAAAGGCTTCGCAAAAATGGCCAAAACTGAAGTAGCGAAGAACCTGATAGGCTTGTTCCTTAAAGATCAGCAAATTAAGAAAGGTGTTGCAAAGTATGAAAAGCAAGCAGATAAAGTGAAACTTGCTTCAGTGCTAGGCGCCGGGATCATGGGTGGTGGGATAGCTTACCAGTCAGCGTATAAAGGTATTCCTATTATCATGAAGGATATTGCTGAATCTCAGCTAGAATTAGGGATGTCAGAAGCCAGCAAGTTGCTCGGTAAACGAGTAGACCGTGGTCGTATGTCTGTAACAGATATGGGTAAAACCCTTTCAAGCATTAGGCCTACGCTATCGTATGGTGACTTTGCTGAAGTTGACTTGGTCGTAGAAGCAGTTGTCGAAAACGAGAAAATTAAAAAGTCTGTGCTTGCAGAAGTTGAAGGGCAGCTTAAAGATAATGCAGTACTCGCTTCAAATACATCAACTATATCTATTAACCGATTGGCGAGTGGGCTTAAGAAGCCTGAAAACTTCTTGGGTATGCACTTCTTTAATCCAGTTCATATGATGCCTCTGGTGGAAATCATACGAGGGGAAAAAACGTCAGATCAAGCAGTTGCGACGACAGTGGCTTATGCGAAGGCCATGGGTAAAACGCCAATTGTTGTAAACGATTGTCCTGGCTTCTTGGTCAACCGGGTATTATTCCCGTACTTTGGAGGCTTTAGCATCTTGCTGAAAGACGGGGTTGATTTCCAAAAAGCTGATAAAGTGATGGAAAGATTTGGATGGCCAATGGGGCCAGCCTATTTGATGGATGTGGTCGGTATTGATACTGGTGTGCATGCTGCAAAAGTGATGGAAGAAGGTTTTCCTGATCGTATGTCTTATGATTTTAAGGATGCCTTTACCGTTCTATATGAAAATGAGCGATACGGCCAGAAAAATAATATCGGCTTCTACGCTTATGAAAAAGATAAAAAAGGCAAGCCTAAAAAAGTGGTCAGCAAGGAAACTTATGCGT
>JAYPYM010000007.1:1282-4181 GCA_038135915.1 Gammaproteobacteria bacterium
ATGGTACCTATGTGTTTGGAAACAGTGCGATGCTTGGAAGAAAATATTGTTTCTAGCGCGACTGACGCCGATATGGCAATGATTTATGGTCTAGGCTTTCCTCCCTTTAGAGGTGGCCCTTTGCGATTTATCGATACCATGGGAACAGAGGCTTTTGTTAAGCTTTGTGATCAGTACGCTGCGGATCTTGGAGAGCTTTACGCCCCGACTGAGAAACTGCGTGAAATGGCGAAAAAAGGCGAGACCTTTTTTAACAACTAAGTGGTAGCGAGGAGATTTTGACAATGAGCTTACAACCAAGAGATGCTGTAATCATCGACACAGTTCGAACACCGATGGGGAAATCTAGAAATGGGCAATATAAACACGTGCGGGCTGATAGCTTATCTGCCTACCTTGTTGAGGCCTTGGTAAAAAGAAACCCAAAGTTTGACCCTAAAGAAGTTGAAGATGTTATATGGGGGTGTGTGAATCAGACCTTAGAGCAAGGCTTGAATATTGCGAAGAATATTGCGCTCTTAGCAAATTTGCCTCGAACTGTAGCAGGTCAAACAGTTAACCGCCTATGTGGCTCCTCTATGCAGGCTTTGCATTCAGCAAGCCAAGCAATTCAGACTGATAATGGAGATGTTTTTATTATCGGTGGAGTTGAACACATGGGGCATGTTGCGATGGATCACGGTATTGATATTAATCCGGCTATATCCAAAACAACTGCAAAAGCCTCAAACATGATGGGCTTAACCGCAGAAATGTTAGGCCGAATGCATAATATTAGTCGTGAGCAACAAGATGAGTTTGCATATCGTTCGCATAAGCTTGCTTGGGAAGCTACCTTAGAAGGGCGCTGGGATAATGAAATTGTTCCAACTGAAGGGCATGACTCAAAAGGAAGAAAAGTCTTGTGTGAGATTGACGAAGTAATCCGTAAAGATGCGAGCATTGAAGCGATGGCCGGACTAAGGCCAGTTTTTGATCCAAAAAATGGAACAGTAACTGCTGGCTCTTCTTCGGCGCTTTCTGATGGTGCTGCTGCAATGATTGTGATGTCAGCAGAGCGAGCTAAAGCGCTTGGTCTTAAGCCAAGAGCGAAAATAAGAGCTATGGCAGTGGCTGGATGTGACGCTGCTATCATGGGTTATGGACCTGTACCTGCTACTCAAAAAGTGCTTAAAAGGGCTGGTTTAACTGTAAAGGATATTGATACTTTTGAGCTCAACGAAGCCTTTGCTGCACAAAGCTTACCGGTATTGAAGGATCTGAAGTTATTAGATAGCGTCGATGAAAAGGTTAACTTAAATGGTGGTGCAATTGCTTTAGGCCATCCTTTGGGCTGTTCAGGTGCTAGAATAACAGGTACATTGCTTAACATTATGGAAGGGAAAGGAAGTACATTGGGCTTGGCAACCATGTGTATAGGGTTAGGCCAAGGCATAGCTACAGTAATTGAAAGGCTTTAACGGTATTGCAATCGGTTCTTGCTTTAGAAAAACTGTAAACTGATAACCAATATTTAATTCAATCCTTTACCTTTCTTGATATATAACCCTCATCTATTGAGGGTTATATACCTCCTAGTCCTAAATAACCTGTTTTTTACCCGATTCTGTGCCATTATGTAGAGTAAGCATTTTAAGTTATGGCTAACACTAGTTTAAGGGTGGCGCATGGAAAGCGTACAAAACTTTGATCCAGTATTAAGAAAAATAAAGTATGGCAATGAAGTCCAAGTTGTGAGTAGTGTTATGAAGGAAATTGCCAATGAAATTGTTGAAATATCGGAACATTTGGAAAGGGTTCCGCCTGCATCTCCGGAAATCGTTGAGGAGCATACCCAAAGGTTAAATAGCTTGATGGTATCTAGATGCGATATTTTGTCGAGGCTAAGTAAGCTTTTATAGCCTGATTGATCTCCCTCTCTATTCAGTATGTCTGAGGCCTTTTGACATACGTCGTCATTAATTTTGCTGATTCATTAATCAAAGAATATAGAATGCCTTTAGCTCTCTTTTAGGAAGAGGCTAATTTCGGTAATATCTGATACCGAGAAAAGGGATTGCATCATTCCCTTGCCGGTAAATATGATGCTTCACCACTTTGAGAGCAAATCGATTGAATATCCTAGTGTTTGATATTGAAACAGTGCCTGATGTGTCTGGCGCTAAAAAAATTTATGGGTGGGAAGCGCTCAGTGCTCAGGAAACTGTTGAGGCATTGTCTCTAAAAAGAAGGCAGGCTGTTGGGCATGACTTTCAACCACTCCATTTGCACCAGGTCGTAGCTATTTCTTTGGTTTGGCGCTCAGCAAGTGATTTTAAAGTTTGGTCTCTAGGTTCTGAAACCAGTAATGAAAAGGAGCTATTACAGCGTTTTTTTGATGGGTTGGAGCGATACGGGCCGACATTAGTCTCTTGGAATGGATCTGGCTTTGACTTACCTGTCCTGCACTACCGTGCTCTGAAGCACTCAATTAGTGCCCCTCGTTATTGGGAAATGGGGGAGAATGAGTCAAGCTACCGTTGGAATAACTACATTAGCCGATATCATTGGCGACATACTGATTTGATGGATGTAATCGCTATGTACCAAAATCGTGCTTTTGTTTCTCTTGATGAGTTAGCTTGTTTGCTTGGTTATCCTGGGAAAATGGGTATGAGTGGCGCCTCAGTGTGGGATGCTTACGCTAAGGGCGATATAAAGAAGATTCGAGATTATTGTGAAACCGATGTACTAAACACTTACTTGGTTTATTTGCGGTTTTTACTCTTTAAAGGCCAACTGTCGCCAAAAGAGTTACAAAACGAAGAAGAAATTGTTAGAAGCGAGTTGTGTAAGATGGACAAAGATCATTTGACTGCATTTTTGAATAACTGGATCTCAGAAGTTGATGAATCAGGCC
>JAYPYM010000007.1:4247-15373 GCA_038135915.1 Gammaproteobacteria bacterium
GCGATAGACGAAGAGCAGCAGTACCTATAAAACAATAATTGTTTGAGATTTTTTCAATGAGGAGCCGGTAGGTTAACTAGAAGTGACATGGCAGAGAAAAGAGTAAGACGTAGAAAGAAAAAGATACCCCAGGTAAGCGAGAGTATCACTATATCCAAACTTAGTCATGAAGGTCGGGGTGTTGGAGAGGTTGATGGTAAAACAGTTTTATTGCATAACGCTTTGCCGGGTGAGCGTGTACTTTGTGAAATACATGAAGCGCGAAGAGGTATCTTGGGTGGTAAAGCGGTAGTCATTCAAGAGCCGAGTTCAGAAAGGTGTGCGCCGGTTTGTGATTTTTTTAATGCTTGCGGTGGGTGTAGTTTACAGCACTTCAGTACAGAGGCTCAGTTAACTTTTAAAGAAAAAACGTTACGGGAGCACTTCAAACACTTTGGTGGCATAGACCTGGATCGCTCGGATTCTGGTGTAACGTTTGAACAATCATTAGTTGGGCCTACGCAAGGCTATCGTTATAAGGCCCGTCTTGCCGTTCGTCACGTAGCTAAAAAAGGGGGCGTGCTTGTTGGCTTTCGAGAGAAGTACAGTCATTATGTTACGGATATATCATATTGCCCAATATTGTTCCCGAGAGTAGGCACACTTATCTCTAAGCTTAAAGCGCTGCTCACTGAATTGAGCGCTTGTGCAAAAATACCTCAAATAGAGGTTGCAGTGGGCGAGCCTCAGGGTCTAGATGTCGAAGAATCTCATGTTGCACTCGTGTTTAGGCATTTGGAGCCATTATCTGATGCTGATCAAGTGGCTTTAAGATCATTCGGTTCGGAAGAAAACATACAAATTTATTTGCAGCCTAAGGGTCCAGACACTGTTTATCGAATATGGCCAGAGGTTGGCAATCAACGGTTGACTTATCAACTGCCTGATTTTGGGTTAACTATGGCTTTTCACCCTTTGGATTTTACTCAAATTAACCCGGCAATTAATCGCAGGATGGTTAGTCAAGCTATTGATTGGTTGAACCCATCTTCCAATGATGTAATTCTTGATTTATTTTGTGGATTAGGAAATTTTACGCTAGCCTTAGCGCGCAGAGCAGCAAAAGTAGTCGGTGTTGAAGGAAGCGCTGAAATGGTTAAAAGAGCTTATGAGAATGCTGAGCTAAATAGCATAACAAATTGCGAATTTTTTGCTGCAGATTTGTTTGATCAAAGTTTCTCCGAAGAACAGCCAGGAAGTAATTTGTACCCATGGCTGAATAAAGGCTACAACAAAGCCCTAATAGATCCGCCTAGATCAGGTGCTGCAGCCCTATTGCCATGGTTACCTAGGTTGGGAATCGACTCAATTGTTTATGTATCATGCAATCCAGCGACTTTAGCAAGGGATGCCGGGACGCTTAATAGCTTGGGCTATAGGTTAGTAAAGGTAGGGTTGATGGACATGTTCCCGCATACTTCTCATGTAGAAGCGATGGCATATTTTCAGAAAAAGTAGCCGTAAGAAAGTCAGACTTGAAGTAATAGGTAATGTAGAAGTGAATGATTAGGCAAGTGTTAATTTAAATTAGGCAAGCGAGTTTTTCATGGTTAAGGTAAGAGAGGATATACCAGTTAGTCACGATGGGTCTGTTGATTTAGGTACTTGGCTGGAATTGGTACAGCAAAAAACAGGCATTGAGAACCTTGCAGACCTAAATCGCGCGGCACAATTAGCTTTATCTTCTCAGCAAAACTTATCAGATTCCACAAATGCCTGGGCAGGCCAAAGTTGTTTCGATTCAGGCTTGGAGATTGTCAGTATATTGGCAGATCTGCGCATGGATCAGCAGTCACTGATATCCGGCTTGCTTTACAGAGCCGTTCGAGAGAAAAAGCTAGCGCTTGAAACTGTTTCCAAAGAGTTTGGTCAAAAAATCGCTGACTTGATAGAAGGCGTATTGCGTATGGCTGCGATTAGCTCTGTTATTAAACCAGAAGAGCGGCCTGTGCTGGGTCAAAATGTTGATCAGGTTAATAATTTGCGTCGCATGCTCGTTGCAATGGTGGATGATGTAAGAGTGGCTTTGATTAAACTTGCTGAGCGAACGTGTGCGATAAGAGCAGTTAAAAGTGCTTCTACTGATAAAAGAACTCGTGTTGCTCGAGAAGCATTTGAAATTTATGCACCTTTGGCACACCGACTGGGGATAGGGCATATCAAGTGGGAGTTGGAAGATCTTTCGTTTCGTTACCTTCGACCAGCCTCCTATATGAGAATTGCTAGACAGCTTGATGAGCGTCGAGTAGACAGACAAAAATATATAGATAGTCTAGTGAAGCAGTTAAAAGCAGTGCTGTCTGACCATAATATCGAAGCCGAAGTTTCGGGTCGAGCGAAACATATTTACTCGATTTGGCGTAAGATGCAACGAAAAAAAATAAATTTCAGCCAAGTATATGATATTCGAGCAGTGAGGATTTTAGTGCCTGGCATCCGTGATTGTTATTCTGCGCTAGGTCTTGTGCATGCGACTTGGCAACACATTCCGCGTGAGTTTGATGATTATATAGCAACGCCAAAAGACAATGGGTATCGTTCCTTACATACAGCGGTATTGGGCCCAGATAGCAAAGTTATTGAAATTCAAATTAGAACAGCAGAAATGCATGATGAGGCTGAACTGGGTGTCTGTGCCCATTGGCATTATAAAGAGGGAACGAAAACAGTGTCTAAGGGAGCGGGGGCTGGCTATGAAGATAAAATTGCGTGGCTTCGACAGGTACTTGAATGGCATGAAGAGCTCGGAGAATCGGGAGTTTCAGACTTGGTCGCGCAGTTCAAGCAAGACGCAATTGAAGAGCGAATTTATGTATTTACGCGCGATGGTCATGTGGTTGATCTTGCACAAAATGCCACGCCGTTGGACTTCGCTTACCATGTGCATACTGAAGTGGGGCATCGCTGTAGAGGTGCCAAAGTAAATGGGCGGATTGTGCCTTTAAATTACACACTGTCGACCGGTGATCAAGTTGACATATTGACTGGGAAGGAAGACTCACCAAGTAAAGATTGGTTAAACTCCAATCTTGGTTATATTGTGACCTCTCGAGCGCGTGCAAAGATTCAGCACTGGTTTAAGCTCCAAAATCGAGAGCAAAACATAAGAAACGGTCGAGAAATTCTCCTTAGTGAACTCAGAAGATTGTCTGTTGATGATATTGACCTCAATGAAGTGGTTGGGAAGCTAAAACTGAAAGGAGTTGATGACCTTTTTGTTGCTTATGCAAGGGGTGAAATAAAGTTAACCCGAATCTTGCAGGCTGTACAAAGGGCTCTTTCACCAAGTGAACAGGACTTGGAAAGCCCTTTAAATGTTTCAGTTTCAACGAGATCTGAAAGTGCTACAGCTGGGGTAGATGTACAGGGTGTAGATGAGCTTATGTCGCACGCTGCCGGTTGTTGCCAGCCTTTACCAGGTGATGATGTGATGGGTTACATTTCCGTTGGTAGAGGGATTATCGTACACCAAAGAGAGTGTAAAGAATTACAACTTTTGCTCGAAAAAGAACCTCAGCGGGTTATTGAAATAAATTGGACCGGTGATGAATCTTTCGTGTACCCTGTGGATATTAGTCTTGTTTCTTATGATAGAACAGGGCTGCTTCGAGATGTATCCAGTATTCTTGCTGATGAAAAAATGAATGTGATTAATGTGAATACGGTTTCTGATAAAGCTGAACATGTTGCAAGAATGAAAATAACCGTGGAAACACCAGGTCTGGAATATTTGGGTCGCTTGCTAACAAAGTTAAGCAGATTGCCCAATGTTATTCAGGTGAAAAGAGAGCACTGATATTGTTGGAGAGTAAGTTAGATGAGTAATTCATTGGGCGGACTAAAACCCTTAAATTTTGCTTTGTTAACAGTATCTGATACCAGGCAAATTGAAGATGACACCTCTGGAGCATTTTTGTTAGATGTGATGCAAACAACGGGGCATGACTTGGTGGAGCGTGACTTGCTCAAGGATAACTTATATGAAGTGCGTGCAAAGGTAGCCTGTTGGATTGCAGACGAGGAGATCCAAGTAGTTCTTATAACAGGGGGGACTGGCTTTTCTAAAAGAGATGTGACGCCTGAAGCTGTTTTACCTTTGTTGGATAAAGAAATCCCCGG
Organism: Gammaproteobacteria bacterium; assembly: GCA_038135915.1. GTDB lineage: Bacteria > Pseudomonadota > Gammaproteobacteria > Pseudomonadales > UBA6940 > JAYPYM01. The sequence continues at coordinate 8,406 of JAYPYM010000007.1, forward strand.
TTTTGGTGAATTGTTTAGGTGTTTGTCAATCGCTGAGGTGGGTTCGTCAACGCTTCAGTCCAGAGCCTTTGGAGGCTTATCCAACAATACACTCATTTTTGCATTACCAGGCTCAACGAACGCATGTCGTACTGCGTGGGAGGGAATCTTACTCGAACAGCTTGATTCAAGTCATAAACCTTGCAATTTTGTTGGTCTAGTAGACTGAGAGTTAGGGAAATATATGAGACGAAGGAAAAAAGACGAAAATAAATGGCTTAGTTTAGAGGAAGCGCTGAAAGAGCTTACTCTCTGGTCTAGGATAGATCTAAAACTGGACCAGCGTGAAACGCAGCGCTCGCATATTCCTTTGTTGGAGACTATAGGGCGTGTCTTAGCAGAGGATATTGCTGCACCATTCCATATACCACCCTTCCATAATTCAGCAATGGATGGTTATGCTTTAGATTTTCAAGTGATTGACAGGTCTTCAGGCCAAGCCATACCTGTATCCCAACGCGTACCGGCAGGCCAAAAACCTGAGCCTCATAAACCTGGCACAGCGGCTCGAATTTTTACTGGAGCGATGATGCCGTCCGGTACGGATACCGTTATACCTCAAGAAGATGTAGATGAGGTTGAAGGGGGTATAATCATCCGAGAGGAAGTAAAAAAGGGTCAGCACGTAAGGAGGGCAGGAGAAGAGTTTGCAAAGCATGAAGTTATCATGAATAAGGGTACAAGAATATCTCCCCAGCATATTGGTTTAATAGCTGAAATGGGGCTGCTACACGTCGCAGTGACTACCCCGCCAAAAGTGGCATTGATCGCTACGGGTGATGAGCTGGTTGAGCCCGGTAGAATTCTACCGCCCGCTAAAATTTACGACTCTAACTCTTATATGCTAAGAAGCCTATTACTGGCAAACGGAGTAACTGATGTTCACTCGGTAAGGATTGCAGATGACTTTGAAGAAACTAAAAGTACTATAGAGGAGTTGTCAGAAAGTGTAGACTTAATGATTTCGACAGGTGGTGTGGGATGAAGACCATATCTCTCAATACCTGTCCGAGCATGCCAATTTGAAGTTCTGGAAGGTTGCAATAAAACCAGGTAAGCCAGTCGCCTTTGCTGAGATTAACCAAACGCCTTTTTTAGGCTTGCCAGGTAATCCAGTAGCGGCTTATGTTTGCTTTCAGTGGTTCGTACGGCCCTTGGTCAGATCGCTGCTTGGGCAACTGATGGATCCCCCTTTACCGATGCATATGCCGCTTGCGATGGATGTCTCTGCGCCTAGTCCGCGAGACCGCTTTTTGCGAGCTAAACCTATAGAGATTGAGCCGGGCAAAGTCGCGCTCAGCCTATTTTCCTCTGACTCGTCGAGTTTTTTAACGTCTCTTTGTTGGGGGGAGGGTTTGGGTTGCGTACGCAAGCATACAGTCCCAAAAGCGGGTGACCAAATTGATTACTATCCATTTAGTGTGTTTTAGAAGGTTTAAATTTTGAGTTTATTCATTAGGTAAAATATGCTTATTACTCGTATTTTACCTTGTATTTATCAAAAATATTTTTTCCATTTTTGTATGCAGTACCCTGGGGCATTGCCTGGGGTTTTCTCTAGGTGTTCTATTTATACAAATACGGCTCTATCCCTTTCTCCAATAATGTCATAGAATTCTCCGAGTTCAGATGCACATATTGCCTAGCGATAATTAATATTAAATAAGTTGTCAAGTAAAAGAATAGCTTTGTCAAAACTTTTAAGGCTTTCCCGGTTCAAGTATTCTTAAATTTTGGATTTATATTTTTGCTCGCTTCAGCTTGCCGTGTTGAATATAGATGCTTGTTAAATACTGGATTGCGCCACGTTGTTAAAGTGCCTTCGTTAATACGTATTCGGCTAGATTGATTGAAACGTTACTCAGTGATTTTCTGTTAAAGTCGGAAATAATATTAATCACCTGGTCGTAAGTTGGCTCTGCATCTCCAATTGCCTGGTGCTTTTCAAATGTTATGATTATTTTTTTCCTTTATTTGCTAGAGAATCTGGATTCCTGCCTTCTCTTAACCAAAAATTAATTATATATTTGTCCTCGCTCTTTGTTGGTAGATTTATATGCATTGAAGCTTGATTTACGCCACCACTAAGTAAAAGACTATTCCAAATAACCATGCTTCCTTTCTTTGGTTGAATATCAATATTAATTTTTGGGAATGAAATTTTTCCACCATCTGAAACGTCATTGAGGAAAACAATCATTGACCATGTGCGATGCCCCATTTTCCTAGTGATATTAGGATTCGATTCAATGTGCTCATGAAGGAATGGGTCGACATATGGTTTGGATTCTTTTCCTCCTTTTTCAAAGCATTCTATTTTGGGACTCTCTATTTCACTTTGAGAAAGGTTGAACCTATCTTTAAGAATATCTTCAAGCTGGTTGACTATATTGTTTGGGAGAGAGTGGGATAGGCTTGTTGTATATTCGTTTTTTCTAAAACAGTTTTCTTTTTGTTCATACGCTAGTGAATTACAGTGACTTGATGAAAATTTAGTGAGTTGATTGCATAGTTCACAATTAAAGAAGTTGTCGATACGGTAAAGATAAATATTATTATCTAGTAAGACAGATTCTTTTTCTTGGTTCAGGTTCTCCAGTATACGTTGGGATTGGTTCGTTGTTTTGGTCAAATCTATTGATTTAGATTCGTGACCTGAGTAATATTTGGCTATGTAGGATTCTGCATCCTTAGGTAAATAGCCAGTCTTTTTAACGATCCAAGAGATTGATGGGACTGAGTATTCAGTGTCTTTACCTGATACAAATTGCTTCACTAATTCTTCGAAAATTTGTTTTTTTGGCTTCCCTTCTCTGAGTCTTTTTTTTATCCAAAGACTAATTTCTTTGCTAACTTTCATTTTATACCTTCGTATCTATTATAATAGTCAAAAATCGTCACTTGTATTGAATGTTATAATTTTCAAACACTTTTTTTGCAGGGTTGAGATTCAGGTATTTCTCATACTTTTTCCATTTTTTTAAGGATGTCGTGAAAATAGGTTGTCTGACTTGAAAATTACTTTTTGTTTTAACGATACTAACCCGTTCGTAAAATCTAATTATCTCCGGTTCCCACTCGAGCCCAATGAAATCAATGATTTCTTTTGTTTTTTGCTCCTGATTTAAAACGATGTCTTCGTATTCTAGCGTGTAGATTTGATTTGGGAATAATGCTTTCCATGAACACATATACTTATCAAACAGAACTATGCAGTATGCTATCATTTCAAGATCGTATATAAATTCAAAACCTTCAGTGAAAACACTTTCATAAATAGAAACCAGAGTATCCATTGGGTGTCGCTTAAGGTGGATTACTTTGGCGTCAGGCATCGCTAGCATCGCTAGACCTAGGCGTTGAAAATTACCAATGGTTTTATCAGTTATATAAGATTCTTTCCAAAGATTAATTCTTTCTGCGGTCTTAAATTTTTTTCCAAGTTGCTGAAGTAGCAACGGCATTGATTGAGTAGGCCAAGTCGTATAATCTTTCTCTAGATGGTTTTTTGCTGCAACGTCCTCTATAGCGTGATACAAAGACTTAGACTCTCCTGCCGAGCTAATTTCGGTGTGAGCAGACAGAATGTTTTCTAACAGTGTACCACCTGAGCGAGGTAAGGTGGCGATCAGTATTGGTTTCTTTCCATGATTATCTAGTATTGGTGTCGGGACTAATTTTTTTAGTTCTTTGGTATATCTATACCTCGTTTCTTGCAAATCCATCGCATGAAGAGGATCCCAGTGTCTTGTGGATTTGTAAACGTTGTTGGCTTCAATCAAGGTGTCTATGTATAACTTAAAGTTTGTTTTTTGATAGTGGTTGGCAAGAGCAAAGTACAACATTCCTAGATTATCTTTTCTTACAGTAGGATTATTTATTAGGGTCTTGATCATTTTGATGTATCGTTGAGGGACAGCTTCCTTGAGTAGGATACATAGAGTTAAATAATAGGACGTATTTTCCGGATTTTGGTCAAGCCCTCTCATATATGTTTTTGCTGCATTATCCTTGTCACCAATGTATTTATAGATTTCTCCTAGTTCAGCAATACCCATTGTTGAGTTAGGATATAGATGGAATAACGATTCTAGGAGAAATATAGCTTTATTGAAATGGTTAAGCTCTGCTTCCAAAAGGGCAGAGTTAATGATGGTTTGTTCATTTCTAGGGGATACTATTTTTAGGTCATGAATTAACTCTCTTGCACGTTGAAAGCGTCCTCGTTTGATATATATACTCGTTAAGAATTCTAGTGTTTTAGGGTCTCTTGGCATTGCTGTCAATAGGTGTTCAGCTAATGCAATTGAAGCATGAGCCCGTGATTCTTCATTTAATTTTTTAATTACGTCAATTAATTCTTCATGGGTTAGTTCTTTATTGCCTATTATTGGGTGATTGGTAAATGTTATGGTTTTATTGGTATGATCCGAGAAATGTTTTATTTTCTTACCTTCTCTTAACCATAAAGTTATTATGTATTGGTGCTGGTCTTGGCTGAGATTATTGATGTGGCTGGATGCTGGATTTACTTCGCCAGAGAAAAAAAGATTATTCCAAATAGCTATGCTTCCCATCTTTGGTTGAATAGCAATTTTAAGATTTGGGAATGAAGTTGTTCCACCCTTCTTAACCTCGTTGAGATAAATAATGATTTTCCAAGTTCTCAGCCCTATGCTTTCCTCTGTTCCTGGATCTGACATCTGGTGAGCATGAAGTAGTGGATCAATGTATGGTTTTGATAGACTTATTTCAGGTTTAAAGATTTCAACTTTAGCGGGCTCTATTTCATCATCTGATAGGTTTAGCGTGCTTGCTAAATGTTCGGTTACATCTTTGAGTAGGTTTGATTCATCTATGTTTATATGGTTCGAATTTTTTGGATTCTGGTTATGAGCTTTTATGAGTTGAATCAATTGGTCGCATGTTTCTTCAGACAAGAATTGCTCGCAGTAGTAAAGTTGAATAAGGTTATTTAACAGTTTGAAGTGGCTATTTTGGTTTAGCTTTTCTAGTATACGTTGACATTGATACGTAGTTTTTTCTAGGTCTACTGTTTTAGGCTTATCGAAGGCATATTGTTGTAAGATATATTTTTCAACATCTTTCGGTAAAAAGTTAATTTTCTTTATGATCCAAGGGATAGATGGAATTGAATTAGGGTCTTTGTCTAATTTTTCTATGAGCGTACGAAAAATATTTTCTTTTGGTATTCCCTGTTTTAGGCTTTTGTTAATCCAAAAGCTAAGTTCTTTGCTAATGTTCATGTTGGATCAATAATCGATTTAGCTATCTACAATTTAACGATGATCTAATGATTTTAGTAAGTATAGTGAGATATTTTACCGCTTCAGAGTAATATCTTTGCGCTATAATTATGTTTGTTAAATGCCTTCACCATATGCAGAGATGTTGATCATGAAGTTTCAGAAATGTTATTTGCTGTTGTTAGCGGCAGTTTTACTGGGTGGATGTAGTACCTTGTCTAAAGACCAGTGCTTAACTGGTGACTGGTATGATCTAGGGTATCAGGAAGGATTGACCGGACGGCATTATAATAAGCTCTCCAGGCATCAAAAATCTTGTAGTAAGCACGGTGTGCAAATTGACTCAGGCCAGTATCGCACAGGGTACGAAAGGGGGCTGGAGGCTTTTTGTGACACCTTTGATCATTATCAATCTGGGCGTGAGGGTAACCCTTACAAATCTCAATGTAGGTATGAAGGGCATAAACGTAACCACAGGGATGGCATTGCTTATTACTGTAACCATACGGACCCGTATGCATTAGGTGTTAAGGGTGGTGCTTATCATAAGGTTTGTGGGGCAGAGTTTGGTGCTCGCTATACAGAGGGTAGGGTTATTTTTGACTTAAAGAGACGAATTTCTAAATTAGAGCGAGAGAAAAACAGCCTAGAGAAGAAGGCAGCTGACGCAAAAAGCGAACATGAAGCAAAGACGTATCGCGATAGAATTAAAGATGTTGATCGCAAAATCAAAGTCGCTAAGGCTGAAGTATTAGCTGAACAGATAGAGCACAACCATGAAATAGCTAATAAAAATACGTTACGTAACGTGCTTGATTTGGTTCGTTGACCGATGAATTAAAGCTGGTTTTCGACTTGATTCGTAGCCAGCTTTGTTTGCCTTTCTAATAGTCGCTGATCAGGTAGCTGTTTCATCCATAACTCAATCACAGGCGCCATCAGGCCTTTAAGCATAGTGGCATGGTCTTCGTTGTCATTTAGTGCTGGAATATAGTTAAAAGTCTCACCACCGGATTCAATAAATGATTCTTTTCCCTGTATTGCGATTTCTTCAAGGGTTTCTAAGCAATCTACAGAAAAACCTGGGCAAAATACTTGCACGTTTTTCAACCCTTTCTTTGCAGAAGATTCAAGTGTTGAATCCAGATAAGGTTGAAGCCAAGTCTCTCGGCCGAACCTTGACTGAAAAACTGTCTGTACAATATTATCATCCACGCCTAGCTTTTCTTGGATCAAACGTGTTGTTTTATGGCATTGGCAATGGTAGGGGTCACCGCTGTGTAAGCAGCGTAAGGGTAATCCGTGGTATGATAAGAATAACTTTTCCGGCTTACCATTTTTTTCCCAGTAGGCTTCTATCTGTTTGCAGCAGAGTTCTATAAAAGCGTCGTTATCATGATAGCTTTGTAAGAAGTGTAATTCCGGCGTGTAACGCCAACGTCTCACGCTATCTGATATTGCGTCAAATATTGAACCTGTTGTAGCTGCACTATAGTGGGGGTAGAGAGGTAAGACGTAAAGATATTTTAAGTTTGCTTGTCGCATTTCTTCTAGTACTTGAGGTATACCGGGATTTCCGTATCGCATGGCGCACTTGATGATTAGGTTATCTGCTCTTTCTCCCATTGATGCATTAATGTTGGCTTCTACTTTTTTAGTAAG
>JAYPYM010000007.1:15383-21794 GCA_038135915.1 Gammaproteobacteria bacterium
GCGTTTGAGAATAATGTAATAAAGGAGAGCCTTCTTTGAGCCAAATAGACTCATACAGTTTGGCAGATTTCTTTGGCCTAATGTTGAGTATGATTAAGTTGAGAATGATCCACCAGATGGGGCGTGGGATTTCGACTACTCGTGGGTCGCTTAAAAACTCTTTCAAATAGCGCTTTACAGCCACTTTGGTTGGGGCATCAGGCGTTCCAAGGTTAACCAGTAACACGCCAATTTTAGGAGAAGTGTTATGGTTAAAGTTTTTAGTGCCAAGGTAGCTCATTTTAGATGCCCCATAAAAAGGTTGGTTTTCAAACTAAGCGTCATATTCGGAATCAGTTATAGCACCCACTGCAGCAGAAGTGACTGTTCTGGCATATTTGCTTAGAACGCCCCTAGTGTATTTTGGTTTCGGGGCCTTCCACTGAGTTAGCCGTTTGTCAATTTCAGATTGATCTAATTGTAAAGATATTTCTCTCGTTTCAGCATCGATCTGGATGATATCTCCGTTTTCAACGATAGCTATCGGGCCGCCGGCAGCCGCTTCTGGCGTGACATGGCCCACAACAAAGCCGTGGCTGCCTCCTGAGAACCTGCCGTCTGTGATAAGCGCTACGGATTTGCCTAGTCCTTTGCCAATCACTGCTGATGTGGGGCTTAGCATTTCTCGCATACCGGGCCCACCTTTGGGCCCTTCATATCTAATGACTATGACTTCCCCGCTTTGAACTGTGCCATCTAGTATTGATTCAAGTGCTTCTTCTTCTGAGTGAAAAACTCGCGCTGGCCCTGAAAACCGGAGCCCCTCTTTGCCGGTGATCTTTGCGACTGCACCAGTAGGGGATAGATTTCCCTTCAGTATAACAATGTGGCTATCCCTTTTTATTGGGTCATCTAGCTGTCGGATGATTGATTGATTTGCTGGGTATGGCGCTACCTCAGCCAAGTTTTCAGCGAGCGTTTTTCCGGTAACAGTCAAGCAGTCTCCATGCAGCATGCCTGCGTCTAAAAGGCTTTTCATCAGAGGTTGTATACCGCCAATCTCGATCAGTTCAGACATCATATAATGGCCGCTAGGCCTAAGGTCGGCAAGTAATGGCGTTTCTTTCCCGAGCGCCGTAAAGTCATCAATGGACAAATCAACGTCTACAGCACTGGCCATTGCTAACAAGTGCAATACTGCGTTAGTTGAACCGCCCAGGGTAATGGTAACTCGAATTGCATTTTCAAAGGATTTGCGAGTCATGATGTCCCTAGGTTTGATATCCATTTCCAATAGGTTCATGATTGCTTGTCCGGCTGCGGTACAATCTGACTGCTTGCTTTCAGAAATTGCTTCCTGAGCAGAGCTACCAGGTAAACTCATACCCAGGGCTTCTATCGCAGATGCCATGGTGTTTGCGGTATACATGCCGCCGCAGGAGCCTGGGCCAGGAATTGAAGTCTCTTCAATTTGTTTGACTTCTATCGGTGATAAGTCCCCTTTGGCTTGTGCGCCTACCGCTTCAAAGGCGGAAATTATATCAGTATGGTTTTTCCCAGGCTGTATTGTGCCGCCGTAGATAAAGATTGATGGGCGGTTTAATCGGGCCATACCAATTAGGCAGCCAGGCATGTTTTTATCGCAACCTCCAATAGAAATAATTGCGTCGTAGCCTTGGCAGCCAGCAACTACTTCGATCGAATCCGCTATCACTTCTCTCGAAACAAGTGAGTACTTCATACCCTCGGTGCCATTGGAAATGCCATCTGAAATGGTAATGGTGTTAAATACGACACCTTTACCGCCCGCTTTGTTAACACTTTCATTGGTCACTTCAGCGAGTTGATTGATGTGCATATTGCATGGCGTTACCATTGCCCAGGTTGATGCGATACCGACTTGCGGCTTCTTAAAGTCTTCGTCTTGAAAGCCAACAGCTCTTAGCATGGCTCTGGCAGGAAGTTGTTCAATGCCGTCGACAACTGTGCTTGAATATTTTCGAGTATTGTTTTGACTTCTATCGTTTTGGTCGGATTTATCTGTCATCTGATTTACCTGAGAAATGTGATGAATCAAGTGGTGGATATTAAACAAGATTTCAGTGCTGTGCTAGGGGGATCAAATAGACGATGGGTGAAATTGGTAAATATTGTGGCAGTTAGGTGAAGCTTTTTGTTGGTTGGGGGCGTTTGTCGGTTGTAAGGTGGCGCCTTAAGTTTTAGATAGGCGTTTCGCCTATTATTTTAAATTCTTAGTCTATAGCCGCTATTCTACTCGATTTTCTTGGCTGGTTAAGGCATAATGCAGACCATATAAATGCCACCCTGCCTGTTTTTTGGCCAAATTGGTGGTCTAGATAAGCATATTCCTGGTCCAAAAAAAATTAAACAGTTAAGGCTCAAGTACCTATGGTTGGGCGCAATTCAGACGCTGTTCGTTTTTATTTTTGGGTCAGTAACAGGAACAAAGGGTAAATATACATATGAATCAGGCACTTTCTCCAAACTCAATTCCGACTGTTTTCCAAGATCTTAGTCCATCGGTGCTTATTGAGTATGCACTCAAGAGAGGCGAGGGTGAGCTGGCGGACTCAGGTGCTCTAGTAGTAACAACAGGAGCAAGAACGGGCAGGTCGCCAAAAGATAGGTTTATTGTTGAAGAGCCAAGCACTAAGGATCAGATTCAATGGGGTGCTGTTAACAGGCCTTTTCCACAAGATAAGTTTAAAGCTTTATGGGAGCGAGTAGCTTCCTTTGCTGACCTTGGGACCAGATTTATTTCCAATCTCCATGTAGGGGCTCATAACTCGCACTATTTGCCTGTGAGAGTGACGACTCAGACTGCTTGGCACAACTTATTCGCCCATAATCTATTTATTCAACCTAAGCGGTTTAACCCTTCTGAGAAGCCTTTATGGGATATTCTTCATGTTCCCGAGTTTGAGTGTGTGCCAGATCGAGATGGCACTAACTCGGAAGGTTGTGTGATTATAAACTTCGTGGAGCGTCGTGTTTTAATTGCTGGCATGCGTTACGCGGGTGAAATGAAGAAGGCAATGTTTTCAGTGCAGAACTATCTTCTACCGGAGTCAGATGTTTTGCCGATGCATTGTTCAGCAAATGTTGGTGAAGATGGCGTTACGGCTTTATTTTTTGGTTTATCAGGTACAGGTAAAACGACACTGTCAGCTGATCCTTCGCGTAGCCTGATCGGAGATGATGAGCATGGTTGGGGAGAGGGTACTGTATTCAATTTAGAGGGTGGTTGCTACGCCAAGACGATTGACTTGAGTCAAAAGAATGAGCCTGTTATCTGGGATGCAATTCGGTTTGGTGCTGTTGTTGAGAACGTCGCTATTAATACCGAAACCAGGCAGGCTGACTATGCAGACGTGTCTATCACTCAAAATGGCAGAACAGCTTATCCGTTAGAGCATATCAAAAAGCGAACTAAAGACAATCAGTCTGGTGAGCCTAAGTATGTGATTTTCCTAACCTGTGATTTAAACGGCGTGATACCACCGGTTTCAGTTTTAAGTAAAGAAGCGGCTGCCTACCATTTTTTAAGTGGTTACACAGCTTTGGTTGGTAGCACTGAAGTTGGCCAAGGATCGGGAATTAAAACAACTTTTAGTGCCTGCTTTGGAGCACCATTTTTCCCAAGAGCCGCTGGTGAATATGCAAACTTGCTTATGAAGAGAGTGGAATCTTTCGGTGCGCGAGCATTCCTTGTTAATACAGGGTGGACTGGTGGCCCATATGGTATTGGTAAACGCTTCGATATTCCGACAACTAGGTCAGTGGTTGAGGCGATATTGTCTGGTAGCTTAGATAACGTAGAAACTCAGCGTTTAGAAATCATTAACTTGGATATACCAGTAGATGTCAAGGGTGTGGATGCTAAGCTATTAAATCCGCAGAATACCTGGTCAGATCCAAGTGATTATGTAAAAAGGGCTCATGAGTTAGCTGCTCAGTTTGAGGAAAACTTTAAAAAGTACGATGTAGATAGTTCGATTGTAAATGCAGGACCAAAGTCTTCATTGTAAGTTAAGGCTTCAGCAGCAGCTTATTCATAATCTATCAGGGATGAAGGTAAGCTGCTGATACTTAATCAAATGATATGAGTATCAGTGGGTTGATTATTGATTGATTTCCCCATCAACATAAAGCCACATATTTAGCTCTTTTCTAAAGTTAGACTTTTCATGGAGAACTTTGAGGTCTCCCTTTTCTCTAGGTTGTTGTAGTTGGCTGGTATAATAAGCTTTGAATTCTACCCAGCCAGACGTTTCTTGTTGGCTGCTGCCGATTATTTCTAGATCTATCCATTTTACACCGTCTGATTTTAGTTGCTGAGATAATTGGTCGGGTACAGTTTCAGGTGCCCAAGTCCTTTGAAGAAACTTGGTTGCCTTTACGCAGTAGGCTGAAAACCTGGCGCGAACAAGTGATTCAACGTTAGGGGCATGTTTTGTGTTTTTTAAATAGGGTTTGCAACAGGAGATAAAATACGATCCTGACCCACAATAACAAAGTTTTTTGGAGGTGTTTTTCATTATTTCTGGTTTGGTAGCCTATTAGAACCTGGTCTTGCTGTGGTCTAGGTGCTTGAAATCAAAACAAAATAGATTTACCTTTCAATGGGTTATCTTAACATATATTATTAGTCAAAATTAACTGCGAAGTATTGCTGTAGTTCAAAAATAGTCTCTAGTGAATGAATAAAGCATTTAAACTGTTGAAATGAAAACATTTGATAAAATTCCGACATCCCCGCCTCATACACCGCTTTTGGATCAGGTGCCTATTCCAGAGAATTTACGTGGCTTACAAGAAAGCGAATTACTTCCTTTAGCTGACGAGTTGCGTGAAACGCTATTGTACCTCGTTGGTCAAACTGGCGGTCACTTTGGTGCTGGGTTAGGTGTCGTTGAGCTTACGTTAGCGCTGCATTATGTTTTTCGAACGCCCGATGATTTGATTGTTTGGGATGTGGGCCACCAGGCTTACCCTCATAAAATACTCACTGGCAGGAGGCATTTAATGCCTACGCTGAGGCAATGGGGTGGGTTAGCCGCGTTCCCTTGTAGGGAAGAAAGCCATTACGATACTTTTGGGGTTGGGCACTCCTCTACCTCTATTTCAGCAGCATTAGGTATGGCAGTTGCAGCACGGTTAGCTGGTCAAAAGAGGAAAGCAATTGCAGTCATTGGAGATGGAGCAATGACTGCTGGCATGGCATTTGAGGCGCTTGCTGACGCAGGCAATCAGAAGAGTGATCTATTGGTTGTCTTGAATGATAATCAGATGTCCATATCTGAAAGTGTTGGGGGCCTTTCCAATTATTTTGCTCGAATATGGGCTAGCCGCACTTATAACCAGCTCAAATCTGGTAGCAAAAAAATCTTGAACAACCACCCTGTTGCAATGGGTATTGCTAAAAAAACAGAAGAGCATGTTAAGGGCATGGTTTCCCCGGGTACGCTTTTTGAGGAGCTTGGCTTTAATTACATCGGCCCGATTAATGGACATGATATCGAAGAGCTTTTGCTTTATATGAAAAAAGTGAAAGCTTTGAAAGGGCCGCAGCTTTTGCATGTTGTGACGCAAAAAGGTAAGGGGTTCATTCCGGCCGAACTCGATCCGATTGGCTATCATGCGCTACACAAGATAGAAGCAAAGCCTTCGAAGCAGAAGGGACAAAATAATCAAAAAGAAAAGAAGTCTAAGAAGCTTTCATATTCAAATATTTTTGGTCAATGGCTATGCGATATAGCTGAGGTTGATGATACAGTTGTTGCAATTACGCCAGCCATGCGCGAAGGGTCTGATCTTGTTGCGTTTTCAAAAAAGTACCCAGATCGTTATTTCGATGTAGCTATTGCCGAGCAGCACAGTGTCACCTTTGCAGCTGGTTTATCCTGCCAAGGTTTTAAACCGGTTGTTGCAATCTATTCTACTTTTTTACAAAGAGCTTATGATCAGTTGATACACGATGTTGCTTTGCAAAATTTAGATGTTTTATTCGCAGTTGATCGAGCTGGTTTGGTGGGTGCTGATGGTGCTACTCATAATGGTAGCTTTGATTTGAGTTTTTTAAGATGTATTCCAAATATGGTGGTGATGACGCCTTCGGATGAGAATGAGTGTCGCCAAATGTTGAATACAGGCTATCTTTATAAGGGGCCTGTTGCCGTTCGTTATCCGAGGGGAGTGGGGCCTGGTGTAAATGTAAGTGATGAGATGGAAGCATTGCCCATCGGTGTTTCTCGAACAGTATACAGTGGTAAACAGGTTGCGATTTTAGCCTTTGGTACCTTACTGCATTCGATTAAGGACGCTGCTTTAGAACTGAATGCCACGCTGGTCGATATGAGATTTGTTAAACCGCTTGATGAAGAAGCTCTCCGGAAAATTGCTGCTAACCAT